>NZ_JAUZED010000127.1 GCF_030705415.1 Curtobacterium sp. A7_M15 | reverse complement strand
CGGCCGTCGCGTGGCGCGTGGGCGCGGCGCAGCCCTGGAGGCGCGGCTGGCGACCGTCAGGCCGGCTCGGCCGCGGTGGGCGCCACCGCCCGGCGCCGGGTTGCCCGAGCGGCCAGGAACGAGTCGGTCGTCAGGATGACCAGTGCCAGCCAGACGATCCCGAAGCCGATCCACCGGGCACCCGACATCGGCTCGTGCTGCACGACCACCCCGACGAGCAGCTGCATCACCGGCGCGAGGTACTGCGTCAGCCCGAGCGTGGACAGGCTCACCCGTCGGGCCGAGGACGCGAACAGCAGCAGCGGCACCGCCGTCGCGGGCCCGGTCAGCACCGTCACGAGGACGTGCACCCAGCCCTCGCTCGTGAACGTCACACCGCCGCCGAGGCCCGTCACCCCCATCACCACGAGAGCGACCACGGCGAGCGGCAGCAGCCACACGGTCTCGATCGTCAGACCGCTCAGTGCGTCGACCGTCCCGCCGACCCGCTTCTTCACGAGCCCGTACAACCCGAACGAGAACGCCAGCACGAGGGAGATCCACGGCATCTGCCCGTAGCCCACCGCGATGACGACGACGGCCACGATGCTGATGCCCACGGCGGTCCACTGCAGTGCACGGAGGCGCTCGCGGAGCACCACGACCCCGAGCGCGATCGTGACGAGCGGGTTGATGAAGTAGCCGAGCGCCGCCTCGACCGTGTGGCCCGTGGTCGTCGCCGCGACGTACACGGTCCAGTTCACCAGGATGAGCACCGCGGCGAGGCCCATGACGAGCATCACCCGGCGCTGGGCGATCAGGGAGCGGGTCCGGAGCCACGAGCGGGTGACGGCGATCGCGATCGCGCAGAACACCAGTCCGAAGACGATCCGCCAGGCGACGATCTCGAACGCCCCGGCGGGGGCCATCGCCGCGAAGAGCAGCGGCATGAGGCCCCACAGCCCGTAGGCGATGATCGCCTGGACGACGCCGACGGACGCCTCGCTGCGTGCCGGACGGGCCGGGAACGGTTCACTCACGGAACCATCCTAGGAACGGGGGCCGACGATGCGGGGCCGAGCCGCGCCTCCCGAACCCTGCGCAGCCTGGCTGCGGACGTGGGAACGCCCCGCCCGGCCGGAGCCGAACGGGGCGTTCTCGATGTGGACTGGGCTCAGTGCACGATGACGGCGAGGACATCGCGCGCCGAGAGGACGAGGAGGTCCTCGCCGGAGTACTTGACCTCGGTGCCGCCGTACTTCGAGTAGATGACCTTGTCACCCACGGCGACGTCGAGCGGGACGCGGTTGCCGTTGTCGTCGATGCGACCCGGGCCCACGGCGACGACCTCGCCCTCCTGGGGCTTCTCCTTCGCGGTGTCCGGGATGACCAGACCGGAAGCGGTGGTCTGCTCCGCCTCGACCTGGCGGATGACGATGCGATCCTCGAGCGGCTTGATGCTGACGGCCACGGTGACCTCTTCTTTCTCGGTACTGACTCGGTACAGATGGGAACCGTGTTGGCACTACGCACAGGAGAGTGCCAACGGGCCAACTCTAGAGCGTCGTTGGCACTCGGTCAATCCGAGTGCCAACGTCCGACCGGGCTCTCGGCGACCTGGGAGGATCGTCGGGTGGAAGCCGCCGATCTCGCCCAGTTGCTGACCCCCGAGGGGATGGCCGTGCTCGACCGTACCCCGGCCGTGTCCGACGGTGGTGAGATCGTCCGGGTCGTCTCGCGGCTGCGCTCCGAGGGGCACGATCCGGGCCTCGTCGCGGCGGTCCTCACGCAGGCGAAGCTGCGCCAGAAGGCGCGGGGGAAGTTCGGCGACTTCGCCTCCCGCATGCTCTTCACCGAGGCCGGCCTCGAGCAGGCGACCCGTCTGCAGGTCGCCGCCCAGCACGCCGGACGGTTCACCGCAGCGGGGCTCGCGCGCGTCGCGGACCTCGGGTGCGGCATCGGCGGGGACGCGATGGCGATGGCCGCGCTCGACCTCGAGGTCGTCGCGGTCGACCGTGACGAGGTCACCGCCGCCGTCGCCACGCACAACCTGTCGCTCTGGGACTCCGCCCGGGTCGAGCTCGGCGACGCGGCGACGTTCGACCTGTCGCGGGTGGACGGGGTCTGGATGGACCCGGCGCGCCGGACCTCGGGCCACACGAACACGAAGCGCCTCGCCGATCCGGACGACTGGTCCCCGTCGCTCGACACCGTGTTCGCCGCCGCCACGACCACCCCGACGGGCGTCAAGCTCGGCCCCGGGGTCGACCGGGACCTCATCCCCGACACCGCCGAGGCGCAGTGGACGTCCGTCGACCGCGAGGTCGTCGAACTCGCCCTCTGGTTCGGCCCCCTCGCCCGGCCCGGTGTGGCCCGTGCTGCGACCGTCATCGGGCCGCACGGGATCGCCGAGCTCACGGGCGCGTCCGACGCTCCGGACGAGCCCGTCGGTCCGCTCGGCGCCTACCTCTACGAGCCCGACGGGGCGGTCATCCGCGCGCGGCTCATCGGCGACCTCGCCCGGTCGATCGACGGCCGCATGCTGTCCGAGGGGATCGCGTACGTGACCTCGGACCGAGCCGTACCGACCCCGTTCGCGCAGGGCTTCCGCGTGCTCGACACGATGCCGCTCGACGTGAAGCAGCTCGCCGCGCGACTGGCGGCGGATGACATCGGGACCGTCGAGATCAAGAAGCGCGGGGTCGACGTCGACCCGGCGCAGTTCCGGAAGCGGTTGCGGCTGCGGGGAAGCGGTCGCATCACGCTCGTGCTCACCCGACTGGAGGGACGGCACACCGCGATCCTGTGCGAGCGGCTGGGCGTCTCGGGCTGAACACAGCGCAGTCATGATGCATGCAGTATTCTGTGCGTAACATTCTGGTTTCCCAACCAGAAAGAAGCCATGAAGCGCTCCATCCTCACCTCCTGCACCGTCGGTGTGCTCGGCCTCGCCCTCGTCGGTCCGACCTCGATCGCTCATGCCGCTGAGAACGCGGCACCCGCGGCGACGTCCCGGACGGCCCCGGACGCGCAGCACGAGCTGGCCATCGTCACGAAGACCTTCCTCCCGGGCGAGAAAGTCACGGTGACCGGCTCCGCCAACCCCGGCCAGCGGGTCTCGGTGCACTTCGCCAACCCCGATCACCCGAACGACCTCCAATCTGCCACCGCTGCGGCGGACGGTTCGTGGACGGCGACGAGTTCGACCTGGGTGCAGACCGCGGCGGACCTCACGGTCACGGCGCAGAGCGCTTCCGACGCGGTCGAGCAGACCCTGACCGCGATCGAGCGCATCCTGACCGTCGACACGCAGTCGTACCGCGCTGGCGAGGTTGCCACCGTCGGCGGCACCGCCAACCCCGGCGTGTTCGTGGTGGTGAACCTGCCCGGTACGTGGAACGAGTCCGACAACGGACGCGTGACGGCGGATCGCTCGGGCCGCTGGAGCTTCACCGGGAAGGTCCCCGTCCACGACCGGAACGCCGTCGTGCGGGTGTCGACCGGGTTCGGGGACTTCAGCAAGACGGTCGAGAAGACGCTGACGGCGAGTGAGCTGACGCTCAGCGTCGACACCACCACGTACGTGGCCGGCCTCCCCGTCACCCTGGAGGGCTCCGCAGATCCCGGTGCCACGGTCAGCGCACGCTTCTCCGGCGACGGTCCGAACTCGGACAGCGCGGTGGTCGGAGGCGACGGCCGGTGGAGTCTGACCAGCCGCTTCCCCGTCACGGAGGAGCAGAGCACGAAGGTCGCGGTCACGAGCCGGAGTGGGGAAACGGAGCGCGCTGTCGAGCACACGCTCACCGCGGTCGCGCCGACGCTCGAGGTCGGCACGACGACCTACCGTCCAGGACAGCTCGTGACGATCTCCGGCCGGGCGGAACCGAACACGCGGGTGAGCGCGCGGTTCGCCGGCCATGACGGGCCGAACGCCGCCATCACCGATGCGGATCCGGACGGGAAGTGGAGCATCACCAGCCCGTTCCCGGTGACAGAACGCCCGACGACGACGGTCGTGGTGAAGACCGCCTTCGGAGGCACCGGGAAGACCGTCGAGCAGCAGCTCACCGCGGAGACCGCCGTCGCGCCGATCACCGTCACCACGACGACCTTCGTCAAGGGACAGAAGCAGAAGATCGAAGGCACCGCTCAACCTGGCGCACGCGTCGACGTCTACGCCGGGTCGAAGTACCTCATGAACGTCACCGCCAACGCATCCGGCAAGTGGAACTACACCACCGGTTCAGCCATCACCGGCGACACCTTCACCCGCACGCTCAAGAGCGCCGGCACTGACGACGTCACCTTCACCCTGACTGCCGGACAGGCGACCGTCGCACCCATCACCGTCACCACGACGACGTTCGTGCGCGGGCAGAAGCAGCAGATCGAAGGCACCGCCCAGCCCGGCGCCCGCGTGAACGTCTACTCCGGCAACGCGTACGAGACGAAGGCCGTGGCGGACGCCGCCGGGAAGTGGTCCTACACCACGGCGACCGCCCTCGCGGAGGACTCCTACACCCGCACCGTGCAGTCGGACGGCGCAGACCTCCTGACCTTCACCCTGCAGTCGCGATGACGCAGGCCTGAACTCGCGCTGCTCGAGCCCCGGGGCCACGATCGTGGCCCCGGGGCTCCCCCACCCCCCCCCCGCCGCGCCGCCCCCGCCGCCCCCCCCCCGCGCGGCCCCCCCCCCCCCCCCCCCCCCCCCCCCCCGGGACTCCGCCGTCTCTCCCCCGACGGGTTGCCCAGTGCGACGTCGGCATGCCGCAGGGCCGGTACCTGCGGCACCGCAGCGGGTGCTCTCGGCGCGGGCACGTGCTCCGCACGACGAACGTCACCCCGACCACCGCGATCGGTGGTTCGGGGTGACGTGGGCTGTGGGGACGGGTCGTCGGGGACGCGCGTCAGCCGATGAAGGCGCCGGAGCCGTAGTCGTCGTTGTACGAGTAGGTGCTCCCCACCGAGGCGAACAGCGCGATGATCCACAGGATCCACACGCCGGTCATCACCCAGCCGGCGATGACACCCGTCAGGGCCAGACCGCGACCGCCCTCACCGGTCTGCTTGATGCGCCCGAGGGCGAGGTGACCGAGGATCGCACCCGCCGGGCCGAGCAGGATCGCCATGAAGAAGAACGGGACGGCACCGAGGCCGAACACGATCGCGAGGATCGCCATCGTGTTCGTCTTCGGGCGCTGTGCGTAGGGCTGGTACCCGGCCGCCGCGTAGGGATTCTGCTGCGGAGCGGCGTACGGGTTCTGCGGCGCCGCGTACGGGTTCTGCTGCTGCGAGGCGCCGTAGGGGTTCTGCTGGCCGGAGGCGGCGTACGGGTTCTGCGGGGCGCCGTAGGGGTTCTGCTGGCCGGGCGCAGCGTAGGGGTTCTGCTGCGGAGCGGCGTACGGGTTCTGCGGCGCCGCGTACGGGTTCTGCTGCTGCGGCGCCGCGTACGGGTTCTGCGGAGCGGTGGAGCCCTCGGACACACCCTGCGCCGACGCACCCTGCCCGGACTGCGCCCACGGGTCGTTCGGCGCCGCTGCGGGCGCCTCGGGAGCGGACGCACCGTACTGCTGCGGCTGCCCGGCCCCCGGCTCACCGGACCCCGACTGCCCGGACTCCGACTGGGCCGCACCCGACGGCACCGACGACGCACCGCCGTCCGGCGTCTCGCCCGGCTTCGGCCACTGGTTCTGATCGGACACCGTCCACCCCTCTCGGCACGGCGTTCGACGTGCCCTGTGAATCCTCCCACAGACACCCGGCGTGAGACCGGGCAGCGTCTGCGCGCGTCAGACCTGGACGGTCGTCACCGGCAGCGTCGAGTCCGCCGCGATCCCGAGGTCACTCGGCGCGTGTCCCTCGGCGACCAACCGCGCACCGATCGCCGCGATCATCGCGCCGTTGTCCGTGCAGAGGTCGAACGGCGGGATCCGCAACGACACCCCGGCGGCCGCGCACCGCTCGATCGCGACGGCGCGCAGCCGGGCGTTCGCCACGACGCCCCCGCCGAGCAGGAGCCGGTCGACGCCGGTGTCGCGGCACGCGTTCAGCGCCTTCGTCAGGAGCACGTCGACCACCGCCTCGCGGAAGGAGGCCGCAACGTCGGCGACGGGGACCTCGCGCCCCTCGTCGCGGCACTTCTCGACCCATCGCGCGACCGCGGTCTTCAGCCCGGAGAACGAGAAGTCGTAGCGATGCGCTGCCATGTCCTTCGGCAGGGTGAGTCCGCGGGGGAACCGGATCGCCGTCGGGTCACCGTCGGCCGCCGCCTTGTCGATCTGCGGCCCACCCGGGTACGGCAGGCCGAGCAGCCGGGCGACCTTGTCGAACGCCTCGCCCGCCGCGTCGTCGATGGTCTCGCCGAGCAGTTCGACGTCGCCGACGAGGTCCCGCACGAGGAGGAGCGACGTGTGTCCGCCCGAGACGAGCAGTGCGACCGTCGGGAGTTCGATCTCCGAACCGTCCGAACGGAGCACGTCGGCGCCGACGTGTCCGACGAGGTGGTTCACGCCGTACAGCGGTTTGCCCGTCGCGACCGCGAGCGCCTTGGCCGCACCGACCCCGACCATGAGCGCTCCCGCGAGCCCCGGCCCCGCGGTGACCGCGACGGCGTCGAGCTCGTCGAGCGTCACGCCCGCCTGCGACAGCGCAGCGGTGAGCGTCGGCGTCATGGCCTCGAGGTGCGCCCGCGCCGCGACCTCGGGGACGACGCCGCCGTACCGCGCGTGCTCCTCCATGCTCGAGGCGATGACGTTCGCGAGCAGGGTGTTCCCACGGACGATCCCGACGCCGGTCTCGTCGCAGCTCGTCTCGATGCCGAGCACGAGTGGTTCAGCCATCGAGTGCCTCCTGTCCGATCGGTCCCGGCCCGGCGATCGGGACGAGTTCCGCACGCATGACCCACGCGTCGACGCCGTCCGGCTGGTAGTAGCGGGGACGGACGGCGATCCGTTCGAAGCCGAAGGCGGTGTACATCGCCTGGGCCACGGGGTTGTCGGCACGCACCTCGAGGAAGACCTCGCGCACGCCACGACGCCGCGCCTCGTCGAGGAGCTCCGTGAAGAGCACCCGCCCGATGCCCCTCCCCCGGTGGTCCGCCGAGACCGCGATGGTCTGGACGTCGGCGACGGGGTTCCCCGCGAGCGACGAGAGTCCGGCGTACCCGACGACCGTCGGCGCCCCGCCCTCGGTCGTCTCGACGACGACGTAGTACCCGTGCGGCGAGTACAGCTCGCCGGACATCTGCGACGCCGACCACGCGTCCGTCGGGAACGACGAGTGTTCGAGCCACATGATGTCGTCGAGGTCCTGCGGGTGAGCGCGCCGCAACCGCAGCCCGTCGGGGAGGGCCGTCACCGGACGACCCGCTTCGGGGCTCCCGGCATCGTCACGTCGGGGTCGCGCAGGTAGAGCGGGGTGTCGTCCGCGAAGGGCGCACCGGAGGTGAGCCGGTCGGCGGCGAGCGAGCCGAGCCTCCAGGCCGGTACGGACAGGGCCGTCACCCGGTCCCAGCTCACGGCGTCGGGCCAGGAGGCGCGGATCGCCTCGTCGAGGTCCGCCGGCTTGGCGAGTCCGGGACCCGCCACGCGCGTGCCGGCTTGGTCGTACGCGCTCCAGTAGACCTCGCGCCTCCGCGCGTCCGTCAGGACGGCGAACGGACCGGAGCGGTCCTGGTCGGCCGCGATCGCGTCGTGACTGACCAGCGGGAGGAACGGTATGCCGCGCGCAGCGGCGAAGGTCCGGGCGGCTGCGATGCCGACGCGGAGGCCGGTGAACGGCCCGGGGCCCATGCCTGCGACGACACCCGAGACGTCGGCGGGGGTGATGCGGGCCGCGTCGAGGACCTCGGCGAGGAAGGGGCCGATGACCTCGGCATGTCGACGGGAGTCGTCCGTGCTGCGCTCGGCCAGGGCCGCACCGCTCTCGGGGTCGACGAGGGCGACGGACGTCCCGGCGGAGGTGTCGATCGCGAGCAGCACCCGTCCATCGTAGGCGGTCTATTGCATCGTGCCGGTATGCGTACAGAACCAGTGAAATACGGTGTTCCAGCTTCCGATCGAAAGGATCACCGTGTTCCGGAACCGTTCTTCCCGCACCTGCATCGCCGCTGTCGTCGGCGCCTCCGTCGCCTTCGGCGCCGTCGGGATCTCCGTGCCAGCCGCCGCCTCGCAGCCGGTGGGATCGACGCAGCACGCACGCGCAACTCTCGTGATCACGAGTCCCGATGAGTTCGTACCCGGCGCACCGCCAACCCTGACAGGGAAGGCCTATCCCGGCGAACTCGTCAAGATCTCGCTCCCGTCCTTCGAGCGGACCCAGGTGAAGGCCGATTCGAACGGCGACTGGTCCTACCAGGTCGAGAGCGTGTGGGATGCCGCTCCGCACAGCGTGACCTTCACGGGGCAGTTCGACACGATCAAGAAGACCTTCGTCCCGGTCGGGTCGAAAGCGTTCGCCGTGACGAGCTCGGACTCCTTCACCCCGGGAGCCGCCCCGACGATCGTCGGGACCGGTGCCATCGGCGACCAGTTGCGCATCGTGCTACCCGGCTTCGCGAACAGCACCGTGGTAGCCGTGCGAGCGGACGGCTCCTGGAGCTACACCCCGGACGAGCACTGGGACGCCCGGCCGTACCGGGTCACGTTCGCGTCCTTGCTCACCGGCGTCGATGCCGCGCACGCCTTCATCCCGGTGGGCTCGAAGCCCCTCGCGTTCGGAGGCCCAGACGCGTTCACCCCGGGCGACGCCATCACCCTGACCGGGACCGGCGCGATCGGCGACAGCATCGAAGTCACGTCGATCGCGGGATCGTTGGGCCGGACGGAGGTGGGTACGGACGGCACCTGGTCACTCGAACCACAGCAGACCTGGGCAGACGTCTCCTACCCCCTCACTGTACGCGGCTCGCTGACGGGCGCTTCGGCGGACCGCACCTACCGACCCGGCGCGTCGAAGCCGTTCGCGATCGGCGGCGATGACCAGTTCACTCCCGGCGAGCAGATCTCGATCAGCGGGACCGGAGCAGTGGGCGACCGCGTGGAGGTGACGCTGCCGACGTTCCACAGCGAGGTGGTCGAGGTCGGTGACGATGGAACCTGGACGGCCGACTTCGAGGTGCCCTGGGCCGCGGTCCCCCACCGTGTCGAGGCCGTTGTCGTCGGTGGCCAGGACCGTACGTCGAAGACCTTCGTCCCGGTGGGCTCGAAGCCGTTCGCGGTGAGCGCAGCGAGGACCTTCGTCCCCGGTGAGGACATCGTCCTCACCGGCACCGGAGCGATCGGTGCGGACATCGTGATCACGTTCCCCGACTTCTCAACCGGAACCGCCGAGGTCGAGGACGACGCGGAGTGGTCCTACACGATCGCCGGCGGCTGGGACGCGAAGGAGCGAACGCTCGAGTTCGCCTCTGGGATCACGGGCGAGCGAACGACCGAGACCTTCACGCCGGAGAGCACCGCAGTCGCGCCGATCACGGTGACGACGAAGACGTTCACCACGGGGCAGAAGCAGAAGATCGAAGGCACCGCCCAGCCCGGCGCCCGCGTCAACGTCTACTCCGGAACCAAGTACCTCATGAGCGTCACCGCTGACGAGGACGGCAACTGGAACTACACCACCGGCGCCGCCATCACCGACGCCACCTTCACCCGCACCCTCAAGTCCACCGGCACCGACGACACCACCTTCACGCTGACGGCCGAGGAGAACGAGACCGCGCCGATCACGGTGACGACGAAGACGTTCACCACGGGGCAGAAGCAGAAGATCGAAGGCACCGCCCAGCCCGGCGCCCGCGTCAACGTCTACTCCGGAACCAAGTACCTCATGAACGTCACCGCCGACG
>NZ_JAUZED010000126.1 GCF_030705415.1 Curtobacterium sp. A7_M15 | reverse complement strand
GGGTCCTCGAACGGGACCCGACCTCTTCTGCTCACGCGAGGAGACGGAGCGGCGCCGCCGCGTCAGCCCAGCGGGATCGGCGCGGTGATCGGCCCGGTGGACGGCGACGGCGAACGGAGCGATGCGCGACGGGTGCTGCGACGTTCGGCACCGTAGCTCACCATCGTCATGAGCACCCCGAGCAGCGCCAACACGATGCCGAGCCACCCCGGGGCCGTGAAGCCGAAGCCGGCCGCGATCACCGCACCACCCAGGGCCGCACCGAGCGAGTTTCCGATGTTGAACGCCGAGTGGTTGAGCGCGGCCGCGATCGTCCGCGCGTCACCGGCGACGTCCATCAGCCGGGACTGCACGGCCGGCGGGATCGCGGACGAGGTCGCACCGAGCAGGAACGCCCCGAGGAAGACGCCCCAGACCCACTGCGCCGTGAGGACCGTCACGAGCAGGGCACCGATCAGCGCGAACATGCCGACGTAGATGGTGCGCTTGACGCTGTGGTCGGCGAGGTGCCCGCCGAGTACGCCTCCGACGACCATGCCGATGCCGACGACCACGAGGACGAGCGGCACGAACGACTCCGGCAGCCCGGTGACGTTCTGGACGAGCGGCGAGATGTACGAGTAGACCGCGAAGAACCCGCCGAAGCCGACGGCTCCGAGACCCATCACCATCCAGACCTGGGGCACGCGGAAGGCGCGGAGCTCGCGGCCGATCGTCGCGTGCTCGTCACGGGCGCTGCGCGGGACGAAGGCCCAGACCGCGAGGAACGTCAGCGCGAACAGGACCGCGACGACGCCGTACGCCACGCGCCAGCTGGCGACCTGCCCGACCCAGGTGATCGCGGGGACGCCCACGACGTTCGCGACGGAGAGGCCGAGGAGCACCATCGCGATGCCCTTGCCGCGCTTGCCCGGACCCATGATGTCGCCCGCCACGATCGACGCGATCCCGAAGTAGGCACCGTGCGGCAGTCCCGCGACGAACCGAGCCACCAGCACGAGGCCGAACGACGGCAGGACCGCGCTCGCGACGGTGGCCAGCACGAACCCGACGAGCAGCACGAGGATCAGGCCCTTGCGCGGGAACTTCGCCGACATCGCCGCGATCGTGGGAGCACCGACGACGACTCCGAGGGCGTACGCACTGACGAGCCAGCCGGCGTGCGCGATCCCGGCGTCCGGGTCGATCCCGTACTGGTGCGGAAGGAGCGCCTCGGCGATGTTCGGCAGGAGCCCCATCGCGACGAACTCGGTCGAGCCGATGGCGAACCCGCCGAGGGCGAGGGCGATGAGCGCGAGTGCGCGGCGCGCAGGCGTGAGCTGGGACATGGTGCCTGTTCTGGGACGGGAGGAGCGGGACGGGTTCCGGACGTCGACTCGCGGGAGTCGGCTGGGACCGTCGGTGCGCGTGGTCGCTGCACCGGGCCTCCGGGCCGTCGCGTCGCGAACGGTGCGAGCCACGGCGGGCGGAGAGCGGTCCTGGTTCAGCGGCGAACGTGGACTGGCCGGTCACCACGAGTGGCCGGTCTCAGCAGTGTAGACCGCTCCAAAGGCCGAACGGAAGCGGCCCGCCGAATCGATTCGACCGGCGTCAGGCCGCGCGACGCTCCGGTTGTGCGGGGGTCGTGGCGACCAGCCCGGGCAGTTCGTCGCGGTGGACCCACCCGGCGCCGCACTCGGTGCAGCTCGCCCAGGCGTTCTCGCCCTGCTCGTCCGAGTCGATGACGACCGTCCGGAGGTCGCAGTCGGGGCACAAGCCGTCGTGGATCATCACGCGCTCCTCGTCGTCGTGTGGACGCCGTCCGTCCATCACCGACAGGACACACCCGACCACCGACATCCGTGGGAGGCGCACGGCGTGTCGCTCAGTCGTCGAGCGCAGCCTCGAGCCGCTCGAGCTTCCCGTCGATCTCGCCGGTGTGCCCCGGCCGGATGTCGGCCTTGAGCACGAGGGACACCCGGGTGCCGTACGCCCCGACGGCCTCGGTGGCGCGCTTCACGACGTCCATGACCTCGTCCCACTCCCCCTCGACCTCGGTGAACATCGACGAGGTGCGGTTCGGCAGCCCGCTCTCGCGGACGATCCGCACGGCCGCCGCGACGGCGTCGTGCACGGATCCGTCCGACGACGCGGAGGGACCACCGGACGGAGCGACGGAGAACGCGACGATCATGCGTCCATCCTGCCCCCTGCCGGCACGACCGGCACGGCGGTGGTTCGGGCCCGGACGCCGAGCCGGACGATCGCGACGACGCTCCACACCAGCACCCCGACCTCGAGCGCGTTCCGGAGCGTGAGGACCACGAGCACCCAGGGCTGCACGGTGAGCACCTGGTCGTAGAACCCGGGGTAGATCACCTGCGTCAGCAGCGCCATCGGGATCGCGGCCACCGCCACGGGCAGGAAGCGCCGGGCACTCGGTCGGCTGGCGACGAGCCCCCACACGATCGGGACGGCGAACCACCCGATGTACTGCGGCGACCCGACCTTGTTGGCGGCGACGAGCGTGGCGACGAACAGCAGTGCCAGCAGCGGCGCCGCCTCGGCACGCGGGGCCCCACGGCGCACGGCCCACAGCGCGAGCAGCACCCCGCCGAGGACGACCACGGCCATGAGGGGCGTCGACAGCGCGGCCGCCGCGTGCGTCCCGGCCCCGGACACCTCGAACGTCAGGATCTCCTGGTCGTAGTAGACCGCTGCACCGGGGACGCCGAGCGCCGCCGCCCACATGAACGGTGTGGCGAGCGGCGCCTCGATCTGCAGTGCGCGGCCGCTCTGCTGCCCCACGAACGAGAACAGGTGTGCTGCTCCCCCGTACAGGACGTCGACGAGGACGATGAGCGCCGTGAGCACGAGCGCGCCGACCAGGACCCCGCGGCGGTGACCGCGGCGGAGCAGCAGGAGCACACCCACGAGCGCAGCGGGCCACACCTTCGTCCAGGCGCCGGCGGTGAACAGTGCCGAGGTCACTGCCGGCCGCGACGCGACGAAGGCCACCCCGACCAGGGTGAGCACGGTCGCGACGGTGTCGATGCGCCCGAGGGCGATCGGCCCGAGGGCGAGCAGGAAGGCGAGCCACCACCAGACGACGCGCACGCCGAACGCACGGAAGCGCCAGAGGAACCCGCACGCGACGGCGTCGAGCACGACCATGAGCACGAGCCAGCCGGTGCCGATCGACGTCACCCCGCCGAGGGCCGCAGCCGCCATCGGCACGATCGCGAGGATCGGGTACACCCAGTCCTCGTCGATCCCGACCCAGAACCCGGACGCGTGCCCGGTCTCGATCCACCGTCGGTAGGTGATCGTGACGTCGCCGAGCGGCAGGTTCGCCGAGACCGAGCTCTGCCACCAGAGGACCGCGTGCACGGCGGCGAACGCCACCACGAACACCACGACCCCGGGCCACCACGATCGCCACGGCGAACGCCACCGCGAACGCCACGCCGACCGCTCCACCGTCCTCTGCACCGGACGAGCGTAGCGGTCGAGCGGAGCGGCACGCCCGTCACAGGTTCCCCCGAGCATGACGTGTCACCGTTCCCCTCGTGACCTCCGACACCCCGCGAACGCGCCGCAAGGCCGTCATCTCGATCGCCGTCGTCGCCGCGGTCGTCGTCATCGGCGTCGTCGCCGCGATCGTCGGAACGAAGCTCTACACGAGCAACGAGAACGCGAAGGCCTCCGCAGCGCCGAGCGTCGCCGCGAGCCGCGCACCCTCGACGCTCGACACCGCCGATCTGTCCGGCACGTGGGCGGTCGGCGGCGACTCGGAGGCCGGGTACCGCGTCCACGAGGTCCTCAACGGCTCGGACGTCACCGTCACCGGACGCACCGACCGCGTCACCGGCAGCGCCACCGTCGACGGCACCGCCATCACGAAGGCCACCATCACCGTCCAGGTCGCCGACATCACCACGGACTCGGCCCAGCGCGACTCGTACTTCCGCGACTCGGCACTCGACACGTCCGCGTTCCCCACCGCGACCTTCACCCTCACCGAGCCGATCGCGGACGCGGTCCCCTCCGGCTCCGGCACGACGAAGGTCGAGGCCACGGGCGACCTCACCCTGCACGGGGTCACGAAGTCCGTCGCCGCGACGCTCGAGGTCGGGCTGAACGGCGACGGCGTCGACGTCTCCGGATCGATCCCGATCACCTTCTCGGACTTCGGCGTGCAGGCGCCCAGCCTCGGCTTCGTGCAGGTCGACGACGCGGGTGCGGTCGAGTTCCTCGTGCACGCGACCCCGGCGAGCTGACGCGCACGACGCGCGTCACGCCGTCGACGTGACCACCTGACGGCCGGGAGGCGCGGTGCCGACCCGCACCGCGCCTCCCGTCCCACACGCGCGAGCGCCCAGAGCGTCGTCCCGCTTTCGTACGACAGCGGCCGTGTCGCAACCGCGCGCGTGCAACCATTGCGTCCGCAACGAACGACCCCTGCGCTGTCGTACGACAACGGCGGTGTCGCAACCGCGCGCGTGCAACCATTGCGTCCGCAACGAACGACCCCGCCGCTGTCGTACGACGTCGAACATGTCGTTCCGAGTCGGCCCAGGGCCCCCGCCCGCCCCGCCCGACCCAGCCGACCCCGCCCCGCCCGCTACCCCCGCGCGTCACCCTCGACGACCAGGTCCCGCACGACACCCGGCAGCTGATCGACCAGCGCCGCCATCGTGAACGGCCCACCGCCGGACGCCCTCCGCGCCGCGATCCCGTGCACCACCGCAGCCGAAGCGGCCAGGTGCGCCAGATCGGACGGCGACAGCGACGCCCCCGAGGCCTCCGCCGCCCCCTGCCGAGCCGCCACGAGCGCCCCGAGCACCCCGCCGAGGACGTCACCGGCCCCAGCGGCGGCGAGCCACGGCGTCGCCGACGAGGCCACGAGCCGCACCGCCCCGTCCGGCGTCGCGACGTGCGTCGCGGCACCCTTGAGGAGCACGACGCTCCCGGTCTGCGCGGCCGCCCGCACCGCCGCAGCGGCCGGGTCCCGCTCGATCTCGGCGCGGTCGACGTCGAGCACACCGGCCAGCTCCCCCGCGTGCGGCGTCAGCACCGCCGTGGGCCCGAGGGACACCAGCGGGATCGCGCCGGCGTCCACCACCACGGGGACCCCGTCGTCCGAGGCGTGCCGGAACCCCTCGGCCGTCACGTCGTCCAGGGCGTCCAGCGACGGCGCCGAGATCCCCGAGCCGACGAGCCACGCCTGCACCCGTCCGATCCCGGCGACGACCTCGGGACGCCGGGTGAGCACGTGGTCCGACGCACGCGACGGTCCGACGTACCGGACCATGCCGACCCCGGTGTGCACGGCGGCGTCGACACCGAGCACCGCAGCACCCGGGTACTGGTCGGAGCCGGTGGCGACGCCGAGGACACCCCGGCGGTACTTGGTCGAATCGCCGTGCGGGGCGGTGGTCCAGGCGGCGGCGTCGGTCGGGGCGAAGGGGACGAAGTCGTTCACGGTCGCCACGTTACGGTGGAGCGCATGAGCCTGTTCCTCCCCGGTCGTGTGGTGGTCTTCGACTACGGCGAGGTGATCAGCCGGACTCCGCACGCCTCGCGGGACGCCCTCGTCGCGGCGACCGGGGTGCCGGCGGACGAGCTGTTCCCCGTCTACCAGGGGCTCCGGCACGACCTGGACCGCGGCGACCTGTCCGTCCTGGCCTACTGGCGCGCGATCGCCGAGCGCACCGGGCGGACCTGGAGCACCACCGACATCCACCGGTTCTGGGCGATCGACTTCACCGGGTGGTTCGAGGTCGACCCGGAGACCCTCGCGATCGTCGAGGAACTGCACGACGCCGGCACCCGGGTGGCCCTGCTGTCGAACGCCGGGTTCGACTTCGGTGACCCGTACCGTCGGTCGCCGATGGGCTCCCTGTTCGAGACGGTCGTCGTGAGCGCCGAGGAACACGTCCTGAAGCCCGACGCATCCATCTACCGCGACACCTGCGCGCGCCTGGGAATCGAGCCCGGTCAGATGGTGTTCGTCGACAACAGGGCCGAGAACGCCGCCGGTGCGGAAGCGATCGGGGCGGTCGGCCACCACTACACGTCGTCCGCCGGCCTTCGACGGTTCCTGCAGGAACTCGCCGACACCGGCGCGACCGTCGAGAAGGAGTCCGCGTGACGCACGCCCTGTTCGAACCGATCACCATCCGGGACCTGACCGTCCGCAACCGCATTTGGGTCTCCCCGATGTGCCAGTACTCGGTCGAGGCGCAGGACGGCGTGCCCACGCCGTGGCACCTCGTGCACCTCGGCGGGTTCGCCAAGGGCGGCGCCGGCGCGGTCGTGGTCGAGGCCACAGGTGTCGTGCCGGAGGGGCGGATCAGCCCGCAGGACCTCGGGCTGTGGAACGACGAGCAGCGCGACGCGTTCCGGCCGATCGTCGACTTCATCCACTCGCAGGGGGCCGCGGCGGGCGTGCAGCTCGCACACGCCGGCCGCAAGGCGTCGACGTTCCGCCCGTGGGAGTCCACGCACGGGTCGGTCCCCGCCGAGCAGGGCGGCTGGTCGACCGTCGGCCCCTCGGCCGTCGCGTTCGACGGGTACGCCGAGCCGCGCGAGCTCGCCACCGAGGACATCCGCGTGGTGGCCCTGGCCTTCGCCGCCGCGGCACGCCGGTCGATCGAGGCGGGCTTCGACCTCGTCGAGATCCACGCCGCGCACGGCTACCTGCTCCACCAGTTCCTGTCGCCGCTGAGCAACCACCGGACCGACTCGTACGGCGGCTCACTCGAGAACCGCGCCCGCGCGCTGCTCGAGGTGCTGGACGCCGTCCGCGCGGAGGTCGGCGAGGGCTTCCCGGTCGTCGTCCGCTTCTCGGCCACCGACTGGGTCGACGGCGGGCTGACGCTCGAGGAGACCACGCAGGTCGCCCGCTGGGCCGCCGAGCACGGCGCCGACCTCGCCGACGTCTCGACAGGCGGGAACGTGGCGAGCGCGCCCATCCCGGTCGGCCCGGGCTACCAGGTGCCCTTCGCCGACGCGATCAAGCGCGACGCGGGCATCGGCACGATCGCCGTCGGCATGATCTCGGAGGCGTTCCAGGCCGAGCAGATCGTGGCGACGGGCCAGGCGGACGTCGTCATGGTCGGCCGAGAGTTCCTGCGCGACCCGGGCTTCCCGCTCCGCGCCGCCGTCGAGCTCGGCGTCTCGGTGGACTACGAGCCGCAGCAGTACCACCGCGCGCGCGTCACCGCGTAGGCCGGTCCGCGCGACGCGGGTCGCGCCTCCGGGTCCCCACCAGGGCCGTCCAGGAGGCGCGACCCGCGTTCTGTACGTTTTCTCGGTTTGGTCGCGCACCACGCAGTACGATGTGCTCACTGTGGACGATCCTCCGAATACTTCTTCGCCTCACTCATCCGCCGCTCACTCGGTGAGCTGCACTCCCTCGCGCCCGGCGGGAGGTGGATCATGAGCCCGATCGACATCGTCATGCTGATCGGCGGCATCCTGCTGACACTCGGCACCGGCGTGTTCGTCGCGTCCGAGTTCGCGCTCGTCAACCTCGACCGCGCCGACGTCGAGGCCCGGCAGGACCGCGGCGAGACCGGCCTCGCACCCGTCATCGGTGCGCTGAAGGTCACCTCGACGCACCTCTCCAGCGCGCAGCTCGGCATCACGCTGACCACGCTGCTCACGGGCTACCTGCTCGAGCCGTCGATCGCGACGCTGCTGGAAGCGCCGTTCCTCGCGCTGCGGCTGCCCGAGGCGATCGTCGAGACCGTCGGCTCGATCGTCGCGCTCGTCATCGCGACGCTGCTGTCGATGATCCTCGGCGAACTCGTGCCGAAGAACTTCGCGCTCGCACTCCCCCTGCAGACGGCGAAGCTCGTCGTGCCGCTGCAGATCGCGTTCACCACGGTGTTCAAGCCGGCCGTCGCGGTCCTGAACGGCACCGCCAACGCCGTGCTCCGGGCGATGGGCATCGAGCCGCAGGAAGAGCTCTCCGGTGCGCGCAGCGCCGAGGAGCTCACCTCGTTGCTCCGTCGGTCCGCGTCCGAGGGCTCCCTGGAACAGGACACCGCGACGCTCCTCGAGCGGACGATCTCGTTCTCCGAGCTGAGCGCGAGCGACGTGATGACCCCGCGCCCCCGACTCTCCACGATCCGGGTCTCCGAGTCGGCGGACGACGTCATCGCGCTCGCCCGCAAGACCGGCTTCAGCCGCTTCCCCGTCATCGAGGAGGACGCGGACGACGTCGTCGGCATCGTGCACGTGAAGCAGGCCGTCGCCGTCCCGCGCGAGAAGCGCCCCGAGGTCCCCGTCGGTGCCCTCATGACCGACGCCGAGCGCGTCCCCGAGACCATGCCCGGCGACACGCTGCTCGCCGAGGTCCGCGGTCGCGGCTACCAGATGGTGATCGTCGTCGACGAGTACGGCGGCACCGCGGGTGTCGTGACGCTCGAGGACCTCATCGAGGAGATCGTCGGCGAGGTGTCCGACGAGCACGACCGGGCACGGATCGACGTCGTCCGGTCGCGGAACTGGCTGACGTTCCCGGGGCTCCTCCGCCCGGACGAACTCGAGGACCGCGCGGGCGTGAAGGTCCCCGAGGACGGGCCCTACGAGACCGTCGGCGGGTTCATCATGTCGACGCTCGGGCGGCTCCCGGCCGTCGGTGACGAGGTGCCGCTCGAGGACGGCGTGTTCCGCGTCGAACGCCTCGACGGACGCCGCATCGACCGGATCCGCTGGACGCCCACGCCGCCGGAGACCCCGGCGACCGGCATCATCATCCCGGCCACGAAGACCTCGACGAAGGGCGGTACCCGATGAGTTCCGACTGGTGGGGCATCTTCTGGCTCGTCGTCCTCCTGCTGGGCAACGCCTACTTCGTCGCGGCGGAGTTCGCCGTCATCTCCGCACGCCGTTCCCAGATCGAACCGCGGGCCGAAGCGGGCTCCCGCGCCGCACAGATGACGCTCTGGGCGATGGAGCACGCCACGCGCATGCTCGCCACCACCCAGCTCGGCATCACGGTCTGCTCGCTCCTCATCCTCAACGTCTCCGAGCCGGCGATCCACCACCTGCTCGAGGTCCCGCTGCACCTGACGGGCTGGAGCGTCGAGGTCATCGGGGTCGTGGCGTTCGTGTTCACGCTGCTGCTCGTGTCGTTCCTGCACGTGGTGTTCGGCGAGATGGTCCCGAAGAACATCTCCTTCTCGATGCCCGACCGTGCGGCGCTGCTCCTCGTGCCGACGCTCTGGTACATCGGGCACGGCCTGCACTGGGTCGTCGTCGGCCTGAACGAGGTCGCGAACGCGGTGCTCCGGCTGTTCCGCGTCGAGCCGAAGGACGAGGCGGTGAGCGCGTTCACCGTGGAAGAGGTCCAGACCATCGTCGAGCAGTCCCGCCGCGAGGGCACCCTCACGGACGACGGCAAGCTCGCCCTGGCGTTCGAGTTCACCGAGAAGAAGGTCAAGGACGTCGCCGTACCGATGGCCGAGCTCGTCACGCTGCCCGAGGACGCCAGCCCGGGCGACGTCGAGCGGGCGGTGGCCCAGCGCGGGTTCTCGCGGTACGTGCTCGTCGCCGAGGACGGCTCCCCCACGGGCTACGTGCACGTGAAGGACGTCATCGACCTGCGACCGGACGAGTACGACGACCCGGTGCCGCCGAAGCGGATCCGGCAGCTCATCTCGCTCTACACCGAGATGGACCTCGAGGACGCGCTCGCGACCATGCGTGCCGCTGGTCGCCACGTGGCGCGGGCGTTCGACGCCGAGGGGCGGACGCTCGGCGTGCTCTTCCTCGAGGACATCCTCGAGGAGCTCGTCGGCACCGTCGAGGACGCGACCCGACGGCGGTAGACGCGCGCGGATGACGGACGGGAGGCGCGGTGCAGGCTGGC
>NZ_JAUZED010000125.1 GCF_030705415.1 Curtobacterium sp. A7_M15 | reverse complement strand
GGCTCCGCTCGTCCAGCACCGACAACGGACTCACCAAGTTCGGATACCGATGGCAGACAACCGCTACCGGCGGGTGGATCGAACGCGACACCCTCGACGCACCCCTCAGCCCCACCAACGCCAACCGATACGCCTACGCAGGTATTGACCCAGTGAATCGTGTCGACCCTACCGGGGCAGTAACGCAGGAGTGCATCGCTAACACTGTTCAATACGCGGGTTCCTCTGCCGAAATTGCCACTGGTGTCGCGGGTGTAGTTTTGGCGACCGTGGTTACGGAAGGCGGCGCCGCAATTGGCGCAGGAGCAGGTGTGGATTTCCTGATCGGCGCATCTGGCCAACTTTCGAATGCTAACGCCGTGAAGAGCACCTGTCCTCTCGGGTACCGCGCGGCACTGATCGGGCCGTCGGTCCTGTGATGAGCGGACGGACCGGCGCAGCGGTCTTCGGATGGATTTTGGTCGCACTTGGTGTCGTCTTCTTCTCAACGCTCCTCATCACCTCAGGAGACTGGGGACGAGCCCTCCCGTTCCTTGGGCCGCTCGCGCTGGGCGTAATCCTCGTGCTGTACGCACATTCGAAGCGCTGATGATCGAAAGCGATCTGGGTCATGCGTTTCGGAAGGCGGTACGCGGCTGCTGCGGCGCCGACGTGAACAATCTGCTCAACCAGTCCACGGACGGGGAGCGGAGTACGACTACACCTATGGCAAGGGCATCACATCCCGCACCGTCGCCGGCACGGGAACCGCGTCGGCGATCAGCGACCTGACGACGGGACAGCCGCTGGACCTGCAGACCACCGACGATGTCACGACGAGGTGTCAGCGATCTTTGAACCACTTGTCGACCGTCTTCCGAGGCGGCAGGCCGAGCCAGATCCTTCAGACGTGCCATCTCCCTGAGCAGGCGCTCCGCTCCTGCTCAAAGCCGAGGTCCTCGACGCTCGGCCTGCTTCCGCTGCCGTTCGGCTTCCTGCTGCGGGCGGACCTGCTCGGCGCACTGTTGGGCCTCCGCGGTCTCGCGCGCTGCGCGGCAGCCTGCTCGCTCCGCTGCGCGGCAGCCTGCTCGCTCTGCTGCGCGGCAGCCTGCGCGCTCTGCTGCGCGGCAGCCCAGCGGGCGCGGAGCCGTGCGGCGAGTCGGGCGACCTCGTCGGCCGCAGCCGAAATCTGACATAAGATAAATTATCGGCCGCAAGAACAGTGGCTCTCCGCTTCGGTGAGTAAGAGTGCTTGTACGTTTGTGTTTCAGCCGGTTGCGCGGACGATGGCTATGGGCACAAGATTCCCACGCAGGGCTTTGGCCTCGGCTATGGGTTCTCAGCATCTGCTACCTCTTCCAACTCGACAGGAACGCTGTCGGAGGGCTGGACCGGTGGTTTCTCCTGCACTGCTGGCGCAGGAGGCGTTGTAACGGGAAGCGTGTCGAGCTCCAACACAAGCCCAGTGCCAACGGATTATTCTGTCGGGGGTGGGGTCGGGGACGGCGCTGACTGCGGAGTGGACTTCACCTACACAGGGAGCATTTGGTGATCTTTCTCATTGTTGGTGCGGTGGCTGTTGTCTTAGGTACAAACTTGATAATCTTTCGCAACGCCGCAGCAGTGCATGCAGAAAGACAAATGACACGTGCAGTATCATCTAGCTTCCGTCCCTCCTATGCACCTTGGTTTATAGTGATAATCGGAATAGGGATGATAGCTCTCGGATCGTACTTCATTGTGGCGTCTCTATTCCGACTTTTGTCTTGACGTCTCTGCCGGTCAGTGCCTATTCTCTGGAGGCGCCGAAATGCTCCTGGGTGCGTACGGCGATCCCTGGGGAGCTGTAGCCGGCTTCGCGGTCGGGTGCGGTACGGGATTGTTGAGCCAGTATGCGTCCGATCAGCGCGACCAGGACGTAGCCCACGGATTATCGCTCTACAATCAACTTTCGACTGGTCTGGATGTGATTCGGAGAATCGGAGAAGGTGAGTACTGAGGTGAGCACTCTCCCTCTGTTTCTGGGAGTATTACTGATCGTCGGGGGACTGGCTGCAATACCTTGGATTGCTCGTAGGCAGAGAGAGCGACCATCGACTCCAAAGATGCGCGGAGCGGTCGCAGCAGTGGGCATCGCTGTTATGGCGGTCGGTGCTCTGGTTCTGCTGCTGAGCCGGTGACGTGCGGATAGGACTGCGGCCGCCGTCCTGCCGCGCATCGATCGGAAAGGCGATCGAAGCGCGAGTCGAAGGAATGTCACAACAAAGGTCTCGCCCGGTGTCAAGCCGGCGTCGTGGCAGGGGCACCAGCACATCGACTACGACTCCTCGAGCAAGGTCGCACGGGTCCGCGCCTGGGCCGGCGATAACGACGCCACCCCGGTTGTGAACACCCTGTACTGCTACATCGCCGGCGCCGCGACCAGCGGCGACTGCGCTGCCGATAAGGCCAAAGACCGCGACACGCTGCAATGGTCCCGCCACGACCTGCCCGGCAGCGGGCAGAAGACCACGTCGTACACGTGCGACTCCAACAGCCGCTTCACGAAGGCCGTGCAGGCGGGCGGTGCCTCGAACACGACGTGGGCGTTCACGTAAGGCAGGACTGGGGCTCTGTCGCTTTGGTGAATAAGAGCAGTGCTCAGATTCCGACGGTCTGTTGCATGCCGCGTCAGGTAGCGCAGCGCTGGGGCAAGCGCTCAGCCCCGCGCGACCGCCGCCACCGTCGCCACGACGACCTCCCGCCGCCGCGCCGCCCCCACCTCGTCCGTCAGCCGGGCGTACTCCGGCGTCGCACCGCTCCACAGCGCCGCTGTGTGGATGACGATCCCGAGGAGCTCCGCCGCCGAGAAGGATGTCGGCAGCCGTCCGTCTCGCTGTGCATCCTCGATCGCCCGGAGCTTCGCGGCGTTGCTCTGCACCACGGCATCGATCGGGTGCGAGGAGTCGCCCCGCTCGAGCCGGTACCAGGTAGCGAGACGCTGCACCCAGGGACGGTGCGCGTACGAGTCGTGCAGGCGTCCGGCGTACTCGGGGAGGTCGTCGGCGTCGATCGTGACCTCGTCGAGCGTCTCGGCGACCATCGCGTCGAACACCGCGTCGAACAGGCCGTCCTTGCTGCCGAAGTAGTGGTAGATCTGCGCCTTGTTGCTCGCGGCGGCGGCGGCGATCCGGTCCACGCGGGCGCCGGCGATCCCGACCGATGCGAACTCGTCGCGCGCGGCGACGAGGAGTCGGGCGCGAGTGGCATCGGCGTCGCGGGGCATCGGCATCCACCCAGGTTATCAACCAGATGGTTGACAAGCGAGCGTCGGAGGTGTTCCATGAGTTCTGTCAACCAACCAGTCAGTTAGGAACACCATGTCTGTCTTCCTCGTCACCGGCGCCTCGCGTGGCCTCGGTCGCTCGATCGTCACCGCAGCCCTCGCTGCCGGTCATCAGGTCGTCGCCGGGGTCCGTGACGTCCACGCCCTCGACGACGTCGCCGGGACGACCGGGGACTCCAGCGCCGAGCTCGTCCCCGTCGCCCTCGACGTCACCGACCCCGACGCAGCCCGGGCCGCCGTCCGCACCGCAGTCGAGCGCTTCGGTCGGCTCGACGTGCTCGTGAACAACGCCGGGTACGCGAACCTCGCCAGCATCGAGGACGTCGACCCCGCCGACTTCCGCGCCCAGGTCGAGACCAACCTGTTCGGCGTCGTGACCCTCAGCCAGGAGGCCGTGCACGTCATGCGCGAGCAGGGCGCCGGACACATCGTGCAGGTGTCCTCCGTCGGAGGCCGGATGTCGACGCCGGGCCTCGGCGCGTACCAGTCCGCGAAGTGGGCGGTCGGCGGGTTCTCGTCGGTCCTCGCGAAGGAGGTCGGACCACTCGGCGTCCGCGTCACCGTCCTCGAGCCGGGCGGCATGCGCACCGACTGGGCCGGCTCCTCCATGTCGGTCGCGCCGATCCGGCCGGAGTACGAGGCGACCGTCGGACTCTCGGCGCGGATGCACGGCGGCACGAGCATCGGCGCGAGCGACCCGGACCTGGTCGCCGAGCTCGTCCTGCAGGTCGTGGGGATGGAGGAGCCGCCGCTCCGCCTGCTCGTCGGCCCGGACGCGTTCGAGCACGGGACCGCCGCAGGCCGCGCGCTCCTGGCCGAGGACGAGCGGAACGAGGCCCTCAGCCGGTCGACGCAGGCAGTCGACGCGACTCCGGAGCAGCTGGACCCGCTGGCACACGCCTGAGACGCGACCGCTGGACGGACGGGAGGCGCGGTGCGGGCTGCATCCGCGCCTCCCGAACCGTGGACGGTACCGCCTTCACGCGCTGGCCGACAGTCCACGTGCCGGCGAGCGCGTGCGGTGTCGGTGCGCGCGAACAGTCACCAGCGCTGAACGTGCACGACGCACCGTGCGGGCACACGGTGCGTCGTGGTGTGGTCACCCCGCGACGCGCGCCGTTGCGCGCCACGGGGCGAGTCGACCGGCCGTCGGCGAGGGCCGGTGCGAGGAGCGTAGGCAGGCTCCGACCCTGGTGGAAGGAGTCCTGCGGGATGCCGAAACGGCCTGCGGGCCCACGCAGGAGGCCGTCCGGTCAGGCCGAGGCGAGCGCGCCCATCTCCCGGACCACGGCGCGCAGGCGGACGGCCAGTTCCTCCGGCCCGCCGACGGTCTCGCGGTGTGCGACCTCGGACAGCGCCGACATCACGAGGGCGACGGCGGTGCGGGCGGTCTGCTCGTCGGTCCGCGTGCCGACCGTGGCGAGCAGGGACTGTCGGGACTCGGACATCCACTGCATGACCATCGGGGCCATCTCCGGGCGGAGCACGAGCAGCTCCTTCATCCGGCGGCGGTCCTGCGAGAGGGGCACGGTGGCCGCGACGAGGCCGCACAGGTCGTCGATGAAGCGCCCCTCGGCGGTGGCGAACCACGTGGCGGCGGCCGGCGGGACCTCGACGGTGTCGAGCCCGAGCGCGGCGTGCGCCTTCGAGGAGAAGTAGTTGAAGAAGGTCCGCGGCGAGACGTCGGCGTCGACACAGATCTGCTCCACGGTCACCCCGTCGAGGCCGTGCGCCGAGACGAGCGTCAGTGCGGCGTCGTGCAGCGCCTGGCGCGTCTGCTGCTTCTTCCGTTCACGCAGCGAACACGGCTCCGTCGCCGTCGTCGTCGCGGGGGTGGTGGTCACGGTGGCTCCTGGTCCTCGGGCTGGTGGAGTGGGACGCCCGTCCACGAAGGGGGACAGCGGACGGACGTCCCGGTCGGTCACCGGCGCGGCGCGGGCTGCGTCGGGGTGGATCCGGTCATCGGGCCGGTGAAGGAGCCCGCCTCGGCGGCGGCCAAGCCAGCGGCCGCCTCGAGCTCGTCCTCCGGCGAGAGGCGGTCGGAGTCGGTGCGCTGCCCGCCCGCGGCGTCCGCGCGCTCCTGCAGCGCCGAACGCTGGCGGAGCGGCGGCACCCGGAAGAACCAGGTGAGGACGAAGGCGAGCAGGATCACACCGAGTCCGACCCAGTAGATCGTCACGGACGAGGCGTTGAAGCCCGCCATGAACGGCCGGGTGAGCCGGCTGTCCGCACCGGTCAGGAACGACGTGTCGTTCGTGCTCATGGTGCTCGACCCGGATCCGCTGCCGTCGGAGACCTGCTTCGCGACGGCCGGGGTGAGCTCGCCCACCCAGTAGGACCGCTGCGCGGCGTCCGACCAGTCGACGACGAGTGTGCCGTCCTGCACCGAGGCGTGCGCCTTCTCGGCGGCCGCGGCGAGGGCCTGGTCCTGCACGGCGGCCGGGGCGCTCGCGGTCGACTGCTGCACCTGGGCGGTGACGTCGTCGAGCGAGGACTGCACGTTCTGCTCGAGCGGGGCGACGATCGGGGACCAGATCTTCTCCACGACACCGCGGTTCTCCTGCGCGGTCGCGACGGCCGGGTTCGTCGCCGCGTCGAGTGCCTCTCGCAGGTCTGCGCGGTTCGCGGTGGCGTGCAGGATGTTCGACGGCATGACCGAGAACAGGATCGACAGCAGGACGGCGGTGCCGAGCGTTCCACCGATCTGCCGGAAGAACGTGGCGGACGACGTGGCGACGCCCATGTCCCGGGCCTCGACCGAGCCCTGCGACGCGAGGGTCAGCGACTGCATGACCGAACCGAGCCCCAGGCCGATCAGGAACATGCCGATCATCAGGAACCAGAGCGGCTTGTCGATCGTCATGAACGTCAGGACGACGTAGCCGGTCGACACCAGGAACGTGCCGATGACCGGGAAGATCCGGTAGCGCCCGACCCGCGCGACGATCTGACCGCTCGTGATCGACGCGATCATGAGGCCGCCGACGAGGGGGAGCGTCGCGAAGCCGGACTCGGTCGGGGTCAGGCCGACGACGATCTGCAGGTAGAGCGGGATGGTCAGCATGGCGCCGAACATCGCGAAGCCGACCAGGAACCCGATGACGGTCGCCATCGAGAACGTGCCGGAGCGGAAGAGCTTCAGCGGGATGATCGCGGCGTCGCCCATCTTCGACTCGATGACGAGCAGCGCGACGAGGCCGACGACACCGATGACGTAGCAGGCGATCGCCGCGGCGGAGCCCCAGCCCCAGGTGCGGCCCTGTTCGGCCACGAGCAGGAGCGGCACGAGCGTGACGATGACGGCGGTCGCGCCCCACCAGTCGACCTTCGGCTTCGCGGTGTCGCCACCGTGCACCTTCGGCAGGTGCAGGAACACGAGCACCATGACGAGGGCGGCGATGCCGATCGGCACGTTGATGAGGAGCACCCAGCGCCAACCGGTGATCCACAGGATCTCGGAGGAACCGGCGAGCAGCCCGCCGATGAGCGGCCCGATCACGGACGAGATGCCGAACACGGCGAGGAAGTAGCCCTGGTACTTGGCACGTTCGCGCGGGGCGAGGATGTCGCCCATGATCGCGAGCGGCAGCGACATCAGCGCACCGGCGCCGATGCCCTGCACGGCGCGGAAGCCGGCGAGCATGAGCATCGAGGTCGACATCGACGAGAGCACGGCGCCGAGGATGAACACCACGATGCCGAAGATGTAGAGCGGCCGGCGCCCGAAGATGTCGGAGAGCTTGCCGTAGATCGGCGTCGCGATGGTCGAGGTGATGAGGTACGCGGTCGTCACCCAGGCCTGCTGGTCGAGCCCGTGCAGGTCGTCACCGATCGTCCGGATCGCCGTGCCGAACACCGTCTGACCGAGCGACGACAGGAACATGCCCGCCATCAACCCGTAGATCACGAGGAGGATCTGGCGGTGGGTCATCAGCGGCTGCTGGCCGGGTGCGGCGGTGTCCGTGGGGACTCCGGCTGCGCGTCGGCCGTGCTGCACCGGGACGGGTGCGGTGGCGGTCATCGAGCTCCTTGCTTCGTGCTGTGTTTCCTGCTGTGAAAGTTTGCAGACCGCGCAACGATACATCCATTGCTTCCGACAAGCAACTAAATCTGCGCACTACGCTGTCCGGCATGACAGAGGAGCGGGACGACGCCGAACGACTGCTCCGCGCGCAGCTCGACCGGCTGTGGGTCCGGCAGACCCTGCGCTCGTCGCTCATCGAGTCGCGCGGGGGACTCGACCCCACGGCACGCGTGATCCTCCGAGCCGTGGACCACTTCGGGGCCGTCCGCGCGATGGCGATCGCGGACGCCACGGGACTGTCCCGCCCGGTGATCAGCCGCCGGGTGGCGTCGCTCGTGGACTCCGGCTACCTCGGCACCGAACCGGACCCGGCGGACGGCCGCGCGAGCCTCGTGTCGATCGCCCCGGCCGGCCGCACGCTGCTCGACACGCTCGACGTCGCCGGCGCCGAGGTCGTCGACGACCTCACGGGGGCGTTCGCCACGGAGGAGCTGCACACCCTCGCGGGACTCCTCGCCCGGCTGAACGACCGCGCCGACGCGGTCCTCGGCATCGGCGCCACGGACCGGCGCGACGCGTCCTGACCACGCGGCACGCGCCCGTGACGTGACCACCAGGCGGACGGGAGGCGCGGTGCGGGCCCGCCCCGATCCTCCAGGCCGTCACTGCTCGCGCCGTATTCGAGATACCGTTTCCGCATGAGCACGGACACCGCCACCACCACCGAGACCACCGACGAGGGGCCCGTGGTGACCTTCGCCGACCTCGGCCTGAGCGACCCGGTGCTCAAGGCCGTCAAGGAGATCGGATACGAGACCCCCTCCGCCATCCAGGAGGCCACGATCCCCACCCTGCTCGAGGGACGCGACGTCGTGGGCCTCGCGCAGACCGGAACCGGCAAGACCGCGGCGTTCGCGCTGCCGATCCTCTCCCGCATGGAGTCGGGCGCGAAGGTGCCGCAGGCCCTCGTGCTGTCCCCGACGCGCGAGCTCGCCCTGCAGGTGTGCGAGGCGTTCGAGCAGTTCGCATCGCACATGAAGCACGTGCACGTCCTGCCGGTCTACGGCGGCCAGGCGTACGGCGTGCAGCTGTCCGCCCTGCGCCGCGGCGTCGACGTCGTGGTCGGCACCCCGGGCCGGATCATGGACCACATCGCGAAGGGCACGCTCGACCTGTCCGAGCTGAAGTACCTCGTGCTCGACGAGGCCGACGAGATGCTCAAGATGGGCTTCGCCGAGGACGTCGAGACGATCCTCGCCGAGACCCCGGACGACAAGCAGGTCGCGCTGTTCTCGGCGACGATGCCGGCGCAGATCCGCCGCATCTCGCAGCAGTACCTCACCGACCCGGCCGAGATCACGGTCAAGACGAAGACGAAGACCGCGGCGAACATCACGCAGCGGTACCTGATGGTGTCGTACCCGCAGAAGGTCGACGCGCTCACCCGCATCCTCGAGGTCGAGGACTTCGAGGGCATGATCATCTTCGTCCGCACGAAGAGCGAGACCGAGACCCTCGCCGAGAAGCTCCGCGCCCGCGGGTACGCCGCAGCGGCCATCAGCGGTGACGTAGCCCAGGCGCAGCGCGAGCGGACCGTGAACCAGCTCAAGTCCGGCAAGCTCGACATCCTCGTCGCCACCGACGTCGCTGCCCGCGGCCTCGACGTCGACCGCATCACGCACGTCGTGAACTACGACATCCCCGTCGACATCGAGTCCTACGTGCACCGCATCGGCCGCACCGGTCGCGCCGGCCGCAAGGGCGACTCGATCAGCTTCGTCACCCCGCGCGAGCGGCGCCTGCTGTCCGCGATCGAGCGGCACACCAAGCAGCCGCTCACGCAGATGCAGCTCCCGACGATCGAGGACGTCAACGAGACGCGCCTGACCCGCTTCGACGACGCCATCACCGCGGCGCTCGAGCAGCAGGACCGGATCACGGCGTTCCGCGACATCATCGCGCACTACGTCGAGCACCACGACGTCCCGGCCGAGGACGTCTCCGCCGCACTCGCCGTCGTCGCGCAGGGCGACGACCCGCTGCTGCTCGACCCGAAGGCCGACGAGCTCCGGAACCGCGTCGACCGTGACGGCCGCAGCGGTGACCGCCGAGACCGCGACGACGACCGTGGTGCCCGAGGTGACCGGGGTGACCGAGGCCCACGTCGCTCGCAGCCGATGACGGCGTACCGCATCGAGGTCGGGCGTCGACACCGCGTCGAGCCGCGCCAGATCGTCGGTGCCCTCGCGAACGAGGGGGGCCTGCGCCGCGACGACTTCGGGGCGATCCAGATCCGCCCGGACTTCTCGATCGTGGAGCTGCCGGCCGACCTCGAGCCGCACGTGCTCGAGCGGCTGACGGACACCCGGATCAGCGGGAAGCTCATCGAGATCAAGCCGGACCGCCGCGGTGGTGGCGGAGCGCGTCGGTACGACCGTGACGACCGTGGGCCGCGTGCCGGCGGTCGGGACCGCGACGACCGCGGGCCGCGGCGGTACGACCGCGACGACCGGGCCGAGCGCGGGGAGCGCAAGCCGCGTCACTGACGCAGGGTCCTGACGACGGGAGCGCGCCCCGCTCAGTGGCAACGCGAAGCGTTGCGCGGGGCGCGCC
>NZ_JAUZED010000124.1 GCF_030705415.1 Curtobacterium sp. A7_M15 | reverse complement strand
GCCCCGCCTCACCGGGGCGCGATGACCACTGCGGGGCGCGGGCGGTGGGTCAGCTGAGCGACGCGACCGCCGCGGGGATCGGGGTGTCGCCGCTCGTGACCTCGAACTGCACGCCGACCGCGGTGTCGTCGAGCAGCGCGTGGAGGACCACCGTCGCGACGTCCGCCCGCGGGATCGTGCCACGCGGCACCGTGGTGCCGACGTCGACCGTGCCCTGGGGTGGCGTGTCGAGCAGACCCCCGGGCCGGACGATCGTCCACCGGAGGTTCCGCGCCCGGAGGTTCGCGTCCGCCTCGGCCTTCGCGCGGAGGTACACCTGGAAGACGTCCGCCTCGGAGCGGGCGGGCACGACCGCACGCTCCGGGTCGTAGGAGTCCGCCGCCATCGCCGAGATCATCACGTAGCGTCGGATGCCCGCACGCTCGGCCGCGTCCGCGAGGAGGATCGCCCCGTCCCGGTCGACCGAGAGCTTCCGCTCCGCGCCGCTGCCCGGACCGGCGCCGGCAGCGAACACCACCGCGTCGACCCCGCGCAGACGGAGCCCGAGTTCGTCGTCGTCGAGCTGCTCGAGGTCCGCGACGATCGCCCGAGCGCCCTGCTGTTCCACGTCGGTCACGTGTGCGGGGTTGCGGACGATGGCGACGGCGTCGTGACCGGCGTCGGTGATCTGGCGGGCGAGGAGGAGGGCGATCTGGCCGTGGCCCCCGGCGATGGCGATCTTCATGTGTCCGATCTTGCCCGTCGCGTCCGGTAGACTTCTCGGCGGCTCCTCACGTGACGCCATCCAGGCCAACTCCCCCAGGGCGGAAACGCAGCAAGGGTAACCGGGCTCTGGCGGGTGCGTGAGGAGTCTTTTCGTTTCTCCCTGCGCCTGGTGAATGTTTCGTAACGGGTTGCGGACAGCAACCTGATCGTGTGCAAAGATCGCCCTCAGGAACCCCCAACCAGGGCTCCTGACCCTCCACCGCCTCACCAGCGGAGGAGTTCCGGATCAGGTGGCGAGCGCGCTCGCCAGGAAAAGAGACACGCATGCGCAGGCACGTGTCGCTGCGGGGTACCCGTGTACCCACGACGGCGGGCGACTGGACACGACGGATCTTCGGTGCTGGCGGCCGAGCTCGACGACGAGCATCGGACGATCGGCGTCTCCTCCTGCGCGGCGGTGTCGTCGCCACGGTGACGGCACTCATCGCCGCCACCGTGGCGATCCAACCCGCGGCGGCTGCACAGACCGACGTCTCCGAGGCAGAGGGCCTGCTGCTGAGCGGCTCGGGCATCGTCGACGTCGACACGATCGCCCAGCTCGGCGGTGCCTACTCCGCTCGCGGTGCGACGACCGGCGGCGGGACGACGAACCAGCCGCTCAACGTCGAGGCGTTGAACACCGTGGGGATCGACCTCGGGAACGACATCGACCTGCTCGGCGCGAACGGCATCCTCACCCTCGGCGTGAACGGCCAGTACGCAACGACCTCTTCCACGGGCGCCACGGCGTCCTCCGGGCTCCTCACCAACGACGGCGGCATCGGCGTCGGCACCGGGATCGGCACGGGCGCCTCGACGCTGGACCTCAACCCGCTCTTCAGCCGCGTCGGCGCGGACACCACCGTGCTCTCGAACGCGCAGCTGCGTGTCGGAGCGCTCGCCTCGACCCTGACCGCGACGCGTGGCACGACGGTGAGCACCACGAGCGACTACCGGATCGCCGGGGCCGACCTCACGCTGACGAGCCCGGCCGTGCAGGGGCTGACGACGTCGCTCCGCGACCAGCTGCGCACCGTCTCCGGTCAGGTGAACGGGGTCTTCGGCACCGGGGGAGCCCTGCAGGGCACCACCGCGACGGTGACCAGCCAGATCCAGACCCTCCTGCGCCAGGCACTGCTCGGCACGGTGAACGTCAGCGGCACCACCATCACGTCGAACGTCGACCTCAACCTCGACGGCACCCTCACCCAGGTCCTCCAGCAACCGCTGACGGACGGCGCCGTGACGATCGTCCCTGCGACCGGGACCATCACGGTCGACCTCGACAAGCTCACGGCGCTCAACGGCCAGCCCGCGAACACCCCGGTGCTGACGACCGCCGCGGTGAACTCGATCAACCAGAGCATCACCACGATCCTCGGCACCCAGCTGCCCACGACGCTGCAGACGGCGGTCGTCAACACGATCAACTCCACCGCCGTCCGGGTGGACATCGCGACGAACGCCACCGTGCTCGGACAGCCGTCCGCTGCGATCGGTCTCCGGATCGACACGACGCTCGGCGCGCTCGCCGGCACCGCGACCGCGACCCCCACGGTCACCACGTCGGGCAGTGTCGCCGGACTGCCGCTGCCCCTCGGGACCGTGCTCGCGCCGGTCGTCAGCGGAACCGTCGTCCCCGCGCTGCAGAACGCGCTCCGACCGGTCATCGGCGGGACCGCCCTGGCACAGCTCGGCACCGCCCTGACGAACACGACCTCGGCCGTGGCGACGCTGCTCTCCCCGGTCGTCCTGCTCCTCCGCCAGGTCATCGACCTGACCGTCAACGCGCAGGACACCACGACGGGGTTCCGCGACGGCCGCGGGTACGACCCGGGATCGCGGAGCGTGCACGCCCTGCGGCTGTCGATCCTGCCCGGTGCGAACGTCGCCACCGTCGACCTCGCGACGTCGACCGTGCGGGCCGCGGCCTTCGTCGCGCCGACCATCACGGCGCCCACTGCGAACCAGGTGTTCAGCGTGCCGACGGCGTCCTCCACCCGCACCGTCACCGTGAGCGGCACCGGAGAGCCCGGCGCCACGATCGCGGTGAACCTCGGTGGCGGCCGGACCGGGTCCGCGACGGTCGCCGCCAACGGGACGTGGACCACGACCGTGGCGAACGTGCCGACGGGTTCCTACACGGCCACCGCGACGCAGACGGTCGGTGGCGCGGCGGCGGGCTCCGCCACGCAGCCGTTCTCGGTCGTGGCGCAGCAGGCCCTCACGATCGCCACGCCGACCGCCGGGCAGACGTTCACGACCACGGGCAGCACCGCGCCGGTGACCCTGACCGGCACCGCCACCGCCAACGCCCGCATCGACGTCGACCTCGGGGGCGGGCTCACCGCGACCGGCACGGCGAACGCGAGCGGCGCCTGGAGCATCACGGTGCCGGAGGTGCCGATCGGCGAACCGACCGCGAGTGTGACGCAGACAGTCGGGGACAGCACCTCCGCTCCGGTGACCCGGGCCTTCCGCGTCGTCGCCGCAGCCGGCCTGACCGTCGACAGCCCGACGGCGGACCAGGACTTCCCGCTCGCCGGGGACACCCGGAGCGTGCCGTTCTCCGGCTCGGCGCAGCCCGGCGCCCGGATCGACATCGACCTCGGCGGCGGCCGCACGGCCACGACCACCGCGAACGCCGGCGGCACCTGGTCGACCTCGGTGACGGGCGTCCCCGCCGGGTCGTACACCGCGGCGGTGACACAGACCGTCGGGTCCTCGACGAGCACCGCCGTGACGCGCGACTTCACCGTCACGGCTGCGCCGCAGCTCACGATCGACGCGCCCGAGGACGGCAGCACGATCACCGTCGCCGACCCGACCTCGACCACGCCGGTCACGGTCTCCGGCACCGCCGCACCGAACGCGCAGGTCACGGTCGGCATCGGCGGTTCCTTCACCGCGACGGTCACCGCGGACGGCGACGGTGACTGGGAGGCGACCTTCCAGGGCGTCCCGGTCGGCGACCGCGCGGCCACCGCTCGGCAGACCGTCGACGGCACGACCTCCGGCCCGGTGACGACGGCCTTCACGATCGCCGCCGGTGACCCGATCGAGATCACCGCCCCGGCGCCGGGTGCCACCGTGACCGTGCTCGACGCGGACACGACGACCGACCTCGAGGTGACCGGGACCGCCGAGCCCGGCGCCGACGTCGCGATCTCGCTCGGCGGCGGACTGACCGCGACCGCGACCGCGAACGGCGACGGCGACTGGAGCACCACGGTCCGGGACGTCCCGGTCGGCCGGTACACGATCCAGGCGACCCAGACCGTGGGCGGCACCACGTCACCGGCCGTCCGACAGGTCGTGACGGTCGTCGCCGGCGCCGCGCTCGCCGTGACGTCGCCGACCCAGGGCAGCACGACGGACGTCGCGACCGACGACTCGACGATCGACGTCGAGGTGTCGGGCGCCGCGCAGCCGGGGGCCGGCATCAGTGTCGTCCTGGACGGCGCGGGAGACCCGGTCACCACCACCGCCGGGGACGACGGCTCGTGGTCGGTGACGCTGCCGGACGTCGGCACGGGCGACCACACCGCGAGCGTCACGCAGACGGTCGGTGGACAGACGTCCGCGGCCGTCGACCGGGACTTCTCGGTCGCGGTCGGTGACGACCTGGTGATCGAGTCCCCGACGGACGCCCAGGAGGTCCCCGCGGGGGCGGGCGGTCAGATCGGCGTCGTCGTGCGCGGCACCGCCGAGCCGGGAGCGAGCGTCCGGGTCACGGTCGACGACGGCGACCCGGTCGACGTCGTCGCCGACGCCTCCGGTGACTGGGAGACCGAACCGACGCAGCTCGGCGTCGGTGACCACACCGTCACCGCGGTGCAGACGGTGAACGGCACGACCGGCCCCACCGTGACGCGGGACTTCACCGTCGTGCCCGGGACCGCCGTCGCGATCGAGTCGCCGGCCGTGGGCGCGCGCTTCGTCGTCGTCGACGGTGACGCCACCGCGACCGTCCCGATCTCCGGCACCTCGGAGCCGGGCGCGGCCATCACGGTCTCCGTCGGTCCGGGCACGCAGTTCACCACCACGGCGAACGGCGACGGAGCGTGGAGCGTCGAGGCGACCGGTCTCTCGCCCTCCGGCACCTACACCGTGAACGCGAGCCAGAGCGTCGAGGGCGTGGTCACCACCGCGATCCCGACGACGTTCCAGGTCGTCGCCGCCACGCCGCTCGCGATCACCGCCCCCACGACGGCACCGATCACGGTCGCGGGCGACGACGTCCGACGTGACGTGACGGTCTCCGGGACCGGCCAGCCCGGGGCGTCGGTGACCGCCAGCAGCACCGGCGAGGACGACCAGCGGACGACGGTCGCCCCCGACGGCACCTGGTCGGTGACCTTCCCGGACCTCGCTGTCGGCGAGCACCCGGTCTCGGTGACGCAGACGCTGCCCGGGACGGTCTCGTCCCCGGCGGTCTCCGCCCCGGAGACGCGCACGGTCACGATCGAGGCCGCGGACGCCGTCACGGTGACGACCCCGGCCGCCGATGCAGTGCTGCTGGTTCCGGACGCCGACGCGACGCGCGACGTGACCGTCACCGGGTCGGCCGAGCCGGGCGCTCCGGTCACGGTGCGACTCGGCGACGACGAGGCCTCCACCACCGCTGACGGCAACGGCGAGTGGACCGTGACGTTCGACGGTGTCGGTGTCGGTGACCCCGTGCTCACCGCGACCCAGACGGTCGGCGGGACCAGCGCCTCCAGTCCCGCACAGACCGTCACCGTCCGCGCTGGGACCGCACTCACCCTGACCGCGCCGACGGACGGCACCGTCCTGACGGTCGCCGACGCGGCCGGCACGGCCGACGTCCGGGCCGCGGGACGGGCGCAGGGCGGGGCGAGGGTCACGGTGACCCTGTCGAACGGCGAATCCGACGAGGTGACCGCCGCTGCCGACGGTGCCTGGGAGACGACGTTCGCGGACGTGCCGGTCGGCGACTACACGGTCCGCGCGACCCAGGTCGTCGGCGGGCAGACGTCCGCACCGGTCACCGCTGCGGTGTCCGTCCGCGCCGGTTCGCCGCTCACGGTGACGACCCCGACCGGCGCCACCACCGTGACGGTCGCCGACGACGACGCCACCACCGACGTGCCGTTCGCCGGCACCGGCCAGCCCGGAGCGACCGTCACGGTCGACCTCGGAGACGGCGGGACCGCGACCGCACGGGTCGACGACGACGGGAACTGGTCGGCGACGGTCGAGGACGTGCCGACCGGTTCGTGGACGGCCGAGGTCACCCAGGCCGTGAACGGCACGACGAGCGCGGCGGTCGCACGACCGGTGTCCGTGGTCGCCGCGGCCGACCTCACCGTCCGCCAGCCGGGCGACGACCCGATCACCGTCGCGGACGGTGACGCCACCACCACGGTGACGGTCGCCGGCGACGCCCAGCCGGGCGCCACCGTCACGGTCACCGTCGACGACCGCGATCCCGTCCGGGTCACGGCGGGCGACGACGGCTCGTGGAGCGTCGACGTGCCGGACCTCGGCGTCGGCTCGCACGACGTCAGCGTCACGCAGACGGTCGACGGCTCGACGTCCACGACGCCCGTCGAGTCGATCTTCGAGATCGAGGCCGGAGCTCCGGTCCGGATCGCGGAGCCGACGGCCGGCCAGGAGTACACCGTCGCCGGCGAGGGCGCGACCACCACGGTCGACGTCAGCGGGACGGCAGAACCCGGCGCGACCGTCGTCGTCGACCTCGGCGGCGGACGCAGCGAGTCCACCACCGCGGACACCGCGGGGAACTGGAGCGTCTCGGTGCCCGACGTGCCCGCCGGTACCCCGACGGTCAGCGTCACGCAGCGGATCGGTGACACCGTCTCGGCACCGGTCACGGTCGGCATCCGGGTGCTCGTCGCGGACCCGATCACGATCGCCTCCCCGGCGGACGGGTCGACCGTGCGCGTCGCGCAGCAGGACTCGGTCGCGACCGTGACGGCGAACGGCGCCGCCGAGCCGCTGGCCGCCGTCCGGGTCGCGGTCGACGGGGGAGACCCGCAGACCGTGACGGCGACCGCCGCCGGCACCTGGACGGTCGACCTCGAGGGCCTCGGCACCGGCGAGCACACCGTCCGCGCCACCCAGACGGTCGACGGCTCGACCTCGGCACCGGTCTCGACGACCTTCACGGTCGCCGCGGGCGCAGCGCTGACGGTCGACACCCCGGCCGACGGCGACACGGTGACCGTGCCGGCCGGTACCACGACCGCGACCGTACCGGTCAGCGGCCGGGGGCAGCCGGGTGGGACCGTGCGGATCGTGACGGACGACGGCGACCCCGTCGAGGTCCCGATCGGCCCGGACGGCACCTGGTCGACCGAGCTCGCCGGACTCGACGCCGGTGACCACACGATCGTCGTCACGCAGGTCGTGAACGGCACCACGTCGTCGCCGATCGAGCGCGACCTGACCGTCGAGGTCGCCGAGCCGGACGCGATCGTCGTCACCTCCCCGGAGAACGGCACCGCGTACCGGGTCCTCGGCGGCACCACGGACGTCCGGGTCACGGGTGTCGCAGCCCCGGGCGCGGCCGTCGCGGTCCGTGTCGACGGCGGCACCCCGGTCACGACGACCGCGGACGGCGACGGCGAGTGGGCCGTCACCGTGCCCGACGTCGGGACGGGCGCGCACACGATCGCCGCCGCGCAGACGGTCGGTGGCACGACGACGGACGCTCCGCAGGTCCGGTTCACCGTCGCCGCGGCCGCCCCGGTCCGGGTCACCAGCCCGACCGACGGCCAGGTCCTCCCGATCACCGGAGCCACGACCTCGATCCCGGTCAGCGGCACGGCCGAGCCCGGTGCCACGGTCTCCGTGGACATCGACGGCCGGACCGCGACGACGACCGCCGGTGGCGACGGCTCGTGGACCGTCACCGTCACCCAGGTCCCGCCGGGCACCCACACGGTGTCGGTCACCGAGACGGTCGGCGGTGTGACCTCCGACCCGGTGACGAGCACGGTGCGGGTCGTCGTCGCCCAGCCGACCGACGTCACCATCACGAGTCCGGCACCCGGCCAGCTCATCCCCGCGACGGGCACCGGCGACACCGGCAGCTTCACCGTGACCGGGCACGCCACGCCGGGGGCACTCGTGACGGTCCGTCTGTCGAACGGGCAGGTCCGGACCACGACGGCCGACGCGGACGGGGACTGGACCGTCACCTTCGACCGCGTGCCCGAGGGCGAGTGGACCATCGAGGCGTCCCAGTCCGTGAACGGCACGACGACGGTCTCGCAGCCGGTGGCGATCGTGGTCGACGCGGTGGAGCCGCTCGCGGTCACGTCGCCCACGCCGGGCGCGCACCAGACGGCCTCGGCCGCCGGGTACGTCGACTGGCGGGTCACCGGGACCGCCGAGCCGGGAGCGACCGTCACGGTCGTCGCCGACGACGGCACGCCCGTCACGACGACGGCGGCCGAGGACGGCAGCTGGGCGGTCGTCCTGCGACTCGCGGTGGGGCAGCACACCATCCGCGTGACGCAGACGGTGGCGGGTGCGACCTCGGCCGTGCAGTCGGTGGCCGTCGTGGTCGACGCCGCGGTGCCGGGCACGCCCGGGGACCCGGGAGACCCCGGGACGCCCGGTGATCCCGGGACGCCGGGGACGCCGGGGACGCCGGGCGCACCCGGCACGCCCGGCGCGGTCGGGAGCGGCGGAAACGGCAACGGATCGGGGGCTGGCAGCGGGTCCGGTGGTCTCGCGTTCACCGGGGCCGACGTGGCCCCGCTGGCCGGGGCAGCGGGCGGCCTGGTGGTGCTCGGCTTCCTCCTGCTGGGCCTGTCGCGGCTCGCCCGCGGCATCCGCCGCCGACGCGTCTGAGACCGTCGCACCGCACGAGCCGCGCCTCCCGTCACGTCGTCAGGACGGACGGGAGGCGCGGCTCGTCCCGTGCGCGCCGCCCACTTCCCACAGGTGGTCCGGCCCGGCGCTCGGGTGTCGGTCGTCCCGGCTACCCTTGGGGCGTGGTCACCGCCCTGTATCGCCGTTACCGGCCCGAGAACTTCGCCGAGCTGATCGGACAGTCGCAGGTCACCGATCCCCTCCGGACGGCCCTGCGCACGAACCGGGTCAACCACGCCTACCTCTTCAGCGGGCCGCGCGGCTGCGGCAAGACGACGTCCGCGCGCATCCTCGCGCGCTGCCTCAACTGTGCCGAGGGTCCCACCGACACCCCGTGCGGCGTCTGCCCGAGCTGCGTCGAACTGGCCCGTGGCGGCGGGGGATCGCTCGACGTGATCGAGATCGACGCCGCCAGCCACAACGGTGTCGACGACGCCCGCGACCTGCGCGACCGTGCGGTGTTCGCCCCGGCACGCGACCGCTACAAGATCTTCATCCTCGACGAGGCGCACATGGTCACGCCGCAGGGCTTCAACGCCCTGCTCAAGCTGGTCGAGGAACCGCCGGAACACGTCAAGTTCATCTTCGCGACGACCGAGCCCGAGAAGGTCATCGGCACCATCCGGTCGCGCACCCACCACTACCCGTTCCGTCTCGTCCCGCCGGCGGCCATGCTCGAGTACGTCGAGCAGCTCTGCCAGCAGGAGTCCGTCTCCGTCGCCCCCGGCGTGCTGCCCGTGGTCGTCCGGGCCGGCGGCGGCTCCGTCCGCGACACCCTGTCGCTGCTCGACCAGCTCATGGCCGGCAGCGAGGACGGTGCGATCGCGTACGAGCGTGCGGTCGCGCTCCTCGGGTACACCGACGCCGCACTGCTCGACGACGTCGTCGATGCGCTCGCCGTGGCCGACCCGGCTTCGGCGTTCGCCGCGATCGACCGTGTCGTGCAGACCGGGCAGGACCCCCGTCGCTTCGTCGAGGACCTGCTCGAACGGCTCCGTGACCTCATCGTCGTGGCCGCCACCAACGAGAGCGCCGCGGCAGTCCTGCGGGGTGTCTCGCCGGAAGAGCTCGACACGATGACCCGGCAGGCCGGTGTCTTCGGAGCGACCGGGCTCTCGCGAGCGGCGGACATCGCGAACCGGGCACTGACCGAGATGACCGGGGCGACCTCGCCGCGGCTGCACCTCGAGCTCATGACGGCGCGGATGCTCGTGCCCGAAGCCGACGACACCCAGCGCGGCGCCCTCGCCCGGGTCGAGCGGCTCGAACGGCGCATCGGTGTCGGGGACGCCGGCGGGCACCAGGCCGGTCCGGAGTCGCTCCCGGCCCGGGGGTCGGGCGCGCCCGCGTCACCGACCACGCCGGCG
>NZ_JAUZED010000123.1 GCF_030705415.1 Curtobacterium sp. A7_M15 | reverse complement strand
CGACCCGCACCGCGCCTCCTGCGCGTCCACCGTCTGCTAGCATTTCTCCAGCAGTGCGCTCCGGCGCGCTGACTTCGCGTGTCCACGGCGCCGTCACCGGCGCGGCCCCCGACCATCGGTCCCGCTCTCACGAGCGGGCGGTCGCGTGCCAGGGCACCAGGGACCACGACCGACGGTCGTGATCGACACAACCGCAACAGGTCCGCAGCGACGTGCGAGAGCACGGCTGCGCGCCGAGAAGACAGAAGGAGGACGGCACATGGCCGTCGTCACCATCCGCCAGCTGCTCGACAGCGGCGTCCACTTCGGACACCAGACCCGTCGGTGGAACCCGAAGGTGAAGCGATTCATCCTCGCCGAGCGCTCGGGCATCCACATCATCGACCTGCAGCAGTCGCTGGCCTTCATCGACCGTGCGTACGACTTCGTCAAGGAGACGGTCGCGCACGGTGGCACGATCCTCTTCGTGGGCACCAAGAAGCAGGCCCAGGGCTCCATCGCCGAGCAGGCGACCCGCGTCGGCCAGCCGTACGTCAACCAGCGTTGGCTCGGCGGTCTGCTCACGAACTTCCAGACGGTCTCCAAGCGCCTCGCGCGCATGAAGGAGCTCGAGGAGATCGACTTCGACGACACGACGAAGGGCTTCACCAAGAAGGAGCTCCTCATCAAGAAGCGCGAGCTGGACAAGCTCCACAAGACCCTCGGCGGTATCCGCAACCTCACGCGGACCCCGAGCGCGCTCTGGATCGTCGACACCAAGAAGGAGCACCTCGCGGTCGACGAGGCGCAGAAGCTCGGTATCCCGATCATCGGCATCCTCGACACCAACTGCGACCCCGACGAGATCACCTACCCGATCCCGGGCAACGACGACGCGATCCGCTCCGTCGGTCTCCTCACCCGCATCGTCGCCGACGCCGCGGCCGAGGGCCTGAAGACCCGCCACAACGGTGGCGACGACGAGGCCGCAGCAGAGCCCCTCGCCGAGTGGGAGCAGGAGCTCCTCGCCGGCCAGACCGAGGGCGAGGGCGCGACCGTCGAGGAGAACGACGCCGACGCCCAGGTCGCCGCGAAGGAGATCGGCGAGCCGATCGCCGACGACGCGAAGAACGCGCAGCCGACGGCCGAGGCCGAGGCCGCTGCGGAGACCACCCCCGCCGAGTGACCACCGGGGGCGTCGGGCCGATCGGTCCGACGCCCCTGCTCCACTCTCCACAAACGCTCAGTCCAGAAAGGACTCCAGTCAATGGCCAACTACAGCCTTGCTGACGTGAAGAAGCTCCGCGAGGACCTCGGGGCCGGCATGATGGACGCGAAGAACGCGCTCGTCGAGGCCGACGGCGACTACGACAAGGCCGTCGAGCTCCTCCGCATCAAGGGCGCGAAGGCCGTCGCCAAGCGCGACGACCGTGCGACCTCCGAGGGTGTCGTCGTCGCGTCGACCGACGGTGGCGCCGCGACCGTCGTCGAGCTCGCGAGCGAGACCGACTTCGTCGCGAAGAACGAGAAGTTCACCTCGCTCGCCGACAAGGTGGTCGCCGCGGTCGCCGCCGCCGGTGCTGCCGACGTCGAGGCCGGCAACGCCGCGCCGCTCGACGGCAAGACCGTCTCCGAGGTCATCGACGAGGCCGCCGCCGCCCTGGGCGAGAAGCTCGCGCTCCGCACGGTCGTCCGTGTCGAGGGCGACGAGTTCGAGGTCTACCTGCACAAGACCAGCCAGGACCTGCCGCCGCAGATCGCCGTCGTCATCGCCTACTCGGGCTCCGACGCGGCCGAGGCCCGTTCCATCGCGCAGCACGTCGCGTTCGCGAACCCGACGTACCTCACGCGTGACGAGATCCCGGCCGAGGCGATCGAGAAGGAGCGCGCGACCGTCGAGGCGATCACGCGCGAGGAGGGCAAGCCGGAGGCCGCCCTGCCGAAGATCGTCGAGGGCCGCCTGAACGCGTACCGCAAGCAGGTCGCGCTCCTCGAGCAGGACTACGCGAAGGACAACAAGATCTCCGTCGCGAAGGCCGCCGAGAACGCCGGCATCACGATCCAGGGCTTCGCCCGCGTCAAGGTCGGCGCGTAACGAACCCGTGACGGGGCTCGGAACCACCTGGTTCCGGGCCCCGTTTTCGCGCGCCGACACGCGCGAGCTCCGACGTCAGGCGTGACCCGCCTCCGCCGGACCGGCCACGGCCGGGTAGATTCCCACGAGACATTCGACGAAGGGTGCGACCACATGACGAACGAGAAGACCGGACGCCGCCGGGTCCTGTTGAAGCTGTCGGGGGAGGCGTTCGGTGCCGGGTCGCTCGGTGTGAACCCGGACGTCATCAGCACGATCGCGAAGGAGATCGCGGTCGCCGCGCAGGACGTCGAGGTCGCGATCGTCGTCGGCGGCGGCAACTTCTTCCGTGGCGCCGAGCTCTCCCAGCGCGGCATGGACCGCGGGCGCGCCGACTACATGGGCATGCTCGGGACCGTCATGAACGCCCTCGCGCTGCAGGACTTCCTCGAGCAGGCCGGAGCCGCCACGCGCGTGCAGTCCGCGATCAGCATGACCCAGGTCGCCGAGCCGTACATCCCGCGGCGCGCCGAGCGGCACCTCGAGAAGGGGCGCATCGTCATCTTCGGTGCGGGCGCGGGCCTGCCCTACTTCTCGACCGACACGGTCGCCGCACAGCGCGCCCTCGAGATCGACGCGCACGAGGTCCTCGTCGCCAAGAACGGTGTCGACGGCGTGTACACGGCGGACCCGAAGAAGGACGCCACTGCCGAGAAGCTCCACCACGTCACCTACCAGGACGCGCTCCTGAAGGGCCTGAAGGTCGTCGATGCGACCGCGTTCTCCCTCTGCATGGACAACGGCATGCCGATGCACGTCTTCGGCATGGAGGGCGACGGCAACGTCGCGGCGGCGATCCGGGGCGAGCGCATCGGCACGGTGGTCAGCAACTGACCCCGTCCGCTGACTAGACTCGACGCCAGTACCGAAGGAGTAACACCGTGATCAGTGATGTCCTGACCGAAGCCACCGAGAAGATGGCGAAGGCGGTCGAGGTCGCCAAGGACGACTTCTCGACCGTCCGCACCGGCCGCATCAACGCGGCGCTCTTCCAGAAGATCCCGGTCGAGTACTACGGTACGCCGACGCCGCTCGCGCAGCTCGCGTCGCTGCAGACCCCCGAGGCCCGCACGCTCATCGTGACGCCGTACGACAAGTCGGCGCTCAAGGAGATCGAGCGCGCGATCGCGACGTTCCCGAACCTCGGTGCCAGCCCGACGAACGACGGTGACATCGTCCGTGTGACGATCCCCGAGCTCACGCAGGACCGCCGCAAGGAGTTCGTCAAGCTCGTCCGCAGCAAGGGCGAGGACCACAAGGTCGTCATCCGCAACATCCGCCGCAAGGCGAAGGACGACCTCGACGCGCTGAAGGGCGAGATCTCGGACGACGAGATCTCCCGCGGTGACAAGGACCTCGAAGCCCTGACGAAGAAGCACGTCGACCAGATCGACGACTCGCTGAAGAAGAAGGAAGCCGAACTCCTCGAGGTCTGATGCACCGTCCGGACCAGGGCGGTGACCGCCCCACAGCAGAGAAGCGTTCCGCCAAGGGGCTGCGTCAGGACTTCGACGCGCGCGCACGAGCCGCGCGGACGGACTTCGAGGCGCAGCTCCGGCAGCGGAAGGCCGACTTCGGCGCGCGCAACGAGGCGCTGACGGCGCGCACCGGGCGCAACCTGCCGGCCGCGATCGGGATCGCGCTGGCGTTCGCGGTCGTGATGCTCGGATCCCTGCTCCTCTGGAAGCCGTCGTTCATGGTCGTCGGGGCGTTCCTGCTCGGCGTCGGCGTGTACGAGCTCGCGAGTGCGATGCGGTTCGCGGGGCGTGACGTCCCGCGCATCCCGAGCGTCCTCGTGAGCGTGGCGGTCGTGCCGGCAGCGTTCCTCGGCGGTCAGATCCCGGCGCTGTTCACGCTGTTGGGCGGCATCGTCTTCATCAGCCTCTGGCGCCTGGTCGAGGTGGCGGTCGCGCGGCCGAGGCCGACCGCCGGCAACGTCGTCCGGGACCTCACGAACGGATTGTTCGTGCAGGCGTACATCACGCTGCTCGGCGCCTGCGTGGTGCTCCTGGCGGCGCAGCGCGGCGGCGAGCTCTGGGTGATCGCCTTCATCCTCGTGGTGGTCGCGGTCGACACGGGCGCGTACGCCACCGGGCTCAACCTCGGCAAGCACCCGATGGCGCCCCGGATCAGCCCGAAGAAGACGTGGGAGGGCTTCGCCGGGTCGGTGGCCGCCAGCATCATCGTCGGGATCCTGGTCTGCTGGCTCATGCTCGGGCTGCCCTGGTGGACGGGCATCGTCCTCGGCGTCCTCATCTCCGGGTCCGCCACGCTCGGCGACCTCACCGAGTCGATGATCAAGCGGGACCTCGGCATCAAGGACATCTCGTCGTTCCTGCCGGGCCACGGCGGACTCCTCGATCGCATCGACAGCATCCTGCCGTCGGCCGCGGTCGCCTACGTGCTGTACCTCGTCGTCAACCACTGAACGGACCCCGGCCACGCCCCAGCGCGTCCAGGTCACACCATGGTCCGGTCCTGGCAGAATGTCGCCGTGGCCACCACCTTCCCGAACGCAGACCGCTCCGCCCTCGGATACGACGTCGACGAGGTCGAGCGCTTCCTCGAGGACGCCCGCCGCGCCTACACGGCGAACGACACCGCTCCGGCGATCGAGGCGGCGAAGATCCGGGCCACGGCCTTCTCGATGCGCAAGGGCGGCTACTCCACTGCGCACGTGGACGCCGCGCTCGAACGACTCGAGGACGCCTTCGCGGCTCGGGAGCGCGAGCGGGAGATCGCCGACATCGGGCAGAAGGCCTGGTACGCCGAGGCCCGGTCGAAGGCGTCCGACGTGGTGGCGCGTCTCGAGCGTCCGGACGGGCAGCGGTTCGGTCGCGTCAGCTTCCTCGGCACCGGCTACCACCCGAAGGACGTCGACGCCTTCGCGGAGCGGCTCGAGGGGTACTTCCGTGACGGCAAGCCGCTCAGTCTGACCGAGGTCCGCTCGATCGTCTTCCGACCGAAGCACGGCGGCTACCGCGAAGCGCAGGTCGACGCACTCCTGGACGCCGTCGTCGAGGTCATGCTCGCTGTCCGCTGACGACGCGCTGGTGGCGGGTGCTTCGCTTTCCGTGATCGTTCCGTTATCCTGGTCGGACTCATGGGCAGGCACACGGCAGACATCAGCTCCGACCGCGATACCCGCGAGCACCACGGCCTCTCGGTCGCCGGTGAGCGCCGCGCGGCACTGAACCGAACCCGCACGGCGGAGAACTCGGTCCTCCCGGCGAACCCGACGGTGGTCACGGCATCGGTGCCGACCGCCCCGGCCGTCGCCCCCAAGTCGGTCGCGGCGAACCGCGTGTCGGACACCGCTCGTGCGCAGGCATCGGTCGCCGCCGCGGTCCCCGCCACTCCGGCCGACCCCCGCATCGTCAAGCAGCGACGTGCCCGCGCCGTCGCCGCCCCCGCGAAGCCCTCGTCGTCCCCGCAGAGCATGAACACCTTCGTGCGCAAGCGGGCGGCCGTGCCGGTGCTGTCCTTCTTCGCGGTGTCCGGCATCGTCGTCGGCTCGCTGTTCAACCCGCTGCAGCCCGACGTGGCGCAGGCGGCGGTCGCCGCTCCGGTGCTCGTCAAGGCTCCGGCCGCGCCGCAGGAGTACACCGCGCACGGCACCTACGCCGCGTTCGACGTCTCCCGCGACGGGTACGGCGTGACGTTGCCGAAGCCCAAGGTCGTCGAGAAGCCGAAGACCGAGACCACCGACACCGAGGCCGACGCCGCCACGGACGAGACCGCGTCGGTGAGCGCCTCGAACACCCTCGCGGCGACCGCTGCGACGCCGGACCCGGGCAGCGCCCAGGCCATCGCGCAGGAGATGGTGGCCGCGCGCGGGTGGGGGACCGATCAGTACAACTGCCTCGTCTCGCTGTGGAACAAGGAGTCGGGCTGGCGCGTGAACGCGTACAACCCGAGCGGTGCCTACGGCATCCCGCAGGCGCTCCCAGGCAGCAAGATGGCGTCGGCCGGTGCCGACTGGCAGACGAACCCCGCGACGCAGATCACCTGGGGTCTCAACTACATCTCCGGCGTCTACGGCACGCCGTGCGGCGCCTGGGGTCACAGCGTCGCGAACAACTGGTACTGATCGGCTGAGCGCAGGTGCCGCGGAGCAACCGGCCGCGACGCCCCCGGGGCCGTGGCCCCGAGCAGGACGACGAGCCGACCGGTCTCGACCGGATGATGAGTTCGTGGAAGCGCACCGAGGTGCGTCGCGGCCGTGAGTACCTCGTGCAGCCCGTCTCCGCTGCCTCGGCGCAGAAGGATTACGTCTGCCCGGGCTGCGGCGGCACGGTGCTGCCCGGCGTGGCACACGTCGTCGTCTGGCGTGCCGACGGGGTCCTCGGCGACGAGGCCGACCTGGCTGCCCGCCGTCACTGGCACAACCACTGCTGGAGCATCGCATGAGCACCGAGATCCGGTCGAACACCGAGCTGCCGGCCCGCCGAACCGACGTCGAGCTCGTCACGGACGACCACCTCACCCTCGTCGGTGAGCTCGCGGAGCCGCTCGAGCGGCCTGCACGGGGCACGATCGTGACGCTGCACCCGCTGCCGACGGCCCAGGGCTTCATGGACTCGCACGTGCTCAAGAAGGCGGCGGCGCGGCTCCCGGCCCTCGCCGACATCGCCGTGCTCCGGTTCAACTTCCGCTCGGTGACGTCGCCGCGCGGCACGTCCGAGGGTGTCTTCGGCGACGGGGTCTCCGAGGGGTTCGACCTGCGAGCCGCCGTCGCAGAGGTCGTCGGCCGCGGATTGCCGACGCCGTGGCTCGTCGGGTGGTCGTTCGGCACCGAGGTGATCCTCAAGCACGCGCTCGAGCACGTCGAGGCCGGTCAGGTGGCCGGTGTCGTCCTGCTCTCGCCGCCGCTGCACCGCACCACGGACGACGAACTGGCGCGCTGGACCGGCGTGAGGGTCCCGGTCGTAGCGTTGGTCCCGGAGCACGACGACTTCCTCCGGCCGGACGAAGCGGCGCGCCGGTTCGCCCTCGCTCCGAACGTCCGAGTCGTCCCGGTCGCCGGGGCGAAGCACCTCTGGGTGGGGGAGAAGTACGTGCGGATCGTCCTCGACGCGATCGCGGACCTCGTCGTGCCGGGCAGTGCACCGTTGCCGACCCACGTCACCGACTGACGGACGGACCGCGCGGCGGTGGACCGGACGCGTCGGCGAGGCGGGCCGGTCCAGGAGGCGCGGGTCGCGCCTCCTGGGCGGCCTGCGGTCAGCGCGCGGTCGCGTCCTCGTCGTCGGTGACGGTCTCGTCGTCGGGCTCGACGACGAGCTCGGCCGGCGCCGCGTCGTCCACCGACGGTGCGGCGCCGAGCAGGCCCGTCGCGTTGGTCAGCACGCCGCGCAGGTTCTCGAGGTAGCCGGCGACGGCGTCGCGCTCGGTCCGGATGGCCGCGAGGCGGTCCTCCGACTCGGCGATGATCGCGGCGGTCCGCTCCTCGGCGTCGGCGATCATCTTGTGCACGCGGTCCTGGGCGTCCGCGACGATCGTGCGCGCGTGCTCCTGCGCGTCGGAGGTGCTGGAACGCTCGAGGTCGTCGGCCTCCTGCTGCAGGCGCTCGGCGCGCTCACGTGCCTCGGTCGCACGACGCGTCGCCTCGGCGAGCTGGAGGTTCGCCTCGTCGAGGTACTTCTGCGTCTCGGTGACGGTGTCGTGGTGCTTCTGCAGGTAGTCCTGCTCGGCGTCGTCGCGTCGCGCGGCGAGCTCCGACTCGAGCGTCGTGCGTGCCTCGTCGCGCTCGCGTGCGATCTCGGCGCGGACCTCGTCGCGCTCGCGTGCGAGGTCGGCGCGCGCCGTGTCGATCTCCTGACGGAGGGCCGTGCGCTCGGCCTCGAGCGCGTCGAGCTCGGCGGTGCGGCGGTCGGCGATCTCGGTGTCCACCTCGGCGTGTTCGCGTTCGCGGCGGGCGGCGAGTGCGTTCTCGTGCTCGCGGGCGGCACGCTCCGCGGTCGCCTCGGCCTCGGCGCGTTCCCGCTCGATGCGGGTCGCGTGCTCCTCGAGCTCGCGGGCGATGCGGTCCGCCGTCTCCTGCACCAGCCGGGCGTTCTCGGTGCGGGTCTGCTCCTCGTCGACCCGGAGCTGGGCGCGCGCAGCTTCGAGCTCCTGCTCGAGGGCGGTCCGGGCGGAGGCGAGCTCGCGGTCCCACTCGGCACGGGCGGCCGCGAGTTCCTCGTCGAGGACACGGCGACGGTCGGCGAGCTCGGCGTCGAGCTCGGCGCGACGGCGGTCCACCTCAGCGGCGAGGTCGGCGCGTCCGGTCTCGAGTTCGAGCGCGTGGGCCTGCTGCTCGTCGTCCCGTTCGCGGTGCCAGGCGGCCCGACCCTCGGCGATCTCGCGCTCGAGGGCGTCGCGGCGGGTGGTCTCGTCGCGGTCGAGGTCCTCGACGCGGCGCGCGTGGTCGGCCTCGAACACGCTGCGGCGGTGCTCGGTCTCGCGGTCGAGGTCGGCGGCGGCGCGGCGGGCCTCGGCGGACTCGCGCTGCGTGACCTCGCGCAGCTCGGCGACCTCGTGCTCGACCCGGGCGCGCAGTGCGTTCGTCTCGCGGATCGCGACGGAGCGGACCTCTGCCGCCTCGGTCACGGCGGCACCACGGATCGCGGCGGCCTCGTTGCGGGCGTCCTGGGTGAGCAGGCCCGCCTCGGCGCGGGCGCGTTCGACGGTGTCGGCCGCCTCGGCGCGGGCGCGCGTGAGCTCGTTCGTGGACCGGGTACGGGCGTCCTCGAGCGTGTCGCGGGCTTCGTCCTGTGCCTCGCGCAGGGTGCGGTCCGCCTCGGCACGGCTCGAGGCGCGGAGCCGCTGCGCGTCGATGTCGGCCTGGCTGATGAGTCGCGTGGACTGTTCCTCGGCGACGCGGAGGGTCGACTCGAGCCGGGTGCCGAGCCCGCTGTACGTGGGGGTGCCCGCCTCGTCGAGCTCGCCCTGCAGCTCGGAGACCCGAGCCTGGAGGAGACGGATCTCCTTCGCCGCCTCGGCCCGGTCGTTGTTCGACTTGATGAGCTCGCGGCGCAGATCGTTCAGCGAGCGGTCCACGTCTTCGCGGCGGTACCCGCGCAGCTCGGTCCCGAACTCTGCCTCGTCGTTCGCCACGTGTTCGCTCCTGGGTGCTCGGCGGAGGGCACAGGGAAGGCCCGGCCACGATTGTAGTGGCGAGCAGGGACGGCCGGCTGTGACCGCGGACAGCGGTGGGGGATGCGCCGTCCAGACTCCATCGCTATCCTGGAGCGCTGATTCGCGCGCCGACACCCCCACCCCGGCGCGGTAGGGAGAAGATCCGTGCGATTCGTCCTGGCGATCGTCAGTTTCGTCATCGGGCTGCTGCTCGTCGCCCTCGCGGTCGGCCAGCGGACCGTGTTCGAGCCACCGTCGTCGCTCGTCGCGGCATCGTCCTCGAAGAGCTCCGCCCCGGTGACCGTGATCCCGGGCTCGACGCTCAACGCCAACCCCGGCTACCAGCGCATCAACGTCTCCGGCTCGGGGAAGGTGTTCGCTGCCTACGGCAAGACGAGTGACGTCGACGCCTGGATCGGCGACGCGAAGCACACGACGATGCGGTTCGACGCCGAGCAGGCGAAGCTCGTCGGTCGCACGACCGGCTCCGAGGACACCGTGCCGAACCCCGCGGGGAGCGACCTCTGGTACCAGGAGTACGACGGGGCCGGGCAGTTCACCGTCCGCCTGCCCGAGGACGTCAGCGTGATCATCGTCGGCGACGGCACGGCCGCGGCGCCGAGCGACGTCTCGGTCACCTGGCCGCGGGACACCGCGACGCCGTCGGTCGGTCCGCTCCTCGTCGCCGGTGGCGTGTTCCTCGTCGGCGGCATCGTCCTGCTCGTGTGGGCGTTCGTGCACCAGCGTCGTGGTCGCGGGCCGCGCCGTCGGAGCGGGGGATCCCGTCCGCCGCGCGTGCGTGCCTCGCGGCGGGCCGCCGCCGCCGGTGCCCAGGTGCCGGCCCG
>NZ_JAUZED010000122.1 GCF_030705415.1 Curtobacterium sp. A7_M15 | reverse complement strand
TCGGCCGGCGACACCGCCCGGAAACGGGGAACGGGCCGGTCGGAATCCGACCGGCCCGTTCACGACCCGAGTCTGAGCGACAACCCGAATATCGCCCTGACTCGTAGCTGGTAGGTGGCTTCGTACCCTAGTCGGCCACCGACCTGCGATGTTCTTCGCTGAAGGACACCGAACACGAACTACTATGCCCGCCGTCCAACGCTCTGTCAGTCGTCATTATGGGGGACAAATCGGGCCATTTCCGACGACCTCGGCGCCTGCTGTCCCCCGTCTGCGGGGAGACCGACCGGGAATCCTGCGGTCGAGCGTTCGAGACCGGTCGGTACCCAGGGGTACATGGTCGCCCGCGCCCCACCGCGAGCGCAAGCCCCCGGAGCGGCACAGCGGAGCTGCTCAGCGGAGCGATCGACCCCAGGCGCCGACACCGTGCTCGAGCGGTCGACGGAGCCCCCGGGCGGACACGTCCCAGCCCGAGCGCGGCGACACGGTGACCTCGGGGCGGCCGAGCGCCGCTGCCTCGTCCGCCTGGCGCTGCAGGACGGCGATGACGGCGGCGAGCTCCTCTGGTGTCGGCTCACCGGAGACGACACGGACGTCGGCGGCCGCGGAGACGGCCTGGTCGACGGGGACCGCGGGGACGGCGGCTGCGTGGCGGCCCATCAGCGTGCGCCCGTCACAGCGGGATGTTCCCGTGCTTCTTGGGCGGCAGCGAAGCGCGCTTGCCGCGGAGGGCCCGCAGCGCCTTGATGACCGAGACGCGCGTCGCGTGCGGCTGAATGATGCCGTCGAGCTCACCGCGCTCCGCCGCGAGGTACGGGGACGCGACGTTGTACGTGTACTCGTTCGCGAGCTTCGCGCGGACCGCTGCGACGTCCTCGCCGGACTCTTCGGCCCGCTTGATCTCGGCGCGGTACAGGATGTTGACGGCGCCCTGGCCGCCCATCACCGCGATCTCGGCCGTCGGCCACGCCAGGTTGATGTCGGCGCCGAGCTGCTTCGAGCCCATGACGATGTAGGCGCCGCCGTAGGCCTTGCGCGTGATCACGGTCACGAGCGGCACGGTGGCCTCGGCGTAGGCGTAGAGGAGCTTGGCGCCGCGGCGGATCACACCGGTCCACTCCTGGTCGGTGCCGGGCAGGTAGCCGGGCACGTCGACGAGGGTCAGGATCGGGATCCCGAACGCGTCGCAGAACCGGACGAAGCGCGCTGCCTTCTCGCCGGCGTCGATGTTCAGCGTGCCGGCCATCGCCTGCGGCTGGTTGGCGATGATGCCGACCGTGCGGCCCTCGACCCGACCGAAGCCGATCAGGATGTTCGGCGCGAAGAGCGGCTGCACCTCGAGGAACTCGCCGTCGTCGACGACGTGCTCGATGATCGTGGTGACGTCGTACGGCTGGTTCGTGGAGTCCGGGATGACCACGTCGAGCTCGCGGTCGGCGTCGGTCGTCTCGAGCTCGGGGGCGACGTCGTAGGCCGGCGCGTCGGACAGGTTGTTGTCCGGCAGGAAGCCGATGAGCGAGCGGGCGTAGTCGAGTGCGTCGGACTCGTCGTCGGCGAGGTAGTGGGCGACGCCGGAGATCGCGTTGTGCGTCTGCGCGCCGCCGAGCTCCTCGAAGCCGACGTCCTCGCCGGTGACGGTCTTGATGACGTCCGGGCCGGTGACGAACATGTGGCTCGTCTTGTCGACCATGATCACGAAGTCGGTGAGGGCGGGGGAGTACACCGCGCCGCCGGCCGCCGGGCCCATCACGATCGAGATCTGCGGGATGACCCCCGACGCCTGGGTGTTGAGGCGGAAGATCTCGCCGTACTTGCCGAGCGCGACGACGCCTTCCTGGATCCGGGCGCCGCCGGAGTCGAGGATGCCGATGATCGGCACGCCCGTCTTGAGCGCGTGCTCCATCACCTTGACGATCTTCTCGCCGGCGACCTCGCCGAGGGAGCCGCCGAAGACGGTGAAGTCCTGTGCGTAGACGGCGACGTTGCGGCCGTGGATCGTCCCGACGCCGGTGACGACCGCGTCGCCGTAGGGGCGCTTCGACTCCATGCCGAACGCGTGGGTGCGGTGCCGCACGAACTCGTCGAACTCGACGAACGAGTTCTCGTCGAGCAGCTGCTCGATGCGTTCGCGGGCGGTGCCCTTGCCCTTGGCGTGCTGCTTCGCGATCGCGGTCTCGCCCGCGGCGGTCACTGCTTCGTGGTACCGCTCGCGGAGGTCGGCGAGCCGGCCGGCCGTCGTCGAGAGATCGGGGGTGTCTCCTGAAGTCACGCGCCCACCCTACCGGCGGCGACGGCGGGGTCGGTTGGAGGACCCCCACGGTTCCGGCCCGTAGATTTGCTGCATGTCCACACCCGCGTCCTCGACGTTCCCGCTGAGCCGAACCGCTGTCGAGGCCGCCGGTGCGGTGTTCACGGAACCGGGGACGACCGGGTCCACGAACGCCGACCTGCTCGCACTCGCGACGACGCAGCCGCACGGCAGCGTCGTGGTGACGCTCGACCAGACCGCGGGTCGCGGTCGGCTCGACCGGACCTGGTCGGCGCCCGCCGGGGAGACCCTCGCGGCGAGTCTGCTCGTCCGCGCCGACCTCGACGGGCAGGACCGCGGCTGGCTGCCGCTCGTCGCCGGCGCGGCGATGCGCGACGCGGTCGTCGCCGTGCTGTCCGGTCCGGACCGGGGCGACGACGGGTTCCCGGCCGGGGACGACGCCGACGTGCGCGACGAGGCGGCGGCGAGCCGCGCCTCCGGGTCCGCGGACCGCGTCGCGGTGAAGTGGCCGAACGACGTCCTGGTCGACGGCCGCAAGGTCTGCGGCATCCTCTGCCAGGTCGCGGCCGACGGCAGCGTCGTCGTCGGTGCCGGGGTGAACCTGACCATCCCGGCCGACCGGCTGCCGACACCGACCGCGACCTCGCTCGCGGTCGCGGGGGCCACGGGGTCGGCAGCGGAGCTCGCCGATCGTGTGCTGTCGCGGTTCCTCCGTGGGGTCCAGGAGGCCGTGGTCGCCCTCGTCGACGGCGGTGCGGCCGCGGACGGGGTCCGGTCCCACGTCCGGTCGGCCTGCGGCACGATCGGGCAGCGTGTGCGCCTCGAGCTGCCGGACGGCACCGTCTCCGAGGCGGACGCGACCGGCATCGACGACGAGGGTCGCATCACGATCCGGGATCGAGCCGGCTTCTCCAGGGGCGTCGCCGTGGGGGACGTCACCCACCTGCGGTATGCATGACGGCATGACCGACGAGCCGCCGCCTGAACGCGTGGTCGCGCGGCTGCGCCCGCACGCCCGTCGGCTCGTGCGCCCCGCGGTCTTCGTCGTCGTCGTCGTGCTCGCCGGCGGCTTCGGCTTCGGGGTGTTCCGTGCGCAGCTCGCCTGGCTGAACGCCGTGGTCGCGGGTCTCGTGGTGCTCCTCGTGTTCCTCGGTGGTGCGGTGCCGCTCTTCCGTTGGATGTCCGAGCGGTACGTCGTGACCACCCGGCGCCTCGTCGTCGTGCACGGACTCGGTACACGCACCCGACGGGAGCTCCTGCACTCGCGGGGGTACGACGTCACGGTCCGCCGTCGTGGGTTGCAGGGGGTGTTCCGGTCCGGCGACGTCCTGGTCTTCCCAGGTGACGAGCCGGCCCTGGTGCTCGGCGACGTGCCGCACGCCGACCTGGTGGTGGCGGTCCTGCACGACCTGGTCGAGGCGCACGAGGCGCGTCGGCGACACCGCGAACCGGACTGGGACGAGATCGTCGGGGGCGCCGATCGGCCCCGCTGGGGCGACGTCCGACCCTGACGATCTCTCGGACATGCCTCGCGGTGACCGACCAGCCATCCAGACTCGGGTACCGTCTTCCCGTGCGTATCTCTGTCATCGGCTGCGGTTACCTCGGTGCCGTGCACGCCGCCTCCATGGCCAAGCTCGGGCACGAAGTCGTCGCCGTCGACGTCGACCCGGTCAAGATCGAGCGGCTCGCCGCGGGTGAGGCCCCCTTCTTCGAGCCCGGTCTCCCCGAGATCCTGACCGAGGCGCTGGCGTCCGGCCGCATCCGGTTCACGACGGACATGGCCGAGGTCGCCGGCGCCCAGGTGCACTTCCTCGCCGTGGGGACCCCGCAGGGACCGACCGGCGCGGCGGACCTCACCTACGTCGACGCCGCGGTGACCGCGCTCACCCCGCACCTCGCCGCCGGAGAGTTCGTCGTCGGCAAGTCGACCGTCCCGGTCGGCACCGCCGCACGGCTCGCCGCCCAGGTCGAGGCCGCCGTCCCGGGGGCGTCGCTGGTCTGGAACCCCGAGTTCCTCCGCGAGGGCTTCGCCGTCCAGGACACCATCGCACCGGACCGCTTCGTCTACGGCGTGCCCGACGGCGAGGTCGGCGAGCGTGCCGTCGCGCTGCTCGACGAGGTCTACGCCCAGGCGCTCGCCGAAGGGACCCCGCGGCTCGTCGTCAACCTCCCCACCGCCGAGCTCGTGAAGATCAGCGCGAACGCGTTCCTCGCGACGAAGATCTCGTTCATCAACTCGATGGCCGAGATCGCCGAGGTCGCCGGGGCGGACGTCACGGCCCTCGCCGACGCGATCGGACACGACGCCCGCATCGGCCGCAAGTTCCTGAACGCCGGCCTCGGATTCGGCGGCGGCTGCCTGCCGAAGGACATCCGTGCCTTCCAGGCCCGCGCGGACGAGCTCGGCGTCGGTGAGTCCCTCGCCTTCCTGGCCGACGTGGACGCCACCAACCTCCGTCGCCGCGCACACGTCGTCGAGCTCGCGCAGGAGCTGCTCGGCGGTGGCGTCGCGGGCAAGCGCGTCGCCGTGCTCGGCCTGGCCTTCAAGCCGAACTCCGACGACGTCCGAGACTCGCCGGCACTCGACATCGCCGCTCGGCTGCTCGGCCTCGGTGCATCGGTCGCCGCGTACGACCCGGAGGCCGTGGTCACGGCGCGACGCGTGCACCCCGAGCTCGACTACACCGAGAGCGCGACCGACGCCCTGCGGGACGCCGACCTCGTGCTCGTCCTCACCGAGTGGACCGAGTTCCGCGAGCTCGACCCGGCCGTGGCGGCCTCGCTCGTGGCGACGCCGGTCGTGATCGACGGTCGCAACTGCCTCGACCGCGATGCATGGACGGCCGCCGGCTTCACCTACCGCGGCATGGGCCGCTGAACACTGCGCGGGGGAGCAGCATGACGATCGACGACGCCGTGACGACCGAGGCCCCGGTTGTCGACGCTCCCGTGGTGGAGCACCGACGCCGCTTCGGGGCCTTCCACGAGGGCCGACGTCCGACGCGGGTGTCGCTGCTCGCGAACGGCGCGCTCCTCCTCGTCGCCTCGTTGCTCATCGCCGTGATCGCGTTCCGCACGCGGCTCGAGATGACGAACATCGACGGCATCTCGTACATGTCGATCGCGAAGCAGTACGCGGAGTGGCACTGGGCGGACGCCGTCAACGGCTACTGGTCGCCGATGGTGTCCTGGTTGATGGCGCCGTTCATCGCGGTCGGCGTCGGGCAGACCACGGCCTTCGCGATCGTCAACACGCTGTCCTGCGTCGCCGTGCTGGCGATGGGCGCGTGGTTGCTGCTCCGGACGACCGGCAACGGCTGGACCGCGGCGTGGTCGATCGCGGCGACGACCCCGCTCCTGATGGCGAACGTCAGCCTGCAGACGCCGGACACCCTCGTGCTCGTGTGGTGCCTCGGGTTCCTCTGGGCCCTGATCGCGGCCGACCGGGCCTGGCACGGCTCGGTGCGACGGATCGTGCTCACCGCGGTGCTGCTCGGCGCGGTGTGCGCGTTCGGGTACTTCACGAAGGCCTTCCTCGTCCCCGTGTTCCTCGTGGTCGTGCCGGTGTGGGCGGTCGTCCGCTGGTTCCAGGACCGTCCCGAGGCCCGTGAGCGACGGAGCGTCCTGCTGCCCGTCGTGGCACTCGTCGCCGTGGTGCTCGTGTCCGCTCCCTGGGTCATCGCGCTGTCGGTGAAGTTCGGCGGCATCGAGGTCGGCTCCTCGCTGACCGTGAACGTCTCCGGCAAGTTCAGCGACACCTCGAGCACCGACACGGACGAGTACCGCATCGCGACGCCGCCGAACGCCCGCGCGGTGTCCCCGAACGAGGACCGCACCCCGTCGATCTACGACGCCGGGATCCTGAGCGCCGAGCGCACGGTCCCCGAGGTGCCGCAGCCGGGCGCCGAGGCCGCCCCGACGACGAGCCACACGACGACCCTGGTCGGCAAGGTGCGCTACTACGTCGAGCAGCGACTCGAGGCGCTGCCCTACTACTTCAACCGCATCGGGTCGTTCGCACCGTTCGCGCTCGCGATCGGCGTCGTCTTCGTCGGTGCGGTCGTGGCGGGCGTCGTGCACTACCGTCGGTTCGTGTTCGCGAGCATCGTCGGCATCTTCTCCGGCGTCTACCTGCTCGGCTACGCGGGGATCGCGACGGTCGACACGCAGGGCGGCAACGCGCGGTACTACCTCCCGCTCTTCATCGGGTCGGTCCTGATCGCCGGAGCGCTCCTGCCCGCGTTCTGGCGCGCGGCTCGGCGGGGCCGTCGGGTACGGCAGGTCGTCGCCGTCGTCGCGTGCGCCGTCCTGGTCGTCGCCGCGTACAGCCAGAACGTCAACGGCGTGAAGGCACCCTTCTCGACGATGGGCACCCGCCCCTCGGGCATCCCCGTCGGCCAGGTCTTCGGTGGGGTCGTCACCCCGGACGAGCCGCTCCCGGACCTCCTGCTCGCCAACCACACGCTGCCCGCCGGGAGCAGGATCCTCGGCACGAACACCCGTGACGCCACGCTCGTCGCGTTCCGGACCGGCACGCAGATGTACGGCGAACCGGGCCAGGAATACGACTACCAGGACCCGTCGTTCGTCGCCCTGCTCAAGAAGTCGGGCGTGCAGTACTTCCTGAACTACACGAACGCGCTCATCCCGAAGGACCGGGACTACTCGGCGATCGGCACGCTCGAGGACAGCTTCACCGTCCAGCAGACGTGCCAGGACATCCGGTCCGCACCGGTCCAGTCCTGTCGCGTGGACGTCGTCAAGGTGTCGGGGAACTGACCTCGGCCGGGGTGCTGCGGGTGACGGGGATCCACACCCGCAGCACACCGACGACGATTCCGACGGCGACGAGCACACCGACGGCCGCGACGACGACGAACGGCACCGGTCCCCACGACTCGTAGCGGGCGGTGCTCGCAGGCGAGAGCGGCCCGGCCGCGGCGTTCCAGAACCACCCAGCGGCGACCGCGAGGCCCCAGAGCCCGATCGCGGGGAGCACCACGGCCAGCACCCGGGGCAGCACGACCGTCCCGCGCCCGGGGAGGGGCAGCCGCCGCCACGCCACCGCGCTCAGCACGACGAGGCAGAGCAGCGCCGGGAACAGGTAGCGCCCCTGCGTGCCCGCGACCTCGGTCGTGTCGAGGTAGGCCGCCGCGCTGCTCGCGGTCTGCAGGAGCAGCAGGAGCGCGGGGAACACGGCGAGGGTCCACGCGGTGCGTCGTGTGCTCCCACGGCGGAACGCCCAGCCGAGGAGCACGACGAGTGCGACCAGCGTGAGGACCGCCGTGAACAGGTCGCCCATGCTGACCTGGGCGCGCTGCCCGGGCGAACCCCAGAAGGTCCGGGCGAGCGTGCCCCAGCTGACGTCGAGGAAGTGCCACGCCGAGGGGCCCTGGTCGTCGGGGAACGGTCGGTCCGGACGGATCGCCGCGTACCCGTCCGGCTGCAGGGTGTGGAACAGCCAGAGGTTCCGCAGCCACCACCAGGCGCCGATCACCGCGGCCACGCCGAGGGCGACGGCGGCGCGGAGGAGCCGCTGCCGGAGTGCGAGGACGCCCGCGCCGGCGACGACGGCCACGACCGCGACGAACGGCACCGCGGGCAGCCCCGTGCCCTTCGTCCAGACGAGCAGTCCGAGTGCCACCCCGAGCGCGACGAGCGTGCGACGCCGAAGGTCCCCGGTGAGCAGCCGCGTCGCGAGCCACACCACGACGCCGCCGAGCAGGAACGTCGGGGCGTCGTTCGTCACCGAGGCCCCGATCGACGCCAGCTGCGGCGTCGCGAACAGTGCGAGCGCGCCGATCAGTGCTGCCCGCGGCGACCGGGTGACCCGCCGGACCGAGGCCCACGCGAGCAGTGCGAGCGGGGTCACGAGCAGGGCGTCCACGAGGCGGAGCGCGAGGAGCGCGTGGTCCCAGCGGAGGGAGCCGTAGTGCAGCACGCGGAGGACGACCGCGTCCACCGCGTACGCCGTCGGCGGGTGCTGGGTCATCTGGTTGACCGTCGTGGAGTCCCCGGGGTGCGCCGCGAGCAGCTCGCTCACGGTGGACCACGTCGACGAGTCACCCGCGGCCTGCTCCAGGGTCGCGGCGCGGACGGCGTTCGTCACGTGCATGGTGCCGGGGGCCGGCCACCCGGAACCGGTGGCGACGTGCACGGCGGCGTCGAAGTGCGCGGGCTCGTCCGGGGCCTGGAACGCCGGCACGACGAGCGCCCACAGCACCAGCCAGAGGCCGAACACCGCCGTGAGGACGGCCACCGACAGCCGCTCGCTCCGCGGGACGTCGGGGTGCGGTTCGGACTGCATCGAGCGGACTCCCGGGTCGGCGACGCCACCCGTGTCGGTGGCGCGTCGAGCCTACTGGCCCGCGACCTCGGAACCGGTGGGGGCAGCGGCGTGACCGGCAGGTGCCGTGGTGGACGGCTCGGCGGTCGTGACCCTGGCGTGACCGCGCTCGGGGTGGTACACCCACACCTTGTAGAGCCAGAACCGGAAGACCGTGCCGAGCACGAGTCCGATCACGTTGCCGGAGATGTTGTCGGCCAACGCCGAGGTCAGACCGAGCACGTAGTGCGAGATCCCGAGGCAGCCGAGCGAGATGACCATGCCGCCGAGCGACACGACGACGAACTCGATCCCCTCACGCGTCGCCACCGCCCGCCGCTGTTCGCGGAAGGTCCAGTAGCGGTTGCCCATCCAGTTGACGAAGATCGCCACGATCGTCGAGACGACCTTCGCCCAGAACGGTCCGGAGTGGACCTCGTCCGGACTGAGCACCGTGGCCCGCAGCAGGTTGAAGATGCCGGTGTCGACGACGAACCCCACCGCGCCGACGACGCCGAAGCGTGCCAGTTGGGCCACCAGTCGCCGCACGGTGTCTCCCGGGTCCGTAGAGTTGTGGCTGGTCGTGCTCACGAGGGCCGATCAGCGGGTCGTACAGGACGACGACCCGAACAGCGATTCTAGACAGCGCGTTCTCGCCGGACGGTGTGAACGACGGAAGGAACACACAGCATGGCGTTGCGCGTCGGGGTCATCGGTGGGGGACAGCTGGCACGGATGATGGTGCCGGCCGCGGTCGAGCTGGGGCTCGACATCCGGGTGCTGGCCGAGGGGCCGGGCATGTCGGCCGCCATCGCGGCCACCGCCGAGGGGGACTACCACGACGTCGACACCGTGCTCGCCTTCGCACGCGAGGTCGACGTCGTCACCTTCGACCACGAGCACGTGCCGCAGGACGTCCTGCGCGCCCTCGTCGACGCCGGCGTCGCCGTGCACCCCGGTCCGGAACCCCTCGCCGTCGCACAGGACAAGATCACGATGCGCACGCGGCTGTCCGAGCTCGGCCTGCCGGTGCCGGACTGGGCGGCCGTGCAGGACCCGGAGGAGCTGCAGGCCTTCCTCGACGACCACGGCGGACGTGCCGTCGTGAAGACCGCCCGCGGCGGCTACGACGGCAAGGGCGTCCGCGTGGTCACCGACCCGGCCGACGTCGCCGATTGGTTCATCGCCGTCGCCGAGACCGGCGGCGGGCAGGCGCTCCTCGTCGAGGAACTCGTGCCCTTCACCCGTGAGCTGGCCCAGTCCGTGGCCCGACGTCCCTCGGGCGAGGTCGTCGCCTGGCCGCTCGTCGAGACCGTGCAGCGCGACGGCGTCTGCGCCGAGGTCTTCGCGCCGGCCCCCGACGGCGCCGGACGCATCGCCGACATGGCCGAGGACATCGCCGTCCGGATCGCGACGGAGCTCGGCGTCACGGGCGTGCTCGCCGTGGAGCTGTTCCAGACCGACGACGAGCGGATCCTCATCAACGAGCTCGCGATGCGGCCGCACAACACCGGTCACTGGACCATCGACGGCGCCACGACGAGCCAGTTCGAGCAGCACCTGCGCGCCGTGCTCGACCTGCCGCTCGGGGCCACCGGTGCGTTCGCCCCGGCCGCGGTGATGATCAACGTGCTCGGCGGCCCGGCCGACGGTGACCTCGCGGCGCGGTACCCGGGTGCGCTCGAGGCGTTCCCCGAGGCGAAGTACCACTTCTACGGCAAGGCGCCCCGTCCGGGTCGCAAGATCGGGCACGTGACCGTCATCGGTGACGACCTCGACGACGTCACCTACCGCGCACGGTCCGCGGCGGCCCACTTCGACGACTGAGGCTGCGGACCCGACGCGGACGGCGTCGGACGGGAGGCGCGGGGCGGGCCCGTCCCGCG
>NZ_JAUZED010000121.1 GCF_030705415.1 Curtobacterium sp. A7_M15 | reverse complement strand
CGCGGGTCGGGCCCGACCCGCGCCTCCCGTCCGTCAGACCCGGAGGTCCACCGCGGACGGCGCGCGGACGCCGTCCACCTCGACGACCACACGCTCGCCCCAGAACGCGACGCGGCCGCGGACCGCGGCCACCGCGGGGAAGGGGTCCGGGTAGGACCACGCGACGTCCTCGACGGTTCCGTCCGGGCGCCGGACGCCCCAGTACGCGGTCGCGTGGCCCTTGTACGGGCACTCGCTGACGGTGTCGGTGGCGACGAGCTCGTCGAACCGGACGTCCTCCTGGGGGAGGTACCAGCGCGTCGGCAGACCGGTCTCGTAGACGGCGACGGGCGAGCGGGAGTCGGCGAGCACCCGTTCGCCGTCCCGGACGACGACGTGCCGACTGCTCGGCAGGGCGTCTACCCGGTTGTGCGGGTCGCGCGGGTGGGTGATGACGCGCTCGTCCTCCTCGTACCAGGCGTCCAGGACCCCCGGGGTCCAGGTGACGCCGAGCCACCCGTCGAGGCCGTCGTCGTCCCACGACCAGGCGACGTGCGGCACGACCCGGTCGGGGAGCTGGAGGTGGTACCAGCGCCGGGCCGGGCGCACCGGACGCCACGACCGGCCGGGCGCGGGCGCGTCGTCCGCCGGCGACAGGAGGTCCGTCCGGACGTCGCTTCGCGGGATCCCGTACTCGGGGACCTTGTGCCCGGCCTCCCACACGAGGATCGGCGCGCGGGTGTCGACGACCGTCAGGCCGTCGACGACGGCCCGCACCCAGCGACTGCTCGGTTCCCACGTGAGGTGGTCCGGCAGGGCGGGGTGGCGACGGCGGAGGGTGTCGGATTCGGCGGGGTGCGGCACGCCGGTGATCATCCTCCTCGGACGCCGTCCGTGCCCACTCCTACGTTGTGTGACGTAGCGCAACGTTCCGTTACGCCGTCCGTCGTGCGGTGTCGGTGGCCCGTGTTCTGATCTCCCCACTGACGAGGGAGTGTTCCATGACACACGTCGAACGGGCCGCCCGTGTGGCCTCGGTGCCCCTGCGGGTCGCGGTGTTCTCGCACGGCACGGTGGCGCCGCCCGCGGCGCGGGCGTACCGCGACGAGCTCGAACTGTTCACCGGGGCGGGGCGTCTCGGGTACGACGGCGCGTGGGTCAGGCAGTTCCACTTCCGGCACCGGGACGCCCCGGACCGCGGCGGGCTCCCGTCACCGTTCGTCTTCTTCGCCGCCCTCGCCGAGCGCACCTCCACCCTGCGGCTCGGGGTCGGTGCGGTGACCCTCCCGCACGAGGACCCGGTCCGCGTCGCCGAGGACGCCGCGGTGCTCGACGCGCTGAGCGGTGGTCGGGTCGAGCTCGGCGTCGCGAACGGCGGCGGCCCTGAGACCTTCGACGTGTTCGCACCGGACCTCGTCGACGCCGACCGGGAACACCGCCGCGCGGCGTTCGACGGCCGGCTCGCCCGACTGCTCGGAGCGCTCCGCGGGGAGTCGCTCGGCTCCGGGACCGCGCTGCTGCAGCCGGACGGTGCCGCCCTGCTCGACCGGGTCTGGGACGCCACCCTGACCGCCGAGAGCGCCGAGGTCGCCGCGGCCCGGGGACACGGCGTGCTCGTCGGCACCACGCAGACCGTCCCGGCCGAGGTCACCGCCGCCGCCTACCTGGCCGCCCTGCCGGACGGGGTGACGCCCCGGGTCGCGCTCTCCACCGCGATCTACCCGGCCCGCGACCGCGAGACCGCCCTCCGCGAGGCCCGCGACGGCATCGAGGCGAAGTACGCGTGGGGTGAGACGTTCCTGCCCCCGGCGACGACCCTCGCCGAGAAGGCCGCATCGCTCAACCTGCACTACGGGACGGCCGACGACATCGCGGAGTCGATCGCGTCGAAGCCGTACTCCCGGTTCGCGACGCAGCTCAACGTGCAGGTCGACGACGGCTACCGTGACGTCGGCGCCCGCGCGGACGCCCTCGCGCTCTTCGCCGAGCAGGTCGTCCCGCGCATCGGTGGCGTGCTGGCGCACGAGGCGGTGGCGGCATGACGCGCGACGGCGGCCTCGTGCTGGGCGGGATGGTCTTCTACCCGGGCGGCGAACACGTCACGAGCTGGCGGCTGCCCGGCAGCGAACCGGACCAGTACCTCGACGTCGAGTACTACGCCCGGTTCGCGCAGACGCTCGAGCGCGGCGGGTTCGCGACGCTCTTCATCGCCGATGAGCTCTACGTCTGGGACCGCTTCGAGTCCGGCATCGACCACGCTGTGAACATCCGGACCGAGCCCTTCACGCTGCTCGGAGCACTGTCGCAGCGGACCGAGCACATCGGACTCGCGGCGACGGTGTCGACCACGTACAACGAGCCGTACCACGTCGCCCGCAAGCTCGCGTCGCTCGACTTCCTCAGCGAGGGGCGCGCCGCCTGGAACCTCGTCACGAGCGCCTCCGACGAAGAGGCCTGGAACTTCGGACGCGACGCCAACCTCGACCACTCCGTGCGCTACCGTCGCGGCGCCGAGTTCGTCGACGTCGTGCAGGGGCTCTGGGACAGCTGGGACGACGACGCCTTCCTCCACGACAAGGAGTCCGGGTACTTCGCCCGGCGCGAAGGCCTGCACGTCCTCGACCACCAGGGGGAGTTCTTCCGGGTGCGCGGTCCGCTCAACATCGCCCGACCGCCCCAGGCCCACCCGGTGCTGTTCCAGGCCGGTGCGTCGGAGGCCGGGCGCGCCCTCGCCGGAGCGAAGGCAGAGGGCGTGTTCACCCTCTGGCAGGACGCGCTGCCCGACGCGCAGGCCCTCTACGCCGACTACAAGCGTCGGGCGGTCGAGAACGGCCGCGATCCCGCGTCGATGCTCATCCTGCCGGCGGTGTCGCCCGTCATCGGGGACACCGAGGCGGACGCGCTGCGGCAACTCGACGAGATCGAGGAGCTCACCCCGGACCGCGTCTCGCTCGACCTGCTGTCCCACTACCTGCAGACGGACCTCTCCGACCGACCGCTCGACGAGCCGTTCGAGCACGTGTTCGACGAGTCCGCGGTCACCCAGTCCAAGTCGGTCTACGAAGCCGTCCGCCGGATCGCCGCCGATGCCCGCACGCTGCGCGACGTGTACCGGACGATCCTCCGCCGCCGGTTCCTCCCGGGGACGCCGGAGCAGATCGCCGACTGGCTGACCGAGCGCTACGAACAGGACGCTGCGGACGGTTTCATGCTGGCGTTCTCGTCGATCCCGGTGAGCGTGGACCGGTTCGTCGACCAGGTCGTCCCCGAGCTCGAGCGGCGCGGGGTGTACGACCGCTCCTACCGGGGAACGACCCTGCGGGAACACCTGGGACTCGTCCGTCCCGCCAGTCGGTTCCGCACGCAGGGGGTGTCCGCATGAGCGGCCGGATCCTCCTCGGGGCGTTCGCCTTCCACCCGGGAGGAGCCCACGTCACGGGGTGGCGGCACCCGTCGTCGCGCCCTGCGGAGCACCTGACCATCGGCCACCACCGGCACATCGCGCAGACCGCCGAGCGCGGGTTCTTCGACACGCTGTTCCTGGCGGACGGCCTGTACTTCTGGGACCGCTACTCGTCGGGCGTCGACCACTACGGCGCGCTCCGGCCGGAGCCGTTCACACTGCTCGCCGCGCTGTCCCAGGTGACGACCCGCATCGGACTGGCCGCCACGGTCTCGACCACCTACAACGAGCCGTACCACGTGGCGCGGACCATCGCCTCACTCGACCACCTCAGTCGGGGGCGCGCCGCCTGGAACCTGGTCACGAGCCGGTACGACGAAGAAGCGCGCAACTTCGGTGGCGACGAGCACATCGACCACTCCCGCCGGTACGAACGCGGCCGTGAGTTCGTCGACGTCGTCAACGGGCTGCTCGACAGCTGGGACGACGACGCCATCCGCGCGGATGCGGCCTCCGGCATCTTCGCCGACCGCGACGGACTGCACCGGCTCGACCACGACGGCGAGTTCTTCCGTGTGCGCGGACCCCTCAACATCGCCCGGCCGCCGCAGGGTCATCCGCTCCTCTTCCAGGCCGGCGGCTCCGAGTCCGGCCTCGAGCTCGCCGCCGACACCGCGGACGCCGTGTTCACGCGCGGCGGGTCCGCGGCCGACGTCCGTCGGTTCGTCGACGACCTGCGTGCTCGAACGGTCCGACACGGTCGGGCTGCCGACGCCGTGAAGATCATGCCCTCGGTCATGCCGGTCGTGGGGGAGACCGCGGCGGACGCCCGTGCCGAGGCGGACGCGATCCTCGCGCTCACCCCGGACGCCCTCATCCTCGAGGACGTGTCGCACCAGATCGGGCAGGACCTGTCCGGGCGTGACGTCGACGTGCCCTTCGACTACGCCGAGGAGTTCGATCTGTCGAACGAGACGCGATCGCCGAAGCCGGCGGTCGAGCGGCTCCTCGCCGACGGACCGGCGACGCCACGGGACGTCTACTCGTGGTCGTACCGGCGGAGCCTGCTCACCGGGACCGGGCCGGAGATCGCCGACCGGCTCGAGGAACTCGCGGACGACGGCGGAGCGGACGGCTTCATCGTTCAGTTCCCGTACCTGCCGGGCGGCATCGACCGGTTCGTCGACCACGTGGTGCCCGAGCTCCAGCGCCGCGGACGCACCGCGACCGCCTACGACGACCTGACCCTCCGCGAGCGGTTCGGGCACGCCCGTGTCCCGGACCGCGCCCACCGCTGACCGCCCGACCCTCCCTTCCCTTCCTTCCTTCTCATCTCAGACCAGGAGTCCATCGTGACCGTCGACCTCACGTCGCGACGGCGTCGCCTCAAGCGCCTCGCCCTCGCCGCCACCGCAGCCGCCCTCGCGCTGATCCTCGCCGCCTGCTCCTCCAGTGGGAGCGGTGCTTCCGGATCATCGTCGAGATCCGGCACGTACACGCTCGGGCTCCAGGAGCCCGACAGCACCATCAACCCCCTCACCACGTCCGACTACAACGCGATGTTCATCGTCGGACTGGCGTCCGAGGGGCTGCTCAGCCAGGACGCTGCGGGCAAGCTCGAGGGCCGCCTCGCGAAGTCCTGGAAGGACTCCTCCGACGGCCGCACGTGGACCGTGACCCTCCGCGACGGACTGGAGTTCTCGGACGGGTCCTCCCTGACGAGCAAGGACGTCGTCGCCACGTTCGACTCGATCATCGCGAAGGACAGCCAGTCGCCCGGCAAGTCGAGCTTCGACGGCATCCTGTCATCGGTCGCGGCCGACGGCGACACCGGCGTGACGTTCTCCCTCGCGAAGCCCTACGCGGACTTCCCGTACCTGCTCACCGGCTCGAACACCACGATCCAGCCGGCCGGGTTCCAGGCGTCGACGAACTGGGCGAAGAAGCCGGTCGGCGCCGGGCAGTTCGTCCTGTCGGAGTACTCCGCCGGGCAGGGCGTGACGTTCACGAAGAACCCGAAGTACTGGGACGCGAAGGACGTCGACCTGCAGAAGCTCGACATCAAGTTCTTCGCCGACGAGCAGGCCGAGCTCCTGGCCTTCCAGAGCGGCGAGATCGACCAGATCACGTCCAGCCCGACCGTCGCCACGACCCTGAAGGGCTCCGACCACAAGGAGACCGAGCCCTACTACAACAAGTTCGACGGGATCTTCCTCGACGTCACCAAGGCGCCGTTCGACGACCCGAAGGTGCGCGAGGCGTTCGCGCTCGCGCTCGACCGCAAGGAGATCGTCAAGACGGTCTACGGTGGCGACGCCGCGATCGGCAACGACACCACGTTCTTCCCGAGCTCGGCGATCCAGCCGAAGGGCCTCGAGCAGCGCGAGCAGGACACGGCGAAGGTCAAGGAGCTGCTCGGCGGCAAGACGATCTCGTTCGAGATCACGACGCTCGACTCCGAGAAGGAACTCGCGCAGGTCATCCAGCAGCAGCTGGAGGCGGTCGGTGGGTTCACGGTGACGCTCAAGGTGCTGACGAGCGCGCAGTACTACGCGGACGGAGCAGACACGCCGTGGCTCAACGCCCCGGTGACGATCACCAACTGGGCGCAGCGCCTCCCCGCGCAGTACATCGACCTGATCTACCGCGCCGGCGCCGTCTGGAACGCGTCGAAGTACTCGAACCCGAAGCTCGAGGACCTCGTCGACCAGTACGAGTCCACCACGTCGGAGTCGGAGCGCCAGGACATCGCGAACCAGATCGGTGAGATCGAGTGGACCGACCTGCCGGTGATCGTGCCGGCGTTCGCGTCGACGAAGATCGTCCTGCAGCAGCGTGTCACCGGCACCTTCCGGTCCGGGCAGGACTTCCCGGGCGGGTTCGACTTCCGCGGGATCGGGGTCAGCTCGTCATGAGCACCGCGCGCCGCCGTCGCCTCCTGACCCTCGTCGGGCAGCGGGTCGTCCAGATCCCGCTCGTCCTCGTCGTGGTCTCGATCCTGACGTTCTGGCTGGTCCAGGTCGTCCCCGGGAACCCCGGGCGCAACGCGCTCGGGCAGTACGCGACGGCGGCGCAGGTGCGCGCTTGGAACGCCGACCACGGACTCGACGGCTCCCTGGTGGAGCGGTACCTGCACTGGATCGGCGGGTTCGTCACGGGGGACTGGGGCACGAGCTTCGTGTTCTCCGAACCCGTCCGCGACCTCGTGCTCGGTCGGCTCGGGAACTCGCTCCTGCTCGGGGCGTACGCCTTCGTCGTCATGGTGCCGGTCGCCATCGCGCTCGGTGCCCTCCAGGCCTACCGACAGGGACGTCGTTCCGACCGCGCCGTGACGGTCGGGCTGCTCACGATCTCGGCGGTGCCCGAGTTCGTCGTCGGCATCGTCCTGCTGCTCGTCTTCGCGGTGTGGTTGCGCGTGGTCCCGGTGCAGGCCGCCGGTGCACTCGACGCCGGCTTCGGTGAGCGGCTCCGGGTGATGACGCTGCCGGCGGTGGTCCTCGCGCTCGCCTACCTCGCCGTGCTCACGCGCATGGTGCGGGCGGGGACCATCGAGACGATCCGGTCGCAGTTCCACCGGACCGCCGTGCTGAAGGGCCTCACCACGGGCCAGATCGTCCGACGGCACGTCATCCGGAACGCTCTCATCCCGACGTTCTCCGTCCTCGGGATCTACCTCGGCACCCTGCTCGGCGGGAGCGTCATCGTCGAGACGCTCTTCTCGTACCCGGGGTTGGGTGCCCTCCTCGTCACCGCTGCGGAACGGAAGGACGCCCTCCTGCTCGAGAGCGGCGTGATGCTGGCCGGTGCGCTGTCCCTCGGTGCGCTGCTGCTCACCGACCTGCTCTTCGTGGTGGTCGATCCACGCATCCGCTTCGAACGGCAGGCGACCGCATGACCGCCGTCGTCCCGGGCGCGCTCGACACCGACGCCCGCACCGCGGTCGAACCGGTCCAGGCGGTCGCCGGCAGGGTCACGCGTCGTGGGTGGCGAGCGCTGCTCCGGCGTCCGACGTTCCTGGTGTCGGTCGCCATCCTGCTCTGGTGGCTCGTGCTCGCGGTCGGGTGGCACGCCTTCGGGCTGCAGCCGTTCGCGAGGACGGGCGGGCTGCTCCAGGCCCCGAGCGCCGCACACTGGTTCGGTACGGACTCGCTCGGTCGCGACGTCTTCGCGCGGGTCGCGGCGGGCGCCCGTCCGGCGCTGGTGATCGGCCCGTTCGGTGCCGCGCTCGCCACCGTCCTCGGCGGGACGCTCGGCCTGGTCGCCGGGTACCACCGCGGCTGGGTGGACACCGCGCTCATGCGGTTCTTCGACGTGCTCCTCGCCCTGCCGAGCCTGATCTTCCTCGTGGTGCTCGTCGGGGCGTTCGGCGTCTCGACCCCGGCTCTCGTGCTCATCGTCGGGGTGCTGTTCGCGCCGGGCATCGCGCGCATCGTGCGCGCCGCTGTCCTCGTCGAGATGGGCAAGTCCTACGTGCAGGCCGCCCGGCTGCAGGGTGAGAGCTCGCTGCGGGCGATGCTGACCGAGCTCCTGCCGAACGTGCTCGGCGTGTTCGTGATCCAGGCCGTCCTGAGCCTCGGCGCCGCGATCTTCATCACGGCCTCGCTGTCCTTCCTGGGGCTCGGCTCCCAACCGCCGGCTGCGGACTGGGGTCTCGACATCAACGCCAACCGCGCCTACCTGCAGGCCGCCTGGTGGACCGTCGTGTTCCCCGGGGTCGCGGTCGCGTCGATCGTCGTCTCCGCGAACCTCATCGCCGACAACCTGAAGGAGGTGACCGAGTGACCGAGCCACTGGTGCGGGTCGAGGGGCTCACCGTCGCGTACCGGGGCGTCCGGGTCGTCGATGCGGTGTCGTTCACCATCGAGGCAAGCGGGTCCTACGGCCTCGTCGGGGAGTCCGGGTCGGGGAAGAGCACGGCGGCGGGGACCCTCACCGCCTCGCTCGGGCCCGACGCCGACGTCCGGGCCACCACGATCGACGTCGACGGTTCGGACGTCCTCGCCCTGCGCGGTGAACGGCTGCGCCGCTTCCGTCGCGACGTCGTGGCGGTCGTGCACCAGGAGCCCGGCCTCGCGCTGAACCCGACGATGCCGGTCGGCCGGCAGGTCGCCGAGGTGCTCCGCGCGATCGGGGCCGGACACCGCGAGGCCGAGGTCCGCACCGTCGAGGCGTTCACCCGGGTCGGGCTGCCCGACCCGGACACGATCGGCGTCCGGTACCCGCACGAGCTGTCCGGCGGACAGCAGCAGCGTGTCGCGATCGCGATGGCCCTCGTCTCCCGCCCGCGGCTGCTCGTGCTCGACGAGCCCACGACCGGTCTCGACAGCACCGTCGAGGCGGGGATCATGGCGCTCATCGACGAGCTGCGCGAGGAGACCGGTTTCGCCACGCTCCTCATCAGCCACAACCTGCCGCTCGTCGCGGCGCACTGCGACCGGGTCGGTGTGCTCCGCCGCGGTGTCCTCGTCGAGGAGGGCTCCGCCGCTGCGGTGCTCGGTGCGCCGTCCGATCCCTACACGGTGCAGCTCGTCGAGGCGCTGCCGGACATCACCGCGGGCAAGGCGGCGCGCGGGACCACCGACGACGAGGTGCTCGTCCGGGTCCGTGGCCTCCGCAAGGAGTACGACGGGGCGGTCGCCCTCGACGGCATCGACCTCGACCTGCACCGGGGCGAGATCCTCGGCGTCGTCGGGGAGTCCGGGTCCGGCAAGACCACGTTCGGACGGGCCCTCGCCGGCCTGGTCCGTCACGACGGCACGATCACCACCGCCGCGTCCCCGGACGACGACCGCGGGCGGCGCACGCGGTCCGCCCGGAGCGACGACCGCGGGCGACGGACACCGCCCGTGCAGGTGGTGTTCCAGAACGCCGACGCGTCGCTCAACCCCAGGAGGACCGTCCGCCAGGTGCTCGGCCGCGCGATCCGACTGCTCGGCGGGGAGGGCAGCGCCGAGGACCTCGCCGCCCGGGTCGGACTCGACGCCGAGGTCCTCGACCGTCGTCCGGCGCAGCTCTCGGGTGGTCAGAAGCAGCGCGTCGCCATCGCCAGGGCGTTCGCCGGCCCCGTCCCGCTGGTGGTGTGCGACGAGCCGACCTCGGCGCTGGACGTGTCCGTCCAGGCGCGGATCCTCGACCTCGTGCTCGACCTGCAGCGCACCACCGGGACGACGTGCGTGTTCGTCTCGCACGACCTCGCGGTGGTCCGTCGCGTCGCCGACCGGATCGCGGTGATCGACGCCGGACGGATCGTCGACGTCGTCCCGGCCGAGCGGCTGTTCGACGAGGGTCGGCACCCGCGCACCCGCGAGCTCGTCGAGGCTGCCTTCGACCTCCGTCGGCGCGCGGGTCTGGTCGCACCGGTGCCCGGCGGGGTGGTCGACGCGTGACGAACGGGCGGGCGCACGGGCGTCCGCGGTAGCGTGCCGCCATGAGCGACGACTCCGTCACCGACCACGCCCGTGACCGCCGCATCGCCGTCGTGACCGGCGGCGGGAGCGGCATCGGCCGCTCCGCCGCACGCGCACTGGCCGCCGACGGGTGGACGGTGGTGGTGGCCGGACGACGGCGTGGGCCACTCGACGAGATCGCCGAGACCTCGACGCGGATCGTCCCGGTGGTCGCGGACGTGTCGGTCGAGGCGGACGTCCGACGGCTCTTCACGGAGGCGGTCGCACGGTTCGGCAGGCTCGACCTGCTGTTCAACAACGCCGGCACCGGTGCACCGGCCACCCCGCTCGACGAGATCACGCTCGACACCTGGAACGCGGTGCTGGACGTGACCCTCACGGGTTCGTTCCTCTGCGCCCGGGAGGCGTTCCGGATCATGCGGACCCAGACGCCACAGGGCGGCCGCATCATCAACAACGGGTCGATCTCCGCACATGCGCCGCGTCCGCTGTCCGCGCCCTACACCGTGGCCAAGCACGCGGTGGCCGGTCTCACGAAGCAGCTGCAGCTCGACGGTCGGCCGTTCGGCATCGCCTGTGGTCAGATCGACATCGGCAACGCCGCCACCACGATGGGAGCGGGTGCCGCGGACGGCACGCTCCAGGCGGACGGCTCGATCCGCCCCGAGCCGACGATGGACGTCGCGGAGACGGGCCGCGCGATCGCGTACATGGCCGGGATGCCGGCCGGGACGAACGTCCCGAATCTGACGGTCATGCCGACCGCCATGCCGTTCGTCGGTCGCGGGTAGTGCGCGCGAGCACCTGACGGACGGGAGGCGCGGTGCCAGCTGGCACC
>NZ_JAUZED010000120.1 GCF_030705415.1 Curtobacterium sp. A7_M15 | reverse complement strand
TCGGCCGAGGTCGCGCAATCTGCTGCGCCACGCCCGCGCGCCCGACAGTTCGCGCGACCTCCGCGCCACGCGCGCGGCGTTTCGTGCGACCTCGGCGCCGAGCGCGCGGCATGCCGTGCGGCTTGGGCACGCGCCGCCCACGCGACCGGACCCACGCGCCGAGAACGGCCCGTCAGGCGGTCGGGGACTCCACGGTCGTGACGGCGCCCGTCGCGCCCGGGTGCTCGTAGTGCGCACGCACCAGGATCGGGCGGTGGTCGGAGATGCCCGCGGGCAGGGTCTCCACGCCGGCGATGTGCAGCCCGACGCTCGTCGCGAAGTCGAAGTGCCCCGTGAACTTGCGGTAACGCAGGTACGTCGGCTGGTCGGAGAGCGACAGCGCGAACCCGTGCTGCTCGATCTTCCGGCGCAGGTTCGTCTGGAACCACGGGTAGTTGAAGTCGCCGACCATGATCGCCGGGGCGTCGTTCGAGAGCTCGCGGACGAACTGGTGCGCGGCCTCGATCTGCTTGCGGCGGAGGGAGTTCGTCGCGGTGAGGGGCGAGGCGTGGAAGGACGCGACGATGACCTCGGCGTCGACCTCCTTGTCGCGCAGGTGCATGGCGATGAGGCGCTCGTGCGCGGGCGCGAGGACCCGGTCGTGCAGTGACTTCTGCAGGGAGTGGATGCTGAAGTCCTCGACCTCGAACCGGTCGTCGCGCTTGTAGATCGCGAGGCCGAGTCGGTTCGCCTTGGTCGACGCGGCGAGGGAGAGGCCGGCGACCGACGGGGCGAGGTCGTTGCTGTCGCACTCCTGCACGCAGATGACGTCGGCCTGCGACGCCTCGGCCAGGGCGGCGAGCTCGCCGTTCGCGGTGTGCTCGCGGAGGTTGTAGCTGACGACGCGCAACCCGGTCGGTTCCACGGCCGTCTCGGCTGTGATCGTCCCCTGCTGCTCTGGCGTGGCCATGCTGCCTTCCTGTTCCGGGCGTCTCTCATCGCCCTGCCGCGGCAACCGTACTCGGCCTCCGCGGACTGTTGCTGAGACTGTAGCGCGGCCCGGGTTTCGTGCGTGTGACCGCGGGGAGAACGGACGATGCGCCGTCAGGCCCGGACGCGGCGTGCGGGACGGACGGTCTCGCCGGCCGTGCGGCTCATGAGGACGCCCTCGACGCACGCGACGACGAGCAGGACGGCGATGACCAAGAACGCGGCGTCGTACGGGCCGGAGCCGCCGAGTCCTGACGCGGCACGGATGACCACCGCACCGACCGCGACGCCGAACCCGGCCGCGGTCTGCTGCAGTGTCGAGGACAGCGTGTTCGCCGGGGTCATGTCGGCCTGCTCGACGTCGGCGAACGCGATCGTGTTGTACGCCGTGAAGCCGACCGACCGCGCCGCGCCGCTCACGACGAGGAGCACGGCGAGGAGCCAGAACGGGGTGTCCTCGGTCATGAACACCATCGCCACGACGCTCAGCGCCGCGACCGCGCTCGACACGATGATCACCGGCCGGTACCCGAACCAGCGGAGGAACGGCGTCGTCATGGGCTTGATGCCGAGGTTGCCGACGAAGACCCAGAGCACGGCGGACCCGGCGAGCACGGCGCTCCACCCCCAGGCGTCCTGGAACAGCAGCGGCAGGACGAACGGCACGGCGGAGACGGCCAGGCGGAACAGGCTGCCCCCGGCGTGCGACACGCGGAAGGTCTCGAGCCGGAACGAGTCGAGTCCCATGATCGGGTGCGGAGCCCGGCGGAAGTGCCAGATCGCGAGCCAGCAGCAGACTGCCCCGACGATGCCGGAGACCACGACCGCGAACACCGGCACGCGGTCGAGGGCGAGCAGGGACGCCATGACCACGAGCGACCCGAGGCCGAAGCAGGCGAGCAGCGAGCCGAACCAGTCGAACGGCACTCGTTCGGACGCGCGTTCCTGCGGCACGAGGACGAGCGCGGCGACGAGCGCGATGACCCCGAGCGGGATGTTGATGAGGAAGATCCAGTGCCACGACAGGGTGTCGACGAGCACGCCGCCCACGAACGGCGCGATGATCGGCGCGGCGAGGGCCGGCCAGGTCAGGATCGCGATGGCCGTGACGAGCTGGTCGCGCCCGGCGCTGCGCAGGACGACGAGCCGGCCGACGGGGACCATGAGCGCCCCGCCGAGCCCCTGCACGATGCGCCAGAGGGTCAGTTCGACGAGGCCGGTCGAGAGGGCGCACAGCGCCGAGGCGAGGGTGAAGAGGGCGATCGCGCCTGCGAACACCGTCCGTGACCCGATCCGGTCGGTCAACCACCCGCTCACGGGGATGAACACCGCGAGGGTGACGAGGTACGCCGTGATCGCCACGCCGATCGCCGCCGAGTCGACGCCGAGGTCCCGCCCCATCGCGGGCGCCGCCGTGGCGAGGATGGTCCCGTCGAGGAGCTCCATGAAGAAGGTCCCGGCGACGAGCACGGCGACGGCCGTGCTCCCCCGTGGTCGTGTCGTCATCGTCGTCGTCATCGCACCGGAAATGCTATGCCCGATCGGTTTCCGTGACGTCCGGGATCGGCGCTGACGGGATGGCGTTCTGCACCGCAGAATGAGCAGGACGAGCGCGTTGCCCCCGGACCCCGGCGACCGGGAGCGTGGGGGCACTGCAGACGCACAGGAGGATCGATGACGACCAGACCCGGCACGGTCACGACGAAGGGCGCCCCGGACCCGGCAGCGCCGGAGCGCCGTCACGTCCTCGACCACGCGTACCTGCCGGTGATGACGCTGCGCGAGTCGGCCCTGGCGAACAACACCGCGGTGATGCAGGCGTACGTCGAGCGGCACGGCCTGCTCTTCGCACCGCACATGAAGACGCACATGGCACCGGCGCTGGCCGCACGTCAGGTCGCCGCCGGCGCGTGGGGCGTCACGGTCGCCTCTGTCCAGCAGGCGATGGTCGCGTGGGAGCACGGGATCCGCCGCATCGTCGTCGCGAACGAGGTCCTCGACCCCACCGGCCTGGCGTGGCTCGCCTCCCGCCGCACCGCCGACGCGGACGCCGACGTCCTCTGCTGGGTCGACTCCCCCGCGGGGGTCGAGGCCGGCCGCGCGGCACAGGACGCGGTCGACGGCGACCTGCACGTGGTCGTCGAGGTCGGCTTCCCCGGCGGACGTACCGGGGTCCGCACCGCACAGCAGGCTCGCGAGCTCGCGCAGCTCGCTCACGACCGCGGACTGTCGCTCCGCGGAGTGGCCGGGTACGAAGGCGGCCTGCCCGACGTGCAGACAGCCCGGGTGTACGTCGAGGGCGTGCTCGCCGTCGCGGCCGACGTCCGTCCGCTGGTCGTCGCCCCGCGCGCCCTCCTCAGCATGGGCGGCAGCGCCTGGTTCGACGGCGTGGTCGACGCGGTCGCCGCGCGCCCCGACGACCTCGACGTGCTGCTCCGCTCCGGCGCGTCCCTCACCCACGACGACGGCTTCTACGCCGAGCGCACCCCCTTCGGCCGTCATCCGGAGGAGGGCGCGCTCCTGCCCGCGATCGAGGTCTGGGGACGGGTCACGTCGTGCCCCGAGCCCGGCCTGGCGTTGGTGGCGGTCGGCAAACGGGACATCTCCTTCGACGAGGGACTGCCGGTGGTCCGTTCGGTCCGCCACGGCGGCCCAGGAGGCATGGCGGGCGTCCGTCCCGTCGCCCCGGCTCCCGGGGCGGTCGCCGTCACCCGCCTCGACGACCAGCACTGCTACCTCGCGCTGGCGGACGGGGCACCCGGGCTGACGCCCGGCGACGTCGTCGTGTTCGGCATCTCGCATCCGTGCACCGTCTTCGACAAATGGCGGCAGGTGACGGTCATCGACGACGACGAGACCGTCGTCGAGACGATCGCGACGTGGTTCTGATGCGCGCAACCACCCCCGTCGTCCCGTCCGCCGATGACGCTCCGGCGCGGAACGCCGCCCTGTCGCTCCGGCGCGGCCTGCGGCTGCTCGACTCCATCGCCGACCGCACCCGGAACGGCGAGCCCTCGGTGTCGCTGTCGGCGCTCGCCACGGAGCTCGGCACCTCGAAGTCGACCGTGCTCCGCCTGACCGCACCGATGCTCGAGAACGACCTGCTGCGGCGCACCGCGGACGCCGGCTTCACCCTCGGGCTCGGCGCACTGCTGCTCGGGCAGAGCTACCTCGAGGGCATCGACCTCCGTGCGGCCGCTGCCCCCTTCCTGCGACGGACCGCCGAACGCACGGGGCTGACCTGTCACCTCGTCGTGCCGGACGGCACCGACATCGTCTACGTCGACAAGGTCGAGACGCGGGGAACGGTCCGGATGGGGTCGCGGATCGGCAACCGCCTGCCGATGCGGAACACGGCGTCGGGCAAGGCGATGGTGGCGTTCGGTGAGCCGGAGCTGCTCGACCGGGTCCTCGCCGAGCCGGCGACGGCGATGACCGAGCACTCCATCGTGGACGACGACCGCTGGCGTGCCGAGATCGATCGGACCCACGGTCGCGGCTACGGCATCGACGACCGCGAGAACGAACCTGACATCCGCTGCGTCGCCGCGCCGGTGCTCGACCACGCGAACCACGTCGTCGGGGCCATGAGCATCTCGGGACTCGCGTCCCGGTTCCCCGCAGCGGCCGTTCGGGAACTCGGCGACGGCGTCGTCCGGACCGCGCTCGAGATCTCGGTCGCGCTCGGCTCGTCGTCTGCCCAACTCGCCCTGGCGAAGGGCACCCGGTGACCGGCCGCGTCCTGACGTTCGGGGAGACGATGCTGCTCCTGACGGGCGGGGACACGGGAGCCGTCCCCGACCTCGACCACATGCGGGTGGACACCGGCGGCGCCGAGAGCAACGTCGCGATCGGCCTCGTCCGAGCGGGGGTCCCGACGACGTGGATCGGCCGCGTCGGCACCGACCCCGCCGGGGACCGCGTGACGCGTGACGTCCGGAGCGAGGGCGTCGACGTGGTCACGGTGCCCGACCCCGATCGATCGACGGGCATCATGATGAAGGAGCGCCTGGCCGACGGGCGCACCCGGGTGACCTACCACCGCCGGGGGTCGGCCGGATCGGCGCTGCGGGCGAGCGACCTGCCGGCGAGTGCCGTCGAACGCGCTGCGCTCCTGCACGTGACGGGCATCACCCTCGCCCTCTCGGACGACGCCCGAGCCACCGTCGAGGCCGCGCTCGACCGCGCGGAGGCCGCCGGTGTCCCGGTGTCCTTCGACGTGAACCACCGACCCAAGCTCATCGACCCGGACACCGCGCGATCGCGCTACCGGGCGGTCGCCGCACGGTCGTCGATCGTGTTCGCCGGCGACGACGAGGCCCGCCTCGTGCTCGGGCTCGGTGAGGACGAGGGTGACGACGAGACGCTCGCGCACGAGCTGGCCGCCCTCGGCCGGGGTCGTGCCGTCGTCAAGCTCGGCTCCCGGGGTGCGGTGGCGTCGGTGGACGGCGTGTTCCTGCGGCGCGAGGCGACCCCGGTGCGCGTCGTCGACCCCGTCGGTGCCGGGGACGCCTTCGTCGCGGGATGGCTCGCGGCGGCCCTCGGCGGTGCCCCGCCGGCCGAGGCGCTCGACCGTGCCGCCGACGCCGGTGCGCTCGCCTGCACGGTCGAGAGCGACTGGCGTCGACCGGACCCGGCCGCACTGCTCGACCCGACCACCCCCACGGACGTCGACCACGCCGTCCACGACCGCGTCGACCGCTGACCGAGGAGACGAAGACCATGCCGAACACGACCAGCACCGACCCGTCCGCCCCGCCCCGCCCCCGGCATCGGCACGCCGCGGGCCCCGCGATCGCGATCCTCCGCGGCGGCACGGGCGACCACGTCGAGGACGTCGTCGCAACCCTGGTGGACGCCGGAGTGCGAGCGATCGAGATCACGACGAACACGCCCCGCTGGCGCGAGGGGATCGCCTGGGCCGCCGAGCGCTACGGCACGGCCGCGTCGATCGGGGTCGGCACCGTCCTCGAACCACGACAGCTCGACGAGGCCGCCGCAGCAGGTGCCGTGTTCGCGGTGAGCCCCCACCTCGACGCCGACATCGGGGAACGGGCGCACGAACGCGGTCTCGGCTGGTACCCGGGCGCCGCCACGCCGACCGAGATCGTCCGCGCCTGGCAGCTCGGCGCGCGCGCGGTCAAGGTGTTCCCGGCCGCGCAGCTCGGCGGCCCCGCGTTCCTCAAGCAGGTCCTCGCCCCGCTCGACTTCGTCGACGTCATCCCCACGGGCGGCATCGGCGTCGAGGACGCGTCCGAGTACCTGGCGGCCGGTGCCGTCGCCGTCGGCCTCGGGTCACCGCTCGTCGGTGACGCGCTGACGACCGGCGACCTGACGGCCCTTCGCAGCCGCGCCGAGCGACTCGTCGCCGGGCTCGCACGGTGACGTCGGAGGTCCTGCTCACCGGCGGCTCCGTCGTCGACACGGACGGCACGGCGCACCGCTCGGACGTCCTCGTCCGCGACGGCCTGATCGTCGAGCGAGGGGGTCCCGACGAGCGCCTGCGGGCCGGGAGCGGCGCCACGGTGGTCGACTGCACCGGTCGGCTCGTCGTGCCCGGGTTCGTCGAGGCGCACTCCCACGCCGGGTCGCTCGTGTTCGACGAGACCGTGCAGCTCGCCCTCCTCCGGCAGGGCGTCACGACTATCGTCACCGGACAGGACGGTGTCGGACCGGCACCGGGTGACGGCTCGTGGGCCGGACGGTACTTCGCGGCGATCGACGGACCCCACCCGACTTACCGCGGCGGCGGCATCGCGGGACTGCTCGCGACCTACGACGGCACGACCGCGATCAACGTCGCGACCCTCGTGCCGGCCGGCACCGTCCGGCACGAGGTCACGGGCGACGACCCCGCCCCGGCGAACGCCGCCCAGCTCGACGCCATGCGTGCCCTGGTGCGACAGGGCATGGCGGACGGCGCCGTGGGACTCGCGACCGGCCTCGACTACGTCCCCGGGCTCCACGCAGACACCGACGAGATCGCCGCCCTCGCGGCCGAGTCCGCGGCCGCCCGGGGCACCTACGTGACGCACATGCGCGGCGGCTACGAGACGAACGCCGGCGCCGGCATCGCGGAGATCGTCCGCATCGTGCGGGCCGGCGGTGGCCGTGCCCACGTCTCGCACCTGCACGCCCCAGTCGACCTCGCCCTGGCGGAGCTCGCCCACGCCGAGGCCCAAGGCGCCCCGCTGTCCTTCGACGCCTACCCCTACTCGCGCGGCTGCACGATCCTGTCGATGCTGCTCCTCCCCGCGGCTCTGGCACGGCCGGGCGCCGAGGACCTCGCCCGGGCGCTCGCGGTCGACGGTGGCCGGGCCGCCGTCCGTGCCTCGGTGCTCGAGCGGGTCCTGGGGCGTGCCGACCTCGGCCCGGGCTGGGCCGAGCAGATCACGCTCTCGCACGTCCCGGCGCCCGAGTTCCACGCGCTGCAGGGCCGCACCCTCGCCGAGGCCGCCACGGCCACGGGGACGGACCCGGTCGACCTCGCGCTCGACGTCCTCGTCGCCTCGGACCTGCAGGTCACGGTCGTGATGCGCGTGCCGCACCCGAGGACGCCCGAACAGCTGGCGGAGCTGTTCCGCCACGGCGGCCACACCGGCGGGTCCGACGGCATCTTCGTGGGGACGCACCCGCACCCCCGGGCGTACGGCACCTTCGCGCGGTACCTCGAGGACTACGCGCGTCCCGGGCTCCTGACCTGGTGGGAGCTCCAGCAACACCTCTCCGCCCTGCCGGCCGAGCTGTTCGGACTCGGGCACCGCGGCGCGGTCGCACCCGGGTGGGTCGCCGACCTCGTCGTCGTGGACCTCGAGCGGGTCCGGGCCCGATCGACCTACGCCGAACCGATGCTGCTGGCCGAGGGCATCGACGACGTCCTCGTCGCGGGCGTCCCCGTGCTGGCCGACGGCGTCCTGACGCACGAGACCCCCGGTGCGGGCATCCGACGGACGGAGTGGAGCCGTCCGGGCGGTGCGCGCGCCGGGGGTCGATGAGGCTTCGCTCAGCGAGCACGCCGAGCGATCACGCCGTGGGCAGCACCGCCACGACGTCGATCTCGACGAGGATGTTCGCCAGGTGCGACTGCACGGTCGTCCGGACCGGGTACGGCTGCGAGAAGTGCTTGGCGTACTCCTCGTTGAAGGCGGGGAAGTCGCGGTCGGAGTGCTCGAGGTGGACGGTCGACTTGACCACGTCGTCGAGCGTGGCACCGTGTTCGGCCAGGACGGCGGCGATGTTCGCGAGCACCTGGGCGGTCTGTCCGGCGACGTCGTCGGCGATCTCGCCCGTGGCCGGATCCTGCGGGCCGAAGCCGGCCGTGTAGAGGAAGCCGTTCGCGACGATCCCCTGGCTGTACGGCCCGGCGGGCTTCGGTGCGTTGTCGGTCACGATGGCGGTCTTGTTCGGCACGGTGCTCCTCGGTGTCGATCGGGATGGGTCGGACGTCATCACGGGCACCGACCGCGCCGTCGCGGCCGGAGGACGACGATCCCAGGCTAGGTGAGCGCCCCGCGCCGACCCCGGCCACCCGCGTCACGCATTCCGGCCTGCAGAACGCGAGTCGCGCCTCCAGGGCCACAGCCGTGAGGGACACACAAGCAACGGCCGTCTACGCTCGTACCGTGCCCTCTGCCATGCCCGAACACCGCGGAGCGCCGCGGTGAGCCGCCTGGACGGGGCACTGACGGAGTCGATCGCGAGCGGACGTCGTCGTGTCCTCGACCTCGCGACCGCACTGCCGGCGTGGGCCGCCGTGCTCCTGGTGTGGACCGGCGGGCGCATCGTGTCGACGTTCTGGCTGGCCCTCGCGTACCCGCTCATCGGGCGAGCCCTGCCCGCGAACGCGATCTGGGGCAACGACCACGGCTTCCTCACCTTCCTGACGGCGTGGGACGGGCAGTACTACGAGCAGATCTCGGTGCACGGGTACCCGACCACCCTGCCGCTCGACGCCGCCGGACACGTGGCCCAGAACGCGTGGGCCTTCCTGCCGGCGTTCCCCTTCACGATCCGGATGCTCACCGCGTCGACCGGGGTCCCGTTCGACGTCGGTGCACCGGCGATCGCCCTCCTCGCCGGACTCGTCGCCGCGTACCTGCTGCACCGCCTCGTCCGTGACCGTGCGGGGTCGGCGGCCGCGATGTGGGCGGTCTTCTTCTTCACGTGCGGGCCGCTGTCGTTCCTGCTGCAGGTCGGGTACGCCGAGAGCATGTTCCTCGCCCTCGTGTTCGGCGCGCTCCTCGCGCTCGAACGCCGACGGTACGGGCTCCTCACGCTGCTCGGGGTCGTGGCCGCGTTCACCCGGCCCGGGGCCCTCGCGATCCCGCTCGTGCTCGGGGTCGTCGCACTCGTGCGGTGGGTCCGAGCGCGTCGGACGGAGGGGGTCCGCTCGATCGACGCGTTCCCCGTGGTGGAGCGGGTGCGGGTCGTGGCGGCCGGGGTCGTGATGGTGGCCGCCGGGTTCGCCTGGCCGGTGATCGCCTCGCACGTGACCGGGTCGCCGAACGCCTACCTCGAGACCGAGATGTCCTGGTGGGTGAACTTCATCGGGCGGGTGGACTTCATGCCGCTCACGCCGTGGTTCCTCATCGCCGCCCGGTGGTTGGGCGTCGGCGGGATCCTCATCGTGGTGTTCCTGCTCGTGTCGTACCCGGTCTGGCTGCTGCGTCGGTCGACCCGGCGCCTCGGGTTCACGACCGTGGTCTTCTCGGCCGCGTACGCGGTCTACATCTTCGCGGTGTCGCTGCCGATGGCCTCGACGCCGCGGCTCCTGATGCCGCTCGCGCCCCTGTTCGGATCGCCCGAGCTCGTGTCGAGGCCCTGGATGCGGTGGACCCTCGTGGTCTGCGCCGTGCTCGGGCAGCCGGTGCTCGTCGCCGTGCTGTGGCTGCTCGGCCCGCCGTGAGCACACGGACGACGCCCGGCACCCGCGGTGTGCGGGGTCCGGGCGTCGTCGTGCCGGGCGCTGGCGCGCCGGGCGTCCGCCGCCGGGCGTCAGGGGTCCGGGCGTCCGGTCTCCGGGCTAGAGCTCGACCGTGCCGTGGTCGCCGGTGTCCGGCTGGCTCTGCTTGCCGATGGCTGCCTTGAGCGTCTGCACGAGGCTGCCGACCGGACCGGTGTCCTGCGTCCAGTACTCGACCGAGTCACCCTCGACGGTGAGGAGTCGGATCGAGGGGTCCTTCCGGCCGTCCGGGAACCACGCCTCGGCGAACGGGGACCACAGCTCGTCGATGACCGAGTCGTCCTGGCTGACGGTAGCGGTCCCGGCGATCGACAGGTACCCGCCCTGCGACTCGATCGCGACGTTGACGTGTGGGTTCCGGGCGATGTCCTCGACCTTCTCGCTCCCGTCCTGCACGAGGAAGCGGAGTGTGCCGTGGAACGCCTTGTCCTGCACGGCGAGGGGTCGTGCGTGGAGGTGGCCGTCCTCGCTCACGGTCGTCAGGAGTGCCGTGTGGGCTCCGTGGACGATGTCCGAGATGGCCGCGCGCTGGTCTGCCTCTGTGTCGGTCATGGTGCTCCTCTCGCGTCGTGCGCCCCGTTGTGCTCGACGTGCGGCCGGCCCTCGGGGCGCTGTCCGTTGCGGCCAGTCTGCCCCTCGACGCTGAGCGCGTCCGGCGGGCGGGCGGGCGGTGGCGGGCGGCGGGCGGTGCGCGGTGCGCGGTGCG
>NZ_JAUZED010000012.1 GCF_030705415.1 Curtobacterium sp. A7_M15 | reverse complement strand
CGCCTCCGCCGCCGCCCAGGCCGAGGTCCGCCACCGTCCCGGCAGCCACGTCGCCCCCGCCCCGGGAGCAGCCGCGCAGTCGGCTGCGCCGTCGTCCGCTGCGGCGGCCGGTGCCGGCGTGTCGTCGATGCCGCCCGCGTCGGCGACCGAGATCGTCCCCGGCTCGGGTGGACTCACCCGTCGGCAGATCCGGCAGATGCGCGCGGCCGAGGGGCAGGCCATCCAGCCCGTCCCGCTCCAGAACCCCACGCCGCAGTCGTCCGACCGCACCGTCGAGGACGTGCTCGGATCCGTCGATTCGCTGCACGACGGATCGGGTCGAGCAGACTCGACGGGCGCGTCGTCCGTCTCCGAGGGCACGGACCAGCACCCCGTCAGTGCTGGTACGTCCGAGCCCGAGCCGCTCGCGCAGGAGTCCTCCGTCGCCGCGGAGCCCTCGGCCGAGACGGTCGTGCTCGACCAGGCAGCCGTGGCGCAGGCGACCGAGGCCGATGGGTCGCCCGACGCGATCGAGCCCCTCGAGGAAGCCGCCGCCCACGGCGAGGAACCCCGTCGCCACCGTTCGACGTGGGCCCCGCCAGAGACCGCCGAGTCGTCCGACGCCGGCGCTGCCTCGGAGACGCCGGATGCCCCGGCTGCGGCACGACGAACCCCCGTCGAGTCCTCGACGCCGGCGGTGTTCCCACTCTCGCTGGACGAGGACGACACGAACGAAGTCCCGGTCCAGAGCACCGCGGGGGCGGCGCAGCCTTCGGCACCGCACGCGCCTGTCGGCTCCGCTCCGGTCTCGACGGGCATGCAGGACGACGCGACCGAGGCCGCCGCACCCCGCGTGCCGGCGTCGTTCCAGCGCCCGGCCGAGCCGAAGCCCCTCACGACCGCCTTCGAGCCGCCCGTCGGTCACTGGTCGCAGCAGGCGCACGATTCGAACGACGCCGAGATCCACGACGAGGAGACCGGCACCCGCCGCGTCGCCGTGACCAACACGAACGCGATCATCCTGCCGAACTCGGCCCTCGCCGACCCGACAGGTGCGCTGAACGCCACGGGTGAGGTCATCCTCACCGGCTCGATCGACCTGCCGTCCTCGCTGTCCTCGACCGGGTCCCACCGGCCGATCGACGGCGCCGAGGTCGACCGTCTGCTCGAGCAGCACGACGAGCAGCCCGAGACGGACGCCAGCCCGGTCCGTGCCAGCCGTGCGGTGTCGAGCCACACCTCCACTCGGCAGGTCGTCCTGGCGGCGGCCAAGCCGAAGGAGTCGCGGACACCGCTCATCCTCGGCGTGACGGTCGGTGCCGTCGGCATCGCAGCGGCCGCGGTCATCATCGTGGCGCTCGTCACGACCCACACGTTCTGAGTCCTCCCCACCGCACGCTGCCTGGCCGTGTGTCGGTGGGGTGGCTTATGATCATGACCCATCAAGCGATCCGGCAGCCTGCCAGGTCGACCGACCGGAAGGAATCCGTGACCGCCTCCTCACGTGCACTGGAACTCGTGCAGATCGCCGCTCAGGCGGCTGACGCCAAGCAGGCCGAAGACCTCGTCGCCCTCGACGTGACCGGGCCGCTGCAGCTCACCGACGTGTTCCTGCTCGCGACCGGCCGGAACGAGCGCAACGTGCTCGCCATCGCGGACGAGATCGAAGAGCGCCTCCTCGACGCCGGGGCCAAGCCGCTCCGCCGCGAAGGCCGGAGCGAAGGGCGCTGGGTCCTCATCGACTTCGGCGAGATCGTCGTGCACGTCTTCCACGAAGAAGACCGTCAGTACTACTCGCTCGAGCGTCTCTGGTCGGACTGCCCGACGATCCCGCTCGAACTCCCGGTGGACCACACCGCCTAGATGCGACGCGCCCGGGTGGCGGCGATGATTTCGTCACCCGGTGTTCGCATGGTGTACGCTTCACTGGTGCCTCCGGGGAACTGGGGGACAGAGAAGTCGGTGGGAACACCACACTTCGGGTCTGTGGCGCAGCTGGTAGCGCACCTGCATGGCATGCAGGGGGTCAGGGGTTCGAGTCCCCTCAGATCCACCATCACCCCCGCGGTTCTCCGGAACCGCGGGGGTTTTCTCGTTCCGGGAATCCGCGGCCGTGGTGATCCGTCTCTCCCCACTACGCTGAGCGCATGAGCAGCGACGCACCCCTGTCCGGTTCCGCCCTGACGATCACCGCCGGTGGCTACACCGCCGAGATCGCCTCGGTGGGGGCGACGCTGCGGACGCTCCGGTTCGAGGGACGCGACCTGGTCGTGCCGTTCGACGTGGACGAGGTGCGCCCGGCCTTCCGCGGCGCAGTGCTGGCGCCGTGGCCGAACCGCGTCGTCGACGGCAAGTACACGTTCGGCGGGACCGAGCACGAGCTCGCGTTGACCGAGCCGAAGCGGCAGCACGCGTTGCACGGGCTGGTCGCCTGGACCGACTTCCGGACCGTCGCGCACGAACCCGACCGTGCGGTGCTCGCCACGACGGTGCCCGCGCAAGAGGGGTACCCGTTCCGCGTCGAGGTCCTGGTGGAGTACCGCGTCGACGGCGACGGACTGCACACCACGATCACCGGGACGAACACCGGCGCCGACGCAGCACCGTGGGGGACCGGGCCGCACCCGTACCTCGTCGCCGGCGAGGGGCGGGTCGACGACTGGACCCTGACCCTCCCCGCCGCCGAGGTGCTCGAGGTCACCGAGGACCGGCTCGTCCCGACGGGTCTCGCGCCGGTACATGACGAGTTCGACCTGCGCTCCGCGACGCGCATCGGCGACCGCTTCATCGACCACGCCTTCACCGGGTTCGACCGCGATGCGGACGGCACCGCGACGATCGTCCTCACCGCCGCCGACGGCCGTGGCGTCCGCGTCGCGTTCGGCCCGGAGTGCGGGTGGGCGCAGGTCCACACCGCTGACCACGTCGTGCCGGAGTACCACCGCGTGGGGCTGGCCGTCGAACCGATGACGTGTGCGCCCGACGCCTTCAACGCCGGTCCCGATGCCGGACTCGTCGTGCTCGAGCCCGGTTCCTCGTCGGCTGCCTCGTGGACGATCGCGGCGGTCTGACGGCAGCACCCGCGTCCGCTCGGATCGAGGTCCGGCGGCTGTCGTCGGCTCCCGACCTCGGTGCCCTCGCCGCAGCGTCCGGAGCCGACGTGGTCTGGCTCGACTCCTCGTTGCCGGCAGGTTCGCCCCCGACCGCACACGCCCGTGCCCGGTGGTCGGTCCTCGCGCTGACGGACGGTCCGTTCGCGGCACGGTTCCGGCACGAGGGGCGGCGTGCGTTCGTCGAGACGGCCACGGCGTCCCGCACGTGGTTCGGGGGCGTGGCGACCGTCGAGGGCTCGGATCGGCCCGCGTTCGCGGTCCTCGCCGACCTGCTCGCGCGCACCCCGGTGCTGCCGGAGCCGGTCGCGGGCTGCGGTTTCGCGCTCGGCTGGGTCGGGTTCCTCGGCTACGAGCTCGGTCGCGAGTCCGGCGGCGTCGACCGGACGGCCGAGGGGCACGCGGACGCGGACCTGCGGTTCGTGGACCGGGCGGTGGTCGTCGACGACTCCGGTGACGCCTGGGCACTCGCCCTGGCGAGCGATGCGGAACCCGAGGCCAGCGCGCGGAACCGCGCATGGCTGGAGACGGTGACCACCCCGGCCGCGCGGGTCGACGTCGACGGCGCGGCCCCGTTCCTCCAGGGCCGGGCTCCGGCCACCGGGCGCGTGACGCGCGCCGCCTACGAGACGGCGGTGGACGCGTGCCGTGCGGAGATCCGTGCGGGCAACGCGTTCCAGGTGTGCCTCACGACCTCCTTCGCGGTGCCGCCGGTCCAGGAGGCACGGCTCGGCCCCGCCTCGGACCCCCACCTGACCGAGTACCTGCGGCTCCGCGCGCTGGACCCCGTCCCGTTCGGTGCCTACCTGCGGCTCGGCCCGCTGCGCGTGGCCAGCCGGTCGCCTGAGCGGTTCCTGCGGATCGACGCGTCCGGGACGGTGTCCGCAGAGCCGATCAAGGGGACCAGACGACGCTCCCACGACCCTGTGGAGGACGAAGCGGCCCGTGCCGGACTGGCCGCGAGCGCGAAGGACCGTGCGGAGAACGTGATGATCGTCGACCTGCTGCGGAACGACCTGCTCCGGACGGCGGTGCCGGGGTCGGTGCACGTCGATCGGCTCTGCGACGTCGAGACCTACGCGAGCGTGCACCAGATGGTGTCGACGATCGGCGCGGTCCTCCCGGAGGGGACGTCGCGGGCCGCCGTGGTGCACGCCGCGTTCCCGCCGGGGTCGATGACCGGCGCACCCAAGATCAGTGCGATGCGGATCGCGGATCGGCTCGAGGACGGGCCTCGCGGGCTGTACTCGGGTGCGATCGGGTACTTCTCGGCCAGCGGCGCGGTCGACCTGTCGGTGGTGATCCGCACACTGGTGACGGTCGTCGACGACCGGGGCACGGTGTGGTCGCGGTCGTTCGGTGCCGGCGGCGCGGTGACGTGGTCGTCGGTCGCCGTCGACGAAGCGGACGAGGTCGAGACGAAGACGCGCTCGGTGCTCGCGGGAGTGGGGGCCGTCGCCCGCTGGTGAGGCGGGTCGTCAGGGCGGATCGTTCCTCCACAGCCCCGGAGACCACCGACAAACGGCGTGTCGAACGCGTGTTCGAAGCAATTGTCCACAGGATGTCGGACCCGATTGACATCATCGAACACATGTTCGAATATGAGGGCATGCAGACGGCGGCGGCACTCCGATCGCCCGGGGCTCCGACAGAGCCGACCGGGCGGTCCGGTGCTGCCCGGCCGGTGCGGCGGGTCGACCACCTCGGCGACGCCCGCGCCGCACTCGAACGGATCACCTCGCTGCGGTCGCGTGTGGCCGAGATGGAGTCCACCCGGGTCGACACCGAGGGGCTGCCCACGGCCGAGGCACTCGCACCGCTCCTGCCCGGCGGCGCGATCCGCGTGGGCGGCTCCTACTCGGTGCACGAGTCGGTGCTCCTCGCGATGACGATGCTGCAGGCCGCCTCGGCCGCCGGTGCCTGGTGCGCAGTGGTCGGGGTGCCGTCCTTCGGGGTCGAGGCAGCGGCCGCCGCCGGCATCGACCTCGAACGGCTCGTGCTCGTCCCGGACCCCGGTGACCAGTGGCTCACCGTGACGGCCGCGCTGGCGGACGTCGCCCAGATCGTCCTCACCCGCCCGCTCGGCCGGGTGGTGCCCGGCGACGTCTCACGGCTGTCAGCACGGCTGCGACAGCGTGGTGGGGCGCTCGTCGCGCTCGGGTCCTGGCCGGGGGCCGACGTCTCGCTGCGGGTGACCCGGTCCGAGTGGAGCGGCATCGGCGACGGGCACGGCTTCCTGACGGAACGACGGGTCACGGTGTCGGCGTCCGGTCGGGCGGGGGCAGGGCGGCCGGTGGACGCCGACCTGTTGCTGCCCGCGGCGGACGGCACGGTGCGGGCCGCCGTCCCGGACGCTGCGGCATCCGGCCCGAGCCGGACGGCACCCGTGCTGCGTCCCGTGGCGGTGGCGTCGTGAGCCCCCGTGGTGGTGGTCGGACCCGGACCAGCGGGTCCCGCGTCACCGGTGCCCTCGCCGGGCGCGGGTCCGGCGCCGGTGTGGGTGCAGTGGGCGTGCCGGATGCGCGGGCCGTCCGAGCCGACGCGCTCGCCCGTGGTGGTGCGCTGCCAGAGCCCCCGCCGACGCGGACGATCGTGCTGTGGTGCCCGGACTGGCCGGTGATCGCGGCCGCTCGCGCTGCCGGGTCGCCGCCGGACCACCCGTTCGCCCTGGTGGTGAAGGGCCAGGTGTACGCCAGTTCCGCCAGCGCCCGGCAGCACGGCGTGGTCCGGGGGCTCCGTGTGCGTGAAGCGCAGGCGCGCTGCCCCGAGCTCGTCGTGCAGCCCTACGACGACGCGCTCGACCACCGGGCGTTCGAACCGGTCATCCGCGCGGTCGAGGCGGCGGTCCCCGGTGTCGAGGTCCTGCGGCCGGGCACCCTCGCGCTGCGGTCCCGTGGGCCGGCCCGCTACTACGGCGGAGAGCGAGCCGCGGCGGCGACCCTCGCGGGCATCGCTGCCGACCACGGTGCCCCCGGGGTGCGCGCCGGCGTCGCGGACACCCCGTTCGCCGCCGAACACGCTGCACGGGCCCGCCCCGCACGTCCGGGGGAGCGGGTGCGGATCGTGCCCGTCGACGGCTCCGCGCAGTTCCTGGCCGGGCTGCCGCTCGGGGTGCTCGGGGACGCCGACCTGGCGATGCTGCTCGGGCGCCTCGGCATCCAGACCCTGGGTGAGTTCGCCGCGCTGGCCGACGAACAGGTGCGCGACCGGTTCGGGCTCGCCGGGGCGTTCCTGCACCGGCTCGCCGGCGGTCGTGACCCGCGGGAGATCGCGGCGCGCGCGGTCCCGCCGGAACTCCGGGTCGAGGCGTCGTTCGAACCCTCGCTCGACCGTGCCGACCAGATCGCGTTCGCGTTCCGCCGCTCTGCCGACGACTTCGCCGCACGGCTGCGGGCAGCCGGACTCGTCTCCACGACGATCCGGGTCGGCATCGTCGACGAGCGGGACATCCTGCTCGAGCGCACGTGGGTGCACCCGCGGTGGTTCGACGCCGCCGACGTGGTGGACCGGGTCCGTTGGCAGCTCGCCGGCGGAGTGGACCCGACCGGGCTCGAGGCGCCGGTCGTCCAGGTGGTCCTCGAGCCCGTCGCGGTCGACGACATGGCCAACCACGAACGCGGACTCTGGGGGACCGGGCCCGACGAACGCGTGCACCACGGTCTCGCCCGCGTGCAGGGGCTGGTCGGGCACGAGGGCGTGGTGACGCCGCGGATCGGCGGCGGTCGCACCCTGGCCGAACGCGTGGTGCTCGTGCCGTGGGGTGACGCTCCCGTCGGTGGCGAGCGTGCCCTGGCGACCGTCCGCGACCGCCCGTGGCCCGGCAAGCTGCCCGGGCCGCCGCCGGCGACCGTGCTCGACCGTCCCCGCCCGGTGGACGTCGTCACCGGCGACGGTGGCACCGTCGACGTGGACGACCGCGGTGCCCTCACCGGGGTCCCGGAACGGTTCCGTGCCGAGGGGGAGCGTGGCGGCCGGTTCGACGCCGTGACGGCGTGGGCCGGACCGTGGCCGCTCGTCGTGCGCTGGTGGGAGGCCGGCGGTCGCCGACTCCACCGGTTGCAGCTCGTCGACGCCGACGGACGTGCCTGGTACCTCGTGCTCGCCGACCACCGGTGGTGGGCCGAGGCGGTGGCGACGTGACCGGCGTCGGTGTCGGCCGCGTGGCCGTCGGCGCGGACAGGCAGGTGTGCTGATGGGGTACAGCAACCCGCCGATCCCGTGGTCCCAGTTCGAACGCGCGCTCTCCGACAAGCGGAACCCCGGCAGCTCGCACGACGGCGACGGTGGCGACAGCCCAGCGTGGTCCCGCAAGCGCGAGCCCTACGCTCCGACGACCCCGCCGGTGTCGGACGACACCAACGTGCCGGTCGTTCCGTACGCCGAGCTGCACGCGCACTCGACGTTCAGCTTCCTCGACGGCGCGAGCGGACCGGAACAGCTCTTCGAAGAGGCCGCTCGACTGCATCTGCACGGGCTCGCGCTCACCGACCACGACGGCTTCTACGGTGCTGCGCGCATGGCCGAGGTGGCCGAGGCCTACCCGACCGTCGCCACGGTGTACGGCACCGAGCTGTCCCTCGGACTGACGGAGCCGCAGAACGGCGTGCCCGACCCCGAGGGGACGCACCTGCTCCTGCTGGCGGACGGGCAGGACGGGTACCACCGGCTCGCCGGCGCCGTCACCCGCGCGCACCTGGCGGCCGGCGCCGAGAAGGGACGGCCCCGGTACGACCTCGACGACCTCGCAGCACGGTCTGACGGGCACTGGCGGGTGCTGACCGGGTGTCGCAAGGGGGCCGTCCGGCAGGCGCTCGAGCGCGGGGGCGAGTCCGCGGCCGAGGACGCCCTGCGCGCCCTGCTCGACCGGTTCGGCACCGCGGGGGTCGTCGTCGAGCTCACCGACCACGGCGACCCGATGGACACCGCACGGAACGACGTTCTGGCCGACCTCGCCGCGAAGCACGCGCTGCACACGGTGGCCACCGGCAACGTGCACTACGCCACCCCGGACCGCTTCCCGGTCGCGACGGCGCTCGCCGCGGTCCGCGCCCGCCGCAGTCTCGACGAGATCGACGGGTGGCTGCCGGCCGCGCCGACGGCACACCTCCGGTCGGGGGCAGAGATGACCCGGCGGTTCGCCCGCTACCCGGGGGCGATCGAGCACAGCGTGGAACTCGCCGATGAGCTCGGGTTCCGGCTGAAGACCGTCAAGCCCGGGTTGCCCGACATCGACGTCCCCGACGGGCACACCACGATGTCCTGGCTGCGGGAACTCACGTGGCGCGGCGCCCGCCGGTTCTACCCCGGCAGCGCCGACGGTGTCGACCCGCAGAAGCGCGAGCGCATCGAGCGCGAGCTCTCGGTGATCGAGGACAAGGACTTCCCCGGCTACTTCCTCATCGTCCGGGACATGGTGCAGTACGCCCGTGAGCGCGGCATCCTCTGCCAGGGCCGCGGTTCGGCGGCGAACTCGGCGGTCTGCTACCTGCTCGAGATCACCGCGGTCGACTCGATCCGCTACGGGCTGCCGTTCGAACGCTTCCTGTCGGCCATGCGCGACGAGGAACCCGACATCGACGTCGACTTCGACTCCGACCGTCGTGAAGAGGTCATCCAGTACGTCTACGAGAAGTACGGCCGGTTCAACGCCGCGCAGGTCGCGAACGTCATCACCTACCGTCCGAAGGGCGCCGTGCGGGACATGGCGAAGGCGCTCGGCCACAGTCCCGGGCAGCAGGACGCCTGGTCGAAGCAGGTCGAACGCTGGGGCTCGGTGACCGAGAGCCAGGACCACGACATCCCCGACACCGTGGTCGACATGGCACAGCAGGTGCTCGGGTTCCCACGGCACCTCGGCATCCACTCCGGCGGCATGGTCCTCACCGACCGGCCCGTGGGCGAGGTCGTGCCGATCGAGCACGCCCGCATGGACGGCCGCACGGTGCTGCAGTGGGACAAGGACGACTGCGCCTACATGGGGCTCGTGAAGTTCGACATGCTCGGACTCGGCATGCTCGCCGCGCTGCAGTACTCGTTCGACCTCGCCGCCGAGCACTGCGGGGAACGCTGGGACATGCACTCCATCCCGAAGGAGGAGCAGGGCGTCTACGACCAGCTGTGCCGGGCGGACACCATCGGGGTGTTCCAGGTGGAGTCCCGAGCGCAGATGGGAACGCTGCCCCGACTGCTGCCACGGCGCTTCTACGACCTCGTGATCGAGGTCGCCCTGGTGCGTCCCGGGCCCATCCAGGGCGGCGCGGTCCACCCGTACATCCGACGTCGCACCGGCGAAGAGCCGATCACGTACATCCACCCGTCGCTCGAACCCGTGCTCGAGCGGACCCTGGGGGTCCCGCTCTTCCAGGAACAACTCATGCAGATGGCGATCGCGGTGGGAGGGTGCTCTGGCGACGACGCCGACCTGCTCCGGCGTGCGATGGGGTCGAAGCGCGGGCACGAGAAGATCGACCGGCTCCGCGAGAAGCTCTACGCGGGGATGGCAGCGAACGACATCCACGGCGAGGACGCCGACGCCATCTACGCCAAGATCCAGGCGTTCGCGAACTTCGGCTTCGCGGAGAGCCACTCCATCAGCTTCGCGCTCATCGTCTACGCGAGCGCGTGGATGCGACTGCACTACCCCGGGGCGTTCCTCGCAGCGCTGCTCCGTGCGCAGCCGATGGGGTTCTACTCACCCCAGACCCTGGTGGCCGACGCACGGCGGCACGGGGTGACGGTGCTGCGTCCGGACATCCTGCGGTCCGGCGTGGACGCCACGTTGGAACCGCTGCACGACGACGACAACGCCGCCGCCGACGACGGCGTCGGCTCGGCAGACGGCGGTCCAGGAGGCGCGACGCACGTCCACGCGACGGGTCACGACGACTGCCTGGCCGAGGAACAACCCCCGGTGCTGCCGTTCGACAAGGCCACGCCCGACGACACGGCACGGCACCGGCGGGACGGCGCCTTCGCGGTCCGCCTCGGACTGGCCGAGGTCTCCTCGCTCGGCCGGAAGAGCGCCGAGAAGATCGTCGCCGAGCGGGACACCCACGGCCCCTTCACCGACATGTCCGACCTCGCTCGTCGCGTCGGCCTGACCACGGCGCAGCTCGAGGCGCTCGCCGCCGCCGATGCCTTCGCGTCGATCGGGGTCGACCGACGCGGTGGGATGTGGTCGGCCGCACAGGCCGCTGCCGAGCGTCCCGACCAGCTGCCCGACACCCAGGTGACGGTGCAGCCTCCGCTGTTCGGGCAGATGACCAGCGGTGACGTCCTCATCGCGGACATGTGGTCGACGGGGATGACGACGGACGATCATCCCGTGCGGCACGTCCGTGGGGGCCTCGTGGCTCGCGGGGTGCTCAGCGTGCAGGACACCGCGACGGCCGAGACCGGACGGCGGGTCGAGGTCGGGGGGATCGTGACGCACCGGCAGCGTCCGGCGACGGCGTCCGGCATCACGTTCATGAACGTCGAGGACGAGACCGGGCTGGTGAACGTGATCTGCAGCGTCGGGGTGTGGGGGCGGTACCGACGGGTCGCGCGTGAGGCGCCGGCGGTGATCGTGCGCGGGATCCTCGAGCGGTCGCCGGACGGGGTCGTGAACCTCGTGGCCGACCGGATCGAGCACCTGTCCCTGTCGGTCCGCACGCGGTCGCGGGACTTCCAGTGACCGGACCGGCAACGCACCGGCCCGACGCGCTACTGCACTTCCGGGATGCGGATCGTGACCTCGAGCCCGCCGGACCGGACGTTCCGGAGCGACGCCGTCCCGCCAGCCCGTTCCGCCACGGCACGCACGATCGCGAGCCCCAGACCGGAGCCTCCGGGCAGGGGGATCGTGCCCGTCGCGGGATCGGGGTTCGGGCGGGACTTCCGGGCCTCGTCGGGACGGGTGAACCGGTCGAAGGCGACCGGGATGAACGACTCCGGCACACCGGGGCCGTCGTCCGTGATCTGCAGGATCCCCTCGCCACCGGCACTGCGCCACGAGACGAAGATGCCTCCGCCACGGGGGAGCGCGGCGACCGCGTTGCCGGCGATGTTCGTGACGAGCTGTGCCATGCCGCCGGTGTCGAGCCGGTACCGCGGCTCCGCGGTGCCACCGCCGATGCCCGGGCCGGAACCGCCGACGGCGACCGGGGACTCCAGGTCGAAGTCGACGGTGATGTCCTTCGTGGACGCGATGAGCCGGACGCGGTCGACGGCGCTCATGACCTCGTCGCCGAGGTCCGACCAGCCGGTGGGTTGCGCTTCGGCACCGTCCTGTTCACGGCGCTCCGACTCCTCGATGCGGGACAGTGTGAGCAGGTCGTTCGCCAGGCGGGACAACCGCGCCACGCTGAGCTTCGCCCGCTCGATGTGGGCGGCGAGGGCAGCTGCGTCGTCCCCGTCGAGGGACGCCAGGTCGAGCTGGGTCGTGAGGATCGCGAGGGGCGTGCGGAGTTCGTGGCTCGCGTCCGAGACCATCTGGCGTTCGCGTTCGGTCGCCTGGCGCGTGCGGGCGAGGAAGGCGTTCAGGGTCGTCGCCAACGAGGCGAGTTCGTCCTGCGCCGGTCCGACCGGCAGCTCAGCACGCTCGGGGGCGACGGAGAGACGCTCGGCCTCGCGCCGCATCCGGTTCACCGGGCGCAGGGCTGCGGTCGCGAGCGCCCACGACGCGACGCCGAACGCGACCAGGATCGCGAGTCCGGTGAGCGACAGCGTCGAGGTGAGGTCGTCGACGACGATCGCCTCGGCCTGCGAGTTGCGGGCCGCGACGACCGTCCACCGCCCCGCCTGGTTGACGGGGTGCTCGACGACGACGCGGTACTCCGAGCCGGCGACCCGGATGAGCGACGTCCCGGCCTTCGTCTCGGTGAGACTGCCGAGAGCGCGCTCGACACGTGGCGGCATGGTCGACAGGGCGATGTCACCGGACGGCGAGACCACGGCCACGAGCTGCGCGTTGCCCGGCGGGGACAGATCGGGATCGCTGTCCACCTCGAGCGTGGCCACGTACGGATCGGCGTCCGCGTCGAGCAGGGTACGGGTGGCGCTCGCGACGACGCTGACGACCTGGAACCGCATCACGAGCACGAGCAGCACGATGACCACCGCCGCGATCGCCGTGGACCCGATGGTGATCCGAGCGCGGAGCGACAGGTTCCGCAGCGGACGGCTCAGGCCACGCCCGGGACCGGTCACGCCCCGAGCAGATCGAGCCGGTAGCCGCGACCGCGCACGGTGGAGATCGCGACCGTCGCCTCGTGCGAGGTCAGCTTCTTGCGGAGGTACGAGATGTAGTGCTCGACGACGTTCGGGTCGACGTGCTGCGAGCCGTCCCAGACCTCTTCGAGGATCTTCGGACGGTCGACCACGGTGCCCACCGACCGTGCGAGCAGTCGGAGGAGCGCGAACTCGGTGGGGCTGACGGCGACCCGCTGGCCCTTGATCATGATGCGACGGGCCTCGGAGTCGATCGCGACGTCGCCGACCTCGATGGTGCGCGGGGCGCCGGCGGACTCGCGGCGGCCGAGGGCGCGGAGGCGGGCGGTGAGCTCGGCGAAGGCGAACGGCTTCGTGAGGTAGTCGTCGGCGCCGGCGTCGAGGCCGAACACCCGGTCGTCCACGGCATCACGAGCGGTCACGAGGAGGATCCGGACCGGGTCTTCGCGCTCGCGGATGCGTCGGGCGAGTTCGAAGCCGGACATGCCGGGCATCATGACGTCCACGACGGCCAGGTCGAACGCCTGGTCGCCGAGAGCGATCAGTGCCTCGACCCCGTTCTCGACCGCGGTGACGCGGTACCCCTCTGCGGCGAGCCCACGCTCCATGAGCGCGCGCATCTCGTCATCGTCCTCGACCACCAACAGGCGCATAGCGACCTCCTCGACCCCATCGTGGCACCGAACCTGTACATGCGGGAGATCTCCCGGCCGAACAGGCTGAATCTCGTCACAGTCACGGCGGTCGGACAGGTAGAACGGTCTGTCCCCCGTTCGTGGGACGTGAGGACTGCTTGCTTCGTTGCTATGCTCGCGCCTCGGACGAGGCGTACCCGACGCCAGGTCCACAGTGGGGGCACCATGAACGACACGCCGGAACACCCGGCCCTCGTCCGTCTGCGTGCCGAGCTCGACGCCGCCTGGAAGGGCATCGGCGTGCTCGGCGACATGGAGGACAGCAGCCGCGACCGTGTGGTCGCCGAGCTCCGGGCAGCGGTCCCGGACATCGCGAGCATCGCCGCCCGAGCTGCGGGGGCCGACGCCGCCGTCGCCGAGATCCGACGGTTCGCGAGCGTCGAGGTCGTGCCGAGTGACTCGGCCGTGCCGAACGCGACGATCTGGGACGACATCGTGCACTCGGCGGCAGAAGCAGCTTCGGCCGCACGCTGACACGAGGTCCAGTGAGCAGGAATGGTCGAGTCTGCCGCCCGGACCCGACAGTTCCTGCTCACTGACGAGCGCGGACGGACGACACTGACGAGCGCGGACGGACGACACGGACGAGCGCGCACGGACGACGGCGGGGGAGCCAGCCGCGTCAGTCGTCTTCGCCGAGCAACTCCTCGCGCACGCGCCGGATGTCCTCGAGCAGCGCCCCGATCAGGATCCAGTGCCGGGAGTTCGGCCGGATCACCTCGAGCGGCGCCGTGAGTGCCGGCTCCGCGACGTGCTCGTCGGGGTGCGGCGACGTCGGGACCGCCCACCGGAGCCCGGGGGACACGGTCGTCGACTCGGGGACCTCCTTCGCGGCGACCCGGGCGCTGAGCGACCGCACGTCGGCCGCGATCCGGGCGACCTCGGTGGCGATGCTCCCCACGACGGGGTCCGCACGGAGGTCGGGCGCCGTGTTGTCCTGGATCGCCCGCGTCATCCCGGTGACCCGGGTGACGAGCACACGGAGGTGTTCGGCCACGACGATGTCCTCGTCGAGGACGGTCCGGTGCCGGCCACCGCGCGGGTTCATCGTGAGGGACTCGCGGGCGGCGGTGAGCGAGGCCTCGGCTCGGGCGTGCTGCTGCCGGAGCGCCCTGGCCTGCAGGAGTGCCTCGTGCCAGCGGTCCTGGTCCCAGCCCTCGGTGAGTCCGATCGCCACCCGCTCGAACGCGGCGGCGGTGTCCCGGGCGAGCCGCGCGACCGCGAGGTGCGCCGGGCCGAGCAGCACCGGTGGCACGACGAGGGCGTTCACGATGAGGGCGACGATCGCTCCGAGGACGGTCTCGAGGATCCGGTCGGCCGAGTAGTTCGGCGTGACGACGCCCGCGGTGAGCACGAGCATGCCGCTGATGCCGACCTGCGTCGCCGAGGTCGGGGTGAGCCGGAGGGCCCAGGCGATGAGGATCGCGAGCACGATGACGAGCAGGACGACCCACACGGAGTCGCCGAGCCACAGGTGGAACCCGGTGGCCAGCACGACCCCGAGGACGACCCCGGCGCTGCGCTCGAGTCCCTTCACGAACGACTGGTTGATGCTCGGCTGGACCACGAGCAGCGCGGCGATCGCGGCGAAGGTCGGGAACGGACCGTGGATGAGCAACCGGCACAGCAGCACGGCGGCGACCACCGCGACCGCGGTCTTGACGACCTGCAGGAACGGCGTGCGACTGGAGCTGCGGAGACGCGCGACCGGGTTCACGACGACCACGGTAGCCACGGTGCGCGCGCCGAGCCGTGCACGAACGCGACGAATCCGGCCCTGTCCGGTTGACTGGTCTCGTGTGGCCCAACCATGAGCGCGTCATCCCGCAGGCCTTCGCCGGCTCCGGGACCTCCGTGGTGGCCGCACGCGCGCACTCGGTCGAACCCTCGGGCAACGGGTACCTGTACGGCTACGAGGTCGACACCGTGGACCGCAACGGCCAGCGCGCCACGGTCCTGACCTACGTGGACACCGGTGGGACGCACGACCAGAACAGCGCGATCGTCACGGACCCGGCGACGGGGGAGCCCGTCTCGGTGTGGGCGTACCCGAACGACCCCGGGCTGCCGGTGCTGCCCCAGGTGACGTACCGCGACGCCGTCGCCGAGCTCCTCACGACGCTCGGCATGCCGGTCACCGACCCGACCCTCACGGTCGCGGCCTACCGCCCCGGCAAGCGCGCCGTGGTGCGGGTCGACGCTGCCGAGGGGACGCTCTTCCTCAAGGTCGTGCGCCCGCACCGGGTGGCCCCGATCGAGAAGTCGCACGAGCAGTTCGTCGCGGCCGGGCTGCCGGTGCCGCGGGTGCTGTCGAGCCGGGGGGACGGTCTACTGGTCCTCGAGCGCATCCGCGGTGTCCCCGCCGGCAGTCGGATCCTCGAGATCGCGGACGACCCGCGGTTCGTGGCCTCGCTCGCGGCGCTCACCGGTCGGATCGCGACGGTCCCGATGACGCAGCAGGCCCGCGCGGACGCGATGGACCACGCCGACTGGCACCGACGCACCCTCGTCGCCGCGCTGCCGCAGGACGCCGAGGAGATCGACTCCCTGTACGACGCCATCGGACGACGCTCGATCGGCTGGGCGACGGCGACGAAGCAGGTCGTCCACGGCGACCTGCACCTCGAGCAGGTCTTCGTCGACGAGGACGAGCCGTGGCGCATCTCCGGTCTGCTCGACATCGACACGGCGGGCTGGGGCTACCCGGTGCGCGACATCGGCGCCGTGGTGGCGCACCTCGTCGTCACCGGGCTGTGGCACCGCTCCCGGGGCGACGCGGATCGCGGGGCGGCCGCCGAGCGCCTCGCCGACGCCGTCGCCCGCGACTGGGTCGCTCGGAACCCCGACCAGTCGGACCGGATCGGCCCGGCGATCGGCGCGCAGCTGCTCGCGCACGCGGGCGGCCAGGCCACGACCGGGTCTGCCAACGGCATCCACACCGCGGAGCAGCTGCTGGCAGCGACGCAGGCGGCGCTCGCCGAGGCGACGCCGATCGTCCCGTCCGACGGCCTGCTGCGGCCGCGGTCCGCACCACAGGCCTGACGCGACCACCTGCGGGACGGCGGTCGCGAGGCGGGTCCGCACCGCGCCTCCCGGATCCGACAGGAGGTGGATCCCAGGAGGCGCGACTCGCGCGGGCGTCGTCGAGTCGCCTCCGTCGGTGGTCGAGGAGTAAACTGAACGAGCACGCACCGCGTTCCCGCGTGCCGCGTCGATTCCGGACGCAGCAGTCGGTCACTTGACCGACGTGGGGACCGGGTCCGTGAGCGCTCCGAGGGGGCACCACGTGCGTGTGACGGCGCCGGATCCCGGCGCGGACCGTTGCATCCGGCCCCACCCGGTGGCCGCGATGGGAACGGTCCGCGGGACTCCACGTCCCCCGGACGGGGACCGGCGAAGCGGTGGGCCACGGTGGCCCACGGACACCGGAGCCGTGCCAGGCACCGGTCCAGGACTTCCGCCCCGAGGGGCGGCTCGCCCGCACGAACGGGCGGAACAGGAGGAGCGTTGGCTCGATCAGGCACCCGGCGAGCAGCCGGCGGGACGCGGACCGCGTCGCGTCGCACCAGGCCGCTCGACAACGACGGCGTCATCCCCGTCCTCGCCCGCGCCGTGCGCGAGGTCGAGGCGGCGGCGCAGCGAGGTCCGCTGAAGGCGTCGAACCGTTCGAAGTTCCAGGCGGTCGCCCTGCTCATGCGCGAGGAACGCGCACGGGTCAAGGCGGACACCGAACTCACCGACTCGCAGCGCGCCGAGCAGCTGAAGCGGCTCGACGGTGTGGCGACGATCCTCGCGAAGACCGCGGCGCGGGACACCAGCGTGATCCAGCTCTTGACGGAAGAGGCGTCGGTCAGCGAGACGACCCGCGCCGTCAAGCGCGACATGATGATCGCGGGCGGCATGGAGCTGCAGCCCGAGGAACTCGTCATCGCTGCGGAACCCTCGCCGACGGTGGAGACCCCGGTGCGAGCCGTCGTGCCGCAGTCGGTCGTGCAGCGACAGCTCGCCAACCCGTTCCTGCCGCCGGACTTCGCGCTCGCCGACCAGCCCGTGGCGCACCCGCGTCGTCTGGCGAACTGGGAGCTGTTCGGCCCGCTGTTCAAGTCCTTCGAGTACGGCGCGGGCGGGGGAGCGGCGACGATGCCGCTGCCGGAGCCCACGACGCTGCACTCGCGTTCGGGCACGACGCTCATGAAGCACCAGGCGGAGCTCATCGCCGCCGTGGCCGAGGGCCACCGCACGTTCCTGCTCGCCGACGAGCCCGGTCTCGGCAAGACCGCGCAGTCGCTCCTCGCCGCCGAGGCCGCGAACGCGTTCCCGCTGCTGGTGGTCGTGCCGAACGTCGTGAAGACGAACTGGAAGCGCGAGGCCGCCCGCTGGGTCCCGAACCGCTCCGCCACGGTGATCCACGGTGACGGGGACGACCTCGACGGGTTCGCCGACATCGTCATCGTGAACTACGAGATCCTCGACCGGCACGCCGGTTGGCTCGGGAACTTCGGGTTCAAGGGCATGGTCGTCGACGAAGCGCACTTCATCAAGAACAAGGACTCGCAGCGCTCGCGGTTCGTGCTGCAGATCGCCGAGGCGATCCGGTCCCGCACCGCGTCGCCGCTGCTGATGGCCCTCACCGGCACGCCGCTGATCAACTCGGTCGAGGACTTCCGCACCATCTGGGAGTACCTCGGGTGGATCGACGACAAGAAGCCGCGCGCCAAGCTCATGAACGAGCTCGAGGAGATCGGCCTGACACCGGCCGACCCCGGGTTCTTCGTCGAGGCCCGCAAGGCCGTCATCGACCAGGGCATCGTCCGCCGCCGCAAGGTCGACGTCGCCGCGGACATCCCGGCACGCCGGATCGCCGACATCCCCGTCGAACTCGACGACGAGGTCGGCCGCTCGATCCGCGACGCCGAGCGCGAGCTCACCGCGAAGCTCGTCCGTCGGTACCACCAGGCGCTCGACGCGCGCACCGGCCAGGACCCGGTCGTCGGCATCGACCACAAGCTCGTCCGCCAGGTCGCGCGGTGGGAACTCGAGGACCAGGACGCCTCGCCGACCGGCGAGAACGTGTTCTCGATGGTGCGGCGGATCGGTCGTGCCAAGGCGCAGCTCGCGGCGGACTACGCGGCGCAGCTGGCCTCGAACGTCGGCAAGGTCGTGTTCTTCGCGAAGCACCTCGACGTCATGGACCAGGCGGAAGAGGTCTTCGCACGTCGACACCTCCGGACCGCGACGATCCGCGGGGATCAGACGCCGGCGCAGCGCACGGCGGAGATCGACTCGTTCGTGAACGACCCCGACGTCGCCGTGATCGTCTGCTCGCTCACCGCCGCGGGCGTCGGCCTCAACCTGCAGGTCTCGTCCAACGTGGTGCTCGCCGAGCTGTCGTGGACGAGCGCTGAGCAGACCCAGGCGATCGACCGCGTGCACCGCATCGGGCAGGAAGAACCCGTGACCGCCTGGCGGATCATCGCGGCCCAGACGATCGACACCAAGATCGCCGAGCTCATCGACTCGAAGGCGTCCCTGGCCGCCCGCGCGCTCGACGGCTCGGACGAGGAGATCGTCGACTCGGGCGACATCCAGCTCGACGCGATGGCGGCGCTGCTGACCGAGGCGCTGGAGCGCGGAAGCAAGTAGCGCCCGCCGCCGGCACAACGCGCCCCGCAACAGTCATCGCGCCCCGTTTCCACGGGGCGCGATGCACGTTACGGGGTGCGCGGCGTCAGATGCGCGACTGCACCTCGGCCAGCGACGGGTTCGTCGCCGTGCTGCCGTCCGGGAACACCAGCGTCGGCACGGTCTGGTTGCCGCCGTTCACCTCGGCGACGAGCTCGGCCGTGCCGGGCGTCTGCTCGATGTCGACCTCGCGGTAGGGGACACCGGCCTTCGACATCTGGTTCTTCAGGCGTGCGCAGTAGCCGCACCAGCTGGTGGTGAACATCGTGACGGCGCCGGCCTCCGGCACGAACGCGTCGCGGGTGATCGTCTCGCTCATGCGCTCAGGGTAACCCCGCCGGTTCGGGGAACACGGCGAAGCCCTGGTAGACAGGAGCGCGTGAGTGACACGCACCTCGAGATCGAGCGGACCTACGACCTCCCCGAGGGTGGTGCCCTGCCCGACCTCGTCGGCATCGGCGGCATCATCCGCACCGAGCACCAGGAGCCGTTCGACCTCGACGCGACCTACTGGGACACCGAGCGGTACGACCTCGTGGCGGCCCACGTGACGGTGCGACGCCGCACGGGTGGCCCCGATGCCGGCTGGCACATCAAGCGCGCCTCGTCGGACACCGTCCGGCACGAGCAGCACTTCCCGCTCACCGACGACGCCGACGCCGTCCCGGACGAGGTCCTCGCCGCACTGTTCACCGAGCGTCGTGGTCGTGGCCTCCGGCCCGTCGTCCGGATCGCGACCACCCGCACCGTGACGCGGCTGCTCGACGAGGACGGCGACCAGGTCGCCGAGCTCGCGGACGACCAGGTCCGCGCGACACGGCTCGACGACGAGGCACCCGAGAGTCCGCGCACCTGGCGCGAGGTCGAGGTCGAGATCGTCGGCGGGGTCGACCCGCAGGTCGCCCACGAACTCTTCTCGTCGCTGGACGGGCGCTTCGCCGCCGTCGGCGCCGGCCCCGCCGCCGTCTCGTCCAAGCTGGCACGTGGGCTGGCAGGAGCACCGGCACCGCGCCTCCAGGCCGAGGACAAGCCGGACAAGGGAACGACCGCACGCGTGCTGGTGAAGCGGCTGCGGAAGCTGCGCGGAGCGCTGCTCGTCCAGGAGGCGCGGCTTCGCTCCGGCGACGCCACCGACCTCCGGCAGGCGGCCGAGACCGCCCTCGAGATCGCCGCGATCCTCGGTGCGTACCGACCGGCGTTCGCCGACGGCGATGCCGTCGATCGAGCGGTGGAGGGTGCGGACGGACTCGCGGAGGTCACGGCGCGCGCCGCCCTCGCCGAGTACCTCGTCGACCGACTGCCGCGCGCGTCGACCCCGGCGCAGGACGAACTCGTCGACGCCATGACGCGCGAGCGGATCCTGGCGGCCACCCGGGAACGTCGCAGCCAGGCGGTCCGGGACGTCGTGGCGTTCCTGCACGGTGAGCCGTTCCTCGAGCTCCTCGACGCCCTCGACGACGCGGTCGAGCGTCCCGCACCGACCGCGTGGGCACTCCGGTCGCCGAAGAAGGTCGCGCAGGACGTCGGTGCCGAGCTGAAGCCCGAGGTCCGCGAACTCGTGCGGGCCGCGGTCGCCGACGACACCTCGGACACCGCTGCGGCGCGTGAGGCCGCCGACCGTGCCACGACCGAAGCCGCCTGGCAGGCGACGATGCGGGCGCGGCTGGCGATGGACGTGCTCGGCGACGACGCGTTCCCGCACGCGCTGTGGAAGCGCATCGGGACGGCCGCCGACGTGCTCACCGAGCGGGTGCGGTCGCTGCACGCGCTCGACACGCTCCGGACGAACGCCGCGATCGCCGAGCGCGGTGGTGAGGGCACGTTCGGGTACGGCGTGCTCGCGGGTGACCGGGTGCGCCTGGCCGAGGAGTCCTACGACGAGGCGGTGCACGCGCTCAATCGCGTGTGAGCCCTGAGCCCTGGGCCCTGGGCCCTGGGCGCGCGGGGCGCGGGGCGCGCGGGTGCGCGCTGTTCGTCTGGTGAGCAGAAATGGTCGGGTGCCCGCGAGCAACCCGACCGTTTCTGCTCACCGGATGGTCAGGACGCGGGCGTCTCCTCCGCGGGCGCCTCCTCTGCGGGCGCCTGGTCCGCCAGCCCGAGGACGTCGAGGAGCCAGGCCAGCTCGAACGCCCGCTCCTTCCACGAGTCGTACCGCCCGCTGACACCGCCGTGACCCGCGGCCATCTCGGTCTTGAGGAGCACCGGAGCGCCGACCTCCCGCAGCCTGGCGGTCCACTTCGCCGGCTCGACGTACAGCACCCGGGTGTCGTTGATGGAGGTCACGGCGAGGATCTTCGGGTACCGCACGTCGTCGCGGACGTTCTCGTACGGCGAGTACTCGCTCATGTACCGGTAGACCTCGGGATCGTGCAGCGGATCGCCCCACTCGTCCCACTCGATGACCGTGAGCGGCAGGTCCGGGTCGAGGATGCTCGTCAGCGCGTCGACGAAGGGCACCGCCGCGAGGATGCCGGCGAACCGTTCCGGAGCGAGGTTGGCGACGGCACCCATGAGCAGCCCGCCCGCGCTGCCACCCTCGGCGACGAGACGGTCGGCGGTGGTGCGCCCGGTGTCGATCAGGTGCGTGGCGACCGCGACGAAGTCCGAGAAGGTGTTCTTCTTCGTCAGGGTCTTGCCGTTCTCGTACCAGTGCCGGCCGAGCTCGCCGCCACCGCGCACGTGGGCGACGGCGAACACGACGCCACGGTCGAGCATCGAGAGACGCATGACGCTGAAGCCGGGGTCGATCGAGTGCTCGTACGACCCGTAGCCGTACAGGTGGAGGGGGGCCGGGCGCGCGGTGTCGACCGCGTCACGGCGCCACACCAGGGAGATCGGCACGCGGGTGCCGTCGTCGGCGGTGGCCCAGTCGCGTTCCTGGACGTAGTCGGCCGGGTCGTAGCCGCCGAGCACGGGCTGGCGTTTCAGGACCGTGACCTCGCCGGTCGCGAGGTCGAGGTCGCTCACCTCGGAGGGGGTGACGAAGGACGTGAACCCGATCCGGAGCGTCGGCTGGTCCCACTCCGGGTTGCCGCCGAGTCCGGCCGAGAACAGGGTCTCGTCGAAGGGGACCTCGTGCGCGTCGCCGAAGCCGTCGCCCTCGATCGGGATGACGGCGACGCGGGGGAGCGCTTCGGACCGGTACTCGAGCGCGAGGTGCCCGGCGAAGGCGTCGACCGACTCGATGCGGCGCTCGGCGTGGTGGGCGACGACGACGCGCCGGTCGCGCTCCGACGTGGGGTCGTCCGCGGGGACGTCGACGAGCTCGAAGTTCTCGGCGCCGTCGTTGTGCAGCACGAGGAAGCGGTCGCTGCCGCCCACGATGGCGTGCTCGATCTCGTACTCGACGCCCTCGCGCCGGGGCCACACGACCTGGAACTCGCCGGTGGGGTCGGCCGCGTCGAGGACGAGCGCTTCGGACGTGATCTTCGACCCGAGCTCGATCACGATGTACTGCGAGGACCGGGTCACACCGACGCCGACCCAGTACCGGTCGTCCGGTTCCTCGAACACGACGACGTCGTCGGCCGCCGCGCTGCCCACGGTGTGCCGCCAGATGCGGTCGGGCCGCCAGGATTCGTCGACTGTCGGGTAGAACACGAAGCGGCCGGACGGGTCGAAGGTCGCCCCGGAGCCGGTGTTCGGGATCTCGTCGCCGAGGTCGGTGCCGGTCGTGAGGTCCCGGACGTGCAGCGTGTACCGCTCGTCGCCCTCGACGTCGATGCCGTAGACCAGCCGCGTACCGTCGTCGCTGATGTCGTAGGAGCCCAGCGAGAAGAAGTCGTGCCCCGCTGCGAGCTGGTTGCCGTCGAGGACGACCTGCTCGCCTGGGAGCGTCGCCTCGCCCTCGACCACGGCCGGCGGGGTCCAGTCGTCCGGACCGGCGATCGGCGCGCGGCAGTGCACGCCGTACTGGCTGCCCTCGGCCGTGCGGGTGAAGTACCACCAGTCGCCCATGCGGACGGGCACCGAGAGGTCGGTCTCCTGCACGCGGTTCTTCACCTCGGCGAAGATCCGGTCGCGCAGCCCGTCGAGGTGCGCCGTCGCCTGCTCGGTGTGGGCGTTCTCGGCTTCGAGGTAGGCCAGGGTGTCCGGCGACTCCTTGTCGCGCAGCCACTCGTAGTCGTCGACGAAGTCGATGCCGTGGTGGGTCCGCGTGACGGGCCGCTTGTCGGCGGTGGGCGGGGTGGCCTGGGCGTGCTCGCTGCTCACCACCCCACCCTATTCGCCCGGTGCGTGACGGCGTCGTGGACGCGGTCGGGGAAGGCCGTCAGTTCGTCGGCGACGGCGACCGCCACCCATGCCCGGCGTCGACGCCGTTCGGTGGCCGGCCGCAGCACGCCGGCGCGGCACAGGTCGTCCGTGACGGTGTCGATCGTCCGGGAGTCGTCGCCGAGCAGCTGCTCGAGGCGGTCCTCGGTGACGACGGGATCGTCGACGGCCCGGAGGACCGGCGGCGTCGCGACCGCGGCCTCGTCGAGGAGCAGCGCCGTCACGGTGGCTTCGTCGCAGACCGTCCCGAGGGCGATCGCGAGGTCGCGGACCCACTCGTCGACCGCGCCCCGCCGGTAACGGTCGAGGTGCCAGAAGTACCGGTCGCGTTCGGCGACCAGGGCGGTCGCGACCGGTGCCGCTACTACGCGGGCGAGGCCACGACGGCGGAGCACGGCGGCGACGAGGGCCCGACCGATGCGCCCGTTGCCGTCGGTGAACGGGTGGATCGACTCGAACTGCGCGTGCGCGATGGCCGCCTGCGCGATCGGGTGCAGGTCGTCGCGGTGGAGGAACTCGAACAGGTCGTCCATCAGCTCGGGCACGAGTGCGGGAGGTGGCGGGACGTGGCGTGCGAGCCGGGGCGTGGCGCCGCCGCCGATCCAGTTCTGCACGTCCCGCCAGCGGCCGGCGTACCGACCGTCGAGCGGATCGTCGCGCATGAGTCGGAGGTGGGCCGCGAGCAGCGCCTGTTCCGAGATCATGCCCGAGGCCGCGGACGACACGAGCGTCTCGAGCGCCGCGCCCGCCCGGACCATCACCGTCGCGCTCTGGTTCGACCGGACGCCGACCACCGCCCGCGCGAGGTCGTCGAGCGTGGCGTGCTCGTCCTCGATGCGGGAGGAGGCGACCGCGTCGGTCCGGGCGAGCAGACGGCCGAGTACGGCGAGCCGGTCGCCGTGCTGCCCGTCGAGGTCCGCGACGGTGGCCGCTGCCCGGTCGAGCAGTGCTGCGGTGTCGGCGTCCGGGGCCCAGGGCAGCCGGGCGATCCGCGGGGGGATCGACGCCACCACCGATGTCGTCTCGCGGTCGTGCCGTGGACCGCGCACGCCGCTGCGCCAGGGGAGCGTGACGGTGGTGTGGGACGGCCAGGGGTGCTCGGTGCGGGGCATCGGTTCCTCCACGGTGGACGAGACGGGACGACGCCTCGACGCTAGAGCGGCACCGGTCACCGCCGCGAGGAATCTGCATGTCGTGTGCACGGCCGCGGTGTCCGTCCCCGTCGGTACCGTGGTGGCATGAGCAACTCCTTCGTCGTGACGAACGCGCACGTGGTCCCCGTCACCGCCCCCGAGTTCGACGGCGGTGCCGTCGTGGTCGAGGACGGTCGCATCACCGCGATCGGCCCGGACGTCTCACCGCCCGACGGTCTGCCGGTCGTCGACGCGGCGGGGGCGTGGCTCGTCCCCGGCTTCGTCGAGTCGCACGGACACGTCGGCATCCACGAGGAGGCGAACGGCGAGGCGGGCAACGACACGAACGAGATGACCGGTCCGAACATGGCCGGGGTCCGGGCGATCGACGCGATCGACATCGACGACGAGGGGTTCCGTGACGCCCTCGCCGGCGGCATCACCTCGATCGTCGTCAAGCCGGGCTCGGGCAACCCGATCGGCGGCCAGACCGTCGCGATCAAGACCTGGGGCGGCCGCACGATCGACGAGCAGCTCATCTCCGACGCGGTGAGCGTCAAGAGCGCCCTGGGGGAGAACCCGAAGCGCGTGTACGGCGGCAAGGGTCAGACCCCGTCCACCCGACTCGGCGTCGCGAAGATCATCCGCGACGCGTTCGTGGACGCCCAGAACTACCGTGCCGCCCGCGACGCCGCGGAGGCGAAGGGCGACCCGTTCGCTCGCGACCTGACGAAGGAGACGCTCGTCCGCGTGCTCGACGGCGAGCTCGCGTGGGACCAGCACACCCACCGTCACGACGACATCGCGACCGCGATCCGACTGGCCGAGGAGTTCGGCTACCGCCTGGTCGTGAACCACGGCACCGAGGCGCACAAGGTCGCGCACGTCCTCGCCGAGAAGGACATCCCCGTCATCTACGGACCGCTCTTCACCAGCCGTTCGAAGGTCGAGCTCCGCGACCGCGGCATCCCGAACCTCGCGGCCATCGCCGCGGCCGGGGTGCGCGTCGCGATCACTACCGACGCCCCCGTCGTGCCGATCGGGATGCTCGTCGACCAGGCCACCGCCGCCGTGAAGGAGGGGCTGCCCCGGCAGACCGCGCTCGAGGCGCTCACGACGAACCCCGCCGACTTCCTCGGGTTCGGGGACCGCGTCGGCCGCCTCGCCGAGGGCTACGACGCCGACCTCGTCCTGTGGGACGGCGACCCGCTCGACGCGACCAGCCGCGCGACGCGCGTCTGGATCGAGGGCGAGTCCGTCTTCGAGTGGGCCGACGGCACGGGCGTCACCACCCCGCGCTGGTAGCGATCCGTGCCGGACGGGAGGCGCGGGACGGGCCCGCACCGCGCGTCCCGTCCGTCACGTGGTCACGTCCAGGGCGAGACTCGCCTCAGACCTCGCGCGCCAGCAGGAAGTCGTTGATCCGGGTCGTGAGCTCCGCGTCGATCGCCCGCTCGACGCCGTTCACCGACCGGATCGGCGCCGCCTGGCGGACGCTCGAGACGAGCCAAGCGGCGTCGGCCGCGTGGAAGTCGTCCAGCGTGACGAGCTCGTAGGCCGTCTCGAGCCCTGCGTCCTCGGCGAAGCGGAACACGTCCGCCTGCGTGGTCCCGTCGAGGATTCCGATGTCGGTCCGCGGCGTCACGAGCCGGCCGCCGACGGACAGGACGAGGTTCGCGCGCGTGCCCTCGAGCACGTAGCCGTCCGTCGAGACGAACACGGCGTCGTCCGCGCCACGGCGGACGGCCTCGCGGAGTGCCGCCATGTTCACGGCGTAGGACAGCGTCTTCGCGCCCTGCAGCAGCCACGGGGACGTCCGCTCGACGTCGTGCCGGTAGCCGCGGTCGAGCGTGACGACCGAGATGCCCTCGGTGCGCGCGGCCGTCGAGTCGGGGGACGGTGCCGCGTAGACCCACCCCGTCGGGCGCTCCGATCCCTCGACCCCACGGGTGAGGACGGTCTTCACGAAGGCCTCGCGCACGGGGTCGAGCCGCGCGCAGACGCCCTCGACGGCCTGCCGCCACGCGTCGGTGTCCGGTGCGGGCAGGTCCAGCTTCGCCGCCGAGCGGCCGAAGCGGGCGAGGTGTGCCTCGAGCGCCTGCGGATGTCCGTCGACCACGGTGATCGTCTCGAAGACGCCGTCGCCGCGCGTGATGCCGAGGTCCTGCACCTGGACGTGCTCCTCGAGCGGCTTCGCCCACGTGAACGCGTCCGCTGCCGGGTCGTGCGGGGCGCGGTCGCGGGAGGGCTGGTTCAGGACGGCGAGGACGGTTTCGGTCATGCCCCCATCCAACCGCAGCCCGGCCGGGAAGGCCCTAGCCGGCTTCGGGCAGCGCGCCCAGGAGCTTCCACACCGCCGGCGTCAGCTCGGGGTGCTGCAGGGCGATGCGACGGAGCCGGTGGTACTCCTCGCCCAGACGCGTGCCCTGCCCGGAGGCGGGGTGCATCGACCACTGCGCGCTCCGCTGGCCGATCGCGGCGTCCAGTTCGACGGCGTCGGCACGGAGGATCAGCACGACCTGTTCGTCCACGGTGGGGAGCGTCGGCATGAACTCCCACGGGTCCTCGCCCTGGCGGCTGCGGTGCTCGACGATCATCGAGATCTCCTCGGCCGCCTCGGCGCGCAGCACTTCGAGGCTGCGCCCGGCCCTGCCCGGCTCAGCCATGGTGCCCCCGCAGCACGCCTGCCATGGAAAAAGCGTACGCCACTTCTCGGGCCCGACCGGACGCCCGCACCCGGTCGCGTCGGTCAGACTGGACACGTGACGGAACGTGACGCGAGCAAGTCCCAGCACCCCGCCGTGGTCGTCGTCTACCTCGTGCGTGACGGGGAGCAGGGTCCCGAGGTGCTCCTCGGCGAGAAGCGTCGCGGGCTCGGCACCGGCCGGATCGTCGGGCCGGGCGGCAAGCGGGAGCCGGGGGAGACCGCCGTCGAGACGGCGGTGCGCGAGGTCGCCGAAGAGGTCGGCCTGCGGCTCGACGCGGCGGACCTGGAGGCGCGGGGCACGTTGGACTACAGGTTCCCGTACCGCCCGTCCTGGTCCCAGGTCTCGGACGTCTTCGTCTGCCGCCGCTGGCAGGGCAGCCCGTCGGGCAGCGACGAACTCGAACCACGGTGGATCCCGGTCGACGCCGTGCCCTACGACGCGATGTGGGACGACGCGAAGTACTGGCTGCCGGGCGTGCTCGACGGCGGATCGGTGCGGGCGCGGTTCACCTTCGCCGAGGACGACGCGACCGTCTCGGGCTACACCGGCACCGGGGTGGCGGCGCCGTCGCGTCCCTAGCGCGTCGGCGTCTGGGTGCGGGTGCTGCCGGTGCGGGCCTCTTCAGCGGCGGCGATGACCTCGGCGTCACCGCTCCGGCCGCCGAGCGGGCGCACGAAGAAGTCGATGATGCCGAAGACGATCGCACCGATCATCGCGAACATCGCCCAGCCGACGAACAGGCCGGCGACGTTCCGGCCGTCGGCGGGGGCGAGCAGCACGCTCGCCGCGTAGAAGCCGACCGCCAGCACCAGGAACACGACGACGACGGTGACGAGGACGCGGTGCCAGGCGATGCGGGGGTTCATGCCCTCAGGATACGCGCCGCCCGCGGCTCAGCGGTCCGCGTGCCGACCGTGCGGACGGTCGGTGCCGGTGGGGCCGGCGCTCGCGCCGGCTCCGTCGACGGCGCGACCCGACGCGTCGGGCCGACCCGCGGCCCTGGAGCCGTCCACCCGGTGGACGGGACGGGTGCGGGGGCCGGTCGCCGCGCCTCCTTGACGCTGCACCGGACCGGTGCGGTCCCCGCGCACGACGGGGATGCGACCGGTGGGCGTGGCTTCGTTCTCGAGGCCGTCGCGGCCGCCGATGAAGACGTCGCCGCCGACGCGTTCGTCCTCCCACCCGTCGTCACGGAGGACGGTCAGCGTGCCGGTCTCGGTCGAGGTGAGACCGTGGCGCTCGAGCTCGGCGTCGCGCTGCTTGCCGAGGAACTCGCGGTTCGCGTTCTGGGCGTCCTGGAACATCGTCGTCCGGCCGGTCACGATGGCGCGGATGCGTCGGCGTTCCCACCACTTCTTGCCGAAGTACCTGAGGACGAGCCCGGCACCGGCGTAGCAGGCCATCGTGATGATCCCGCGGGAGTACGACGGGCCGACGCCGTAGATCTGGTGCTTGATCATGTCGACCATGCTCGAGCCGACGACGACGTTGTTCAGCCACGCGAACGGCTCCGGCATGAACCACTTCGGGTAGGCGCCACCGGACGAGGGCATCGACAGGAAGACGAAGCAGATCATGGCCGGCGCGGCGATGAACCGGCCGACGAAGTAGCTCAGGCCGTTGACCGCGAGGCCGATCGCGACGATCCAACCCCAGGCGATGAGGACCAGCGGCACGAAGTGTCCGTGGATGGCGCCGACCACCGGTCCGGCGAGCGTGTTCGTGATGAGCGAGATCACCAGGCCACCCACGACGATGACCGCCATGCGGGTGCGGTGCCGGAGCGGCCCGCCCATGATGCCGATGAACATCGCGACCATGTACCCGCCGATGCACCAGGCGAGCATGACGTACATGGCGACCGTGCCGTACTCGTCCCATGCGGGCAGCGGTGCCAGTTCGGTCACGGTGGGGGCGGCCACCCCGATGCCGGTCAGGACGGTGCTGAGCGTCACCGGGACGAGCGAGGCGACCTGGAACTGGTGCGCCGTGGCCTTGAAGACCTCGTTCGTCGACGGGTCGTAGGCCACCGCCATGGTGCCGGCGAGCACGTCGCGCTTGGCCTGCGCCAGGGAGTCGTAGGTGTGGAACAGGTACTCGCCCGGCAGCGCCTTCTGCACCGCGGCGACGAGCGTCGGGTCGCTGCCGACGAGGGCGACGGGGACGTCGTGCGGGTGCGGGGCGTGGAACGCGAAGACGTAGCAGAGGCAGAAGCCGACGATGAAGAACAGCGGCATCCACAGCTGCAGACCGATGAGCTGGAGCGAGGGGTGCAGCGTCCCGAACCAGCGTCGGTAGGCGCTGATGCGCTGCGGCTCCGGAACGGGCGCCTGGCGGACACGACCCGCACCGCCGGAGCCGGACCGCGTGGGCCGTGTGCCGGCGACGGGGGCGCCGCGTCGGGGCTTCGAGCCACCGCGTGTCGACGGCCGCGTCGCGCGCTGCTTGGGAGCTGAGGACTGCCGCGGCCCCCCGTCACGATCCGGGAGGTCGTTGTTCCTGGGGACGTCGTTCCGCGGCGTGCTCACTCGGCGATGCGCTCCTGTTCTGGGTCGGGCCGCCAGGATACGCCCGGGATCCTGGCGGCGCGCCCGCCGGCCCGCGCCCGCGTCCGCCGCCCCCGCCCGCGCCCGCGCCGCCACCACCCGCCCGCGCCTCGCCCGCGGCCAGGCTGCCGAGCAGCGCCAGCGCCCCGGCCGAGGACGACCCCGGTTCGGCGTGGTGCACCACGAGCAGCTGCCCGTCCGTCCCGCCGATGCCGAGCTTCTCCCGCCGGAGCTCGAGCTCGCCGACCTCGGGGTGCCACATCCGTACCGTCGCCCCGGCGAGCGGTCGGACGTCGTGGCGTGCCCACAGCCGACGGAAGTCCTCGCTCCCGAGGGACAGTTCACCGACCAACGACGTGATGGCCGGGTCGTCCACACTGGTCCCGATGGAGGACCGGAACGAGGCCACCATGCCACCCATCTGCTGTTCCCAGTCCGGGTAGCGCTCCTGCTCGGTGCGTCCGAGGAACATCGTGCGCAGTCGGTTCTCGCCCGCTCGCATGCCCGGGGCCAGGGCGGACGCGAGCAGGTTCGCCGCGAGGACGTCGAACGCACGGTTCTCCACGAACGCCGGCAACCCGATGACGTCGAGCAGCTGCAGTGTGCCGGTCGGGACGCGCTCGCTCCGGACGCCGCGGGGACCCCGGACACGGTCGGGAGCTGCAGCACGTGACCCGGACGCGCTGGCGAGACCTCGCAGGTAGGCACTCGCGGTGGCGTCGAGGCCGAGCACCCGACCGATCGCGTCGAGCACCTGCCCCGACGGGTTCCGGTCGCGGCCCTGCTCCAGACGGAGGTAGTAGTCCGCGCTGATGCCGGCGAGCGTCGCCACTTCCTCGCGGCGGAGTCCCGGGGTGCGTCGCACGCCCGTGACGCGCAGGCCGGCGTCCTCCGGTCGCACGAGCGCACGTCTCGCCCGGAGGTACTCGCCGAGGGTGTTGTCGCTCACCCCTCGATGCTACGGACCCGGCGCGGGTCGATCCTGGTCCCCGTGGTCCCAGGGTCGACGGGGACCTGTCCGTCCCCGCGGACCCGGAGCATCGTGGAGGACATGACCGACACCACACTCCCCGGCGGTTCCTTCCGCCTCGCCGACGACCTCGACCTCACCCGCGTCGGGTACGGCGCCATGCAGCTCGCGGGCCCCGGCGTCTTCGGGCCGCCCACCGACCGCGACGAGGCGATCCGCGTCCTCCGGACCGTCGTCGAGCTCGGGATCACCCACATCGACACGGCCGATTTCTACGGCCCGCACGTCACCAACGAGGTCATCCGCGAGGCCCTCCACCCCTACGCCGACGACCTCCACATCGTGACGAAGGTCGGTGCCCGACGGGACGCGGACGGCGGCTGGCCGCACGCCCGCGAGCCGCACGAGCTCGTCGAGCAGGTGCACGACAACCTGCGGCACCTGGGGCTCGACCAGCTCGACGTGGTGAACCTCCGCGTCGGCGGCTTCGACGCCCCGGAGCCGGGCAGCCTCGCACCGCAGTTCGAAGCGCTCGCCGAACTCCAGCAGCAGGGGCTCATCAAGCACCTCGGCCTGTCCACCGTGAACGCGGAGCAGCTCGCCGAGGCGCAGTCGATCGCCCCCGTCGTCTGCGTGCAGAACTTCTACAACATCGCCCGCCGTGAGGACGACGCGATGGTCGACAGCACGGCCGCGCAGGGCATCGCCTACGTGCCGTACTTCCCGCTCGGCGGCTTCTCGCCGCTGCAGTCCGGAGCGCTCGACGCCGTCGCCGATCGGCTCGGGGTGTCACGGCTGACCGTGGCGCTGTCGTGGCTGCTCCAGCGCTCGCCGAACATGCTCCTCATCCCGGGGACCTCCTCGGTGGCGCACCTGCGCGACAACGTCGCCTCGGCGGGCTTCACCCTGCCGGCCGACGCGGTGGCCGAGCTGGACGCGATCGGCGCCTGAAACGCGGGTCGGTGCGGACGGGAGGCGCGGTGCGAGCCCGCACCGCGCCTCCCGTGTGCGACGATGACGGCTGGGGGCGGCGCCCGACGACGCGTCCACGGGGGAGGTCCGACATGTCCGCACGATCGACCGGCGCCCAGCCGACCGGCTGGGCGAGCAGCTGGTGGCTCGCCGTGCCCGGGGCCGTCGCGCTGATCGCCGGCGCCGCGCACGCGTACGGCCTGGCGAACGTGCTCACCGAGGGACTGTCGCCGTGGTGGGTGGTGACGGGGATCGTCGCGCTCGTCGCGCTCCTCGCGACCGTGGTCGCCCTGTTCCGGGTGCCCGGGCCGCGCCCGGCCGTGGTCGTCCTCGCGGCCGCGGGCTTGTTCGTGGCCGGCGGAACGCTCCTGGCCGACGCCGCAGTCGTCGTCTTCCTGCAGTGGGTCGCCGACGGCCTGCGCAACCCGAACGGCTGAGCAACCCGAACGGCTGAGCAACCCGGACGGCTGAGCCGGAGTGGTCAGGCGACCGTGGCCAGCGCGAACGGCAACACGGCCGACGCTCCCGCCCTCCTGAGTTCGCGCCCGGCCACGGTCATCGTCCACCGGCTGTCGACCAGGTCGTCCACGAGCAACACCGGCCCCTCGTGCGCCTGCAGCGCCGCTGCGAGCGCGGGATCGACCACGAACGTGTCCCACACCCCGGACAGTCGGTAGGCGCTGTTCGTGGCACCGTCCCCGCGCGGCGTCCCACCGTTCCGGCCGAGCGTCCCGAGGAACTGCAACCGCCCGATCGAGGACAGCGCCTGCGCCAGGGACCCGACGAGCTCCGGCCGGGACCGCGACGACATCGCGACGACCCCGGTCGGACGGGTCTCCCACGGCCAGTCCTTGAGCGCGCGGACGCAGCCGTCGACGAGCTCCCGCGAGACCGGCGCGTCGGGCACTCCTGGCGCGAAGAGCGCTCGGAGGGGGCCGCCCCACCCGAGGTCGGTCAGACGGGCGACCGCGCGACCGGGCTGGACGAGCTCGTCGGGGCCGATCTTGCCGCGCACGGGGACACCGAGCGACGACATCCCCGACGGCCACTGGGCGCGCGGGGCGATCTCGACACCGACCTTGTCGAGCGCCGCTGCGGCTCCGGAAGCGTCCGACGACGACACCGACGTCGGGAACCAGGCACCGGCACAGTTGTCGCAGCGACCGCACGGCTCGGCGGACGGGTCGTCGAGGTCCTGCTGCAGGAGCTGCATCCGGCACTGCGCCGTGGACTCGTAGTCGAGCATCGACGCCGCCTCGGCAGCGCGAGCAGCCGCGACCCGCTCGTAGCGAGGCGCGTCGTACTCCCACGGTTGCCCGGTCGCGACCCAACCCCCGGCGACACGCTGGACGGCGCCGTCGACGTCGAGCACCTTGAGCAGGAGTTCGAGGGTGGAGCGCTTGATGTCGACCAGTCCCTCGAGGGCGACGGTCGACATCGCCGAGTCGCGGGACAGCGCGTTCAGCACCGCAGAGGCCCGGGACTCGGTCGGCATCGAGGCGCTGGCGAAGTACTGCCAGATCTCCTGGTCCTCGCGCCCGGGAAGCAGCAGGACGTCGGCGTTGTCGGTGGCGCGGCCCGCGCGACCGATCTGCTGGTAGTACGCCACCGGGGAGGACGGCGCCCCGACGTGCACGACGAACCCGAGGTCGGGCTTGTCGAACCCCATGCCGAGCGCACTCGTGGCGACCAGCGCCTTCAGCTCGTTGCCCTTGAGCTGTTGCTCGAGCTGCTCGCGTTCCTCGGTGTCGGTGCGACCCGTGTAGGCGCGCACGGCGTACCCGTTGTCACGCAGGAGCCGGGCGATGTCCTCGGCCGCGGAGACGGTGAGCGTGTAGATGATGCCGCTGCCCGGCAGGTCGCCGAGGTGCGCGAGCAACCAGCCGAGCCGCTGCCGTGCGTCGGGGAGCGACAGCACGCCGAGCCGCAGCGAGGCCCGCGCCAGGGACCCGCGGATCGTGAACACCGGGTCGTCGGGGCCGGCCGTCAGCTGCTCGGCGACGTCCTCGACCACGCGTTCGTTCGCCGTGGCGGTGGTGGCGAGCACGGGCACACCGTGGGGGAGCGACCGGATGAGCTCGGCCAACCGGCGGTAGTCCGGCCGGAAGTCGTGGCCCCAGTCGGAGATGCAGTGCGCCTCGTCCACCACGAGCATGCCCATGCGGGCGATGAGCGTCGGCAGCTGTTCGTCGCGGAACCTGGGGTTGTTGAGCCGTTCGGGGGAGACGAGCAGGACGTCCACCTCGTCCCGCGCGAGCGCCGCCTGCGTCTCACCCCACTCGTGCGCGTTCGCGGAGTTGATCGACACCGCCCGCACTCCGGCCCGTGCAGCGGCGGCGACCTGGTCGCGCATGAGTGCGAGCAGCGGCGACACGAGCACGGTCGGGCCGCCCCCGCGTCGCCGGAGCAGCAGCGTCGCGAGGAAGTACACCGCGGACTTCCCCCACCCCGTGCGCTGCACCACGAGGGCTCGCTGCCGGTGCTCGACGAGTGCCGAGATGGCCTCGAGCTGCCCCGGGTGGAACACGGCGTCGGGGCGCCCCGTGAGCGCAGCGAGCGCCTCCTGCGCCTCCGTAGCGATCGCGGGGGACGGCGGAGCAGGCGGTGGGGCTACAGACATGACCCCATGCTGTCAGCACCGACCGACGAAACCCGACCCGCGCCTCCCGGCTGTGGAGAACTCGCCCACGGGACCCGCTACTGGTACGTGATCAGCGACGGTGTCGGCGACACGTCCGCCATCGTCTGCTGCGGCGTCAGCATCGGCTGGTCCTCATCGTAGAAGTTCTTCCAGCCCCAGTGGATGCCCGCGGGCGCACCGACGTGCAGCGCCTTCCACGTCGCCTGCTTGTCCGGTTGCGACCCCTGCCCGTCGACGTGCACGAGCATGTCGAGCTCCGGGTGCTGCTCGAGCGACGCGCGGTCCTGGATCATCGACAGCCGGAACTGGTGGAGAACGAACGCCTTCGGGGGCAGCCCCTTCGATCGGACCAGATCGGCGAGCCACGAGGACACCTCGTTCACCTCGGACGCCTTCACGCTGCCGATCTGCCGCAGCGGAACCTGGTCGTGACCGAGCCGCCACTCCGGGTCGAGTGCGAGCCAAACGCCCGGCTCCGACAGCAGCGACTCGTACCGCTTCGCCTGTGAGAGGAAGTCCGCGCGCCCCGGCTGGAGGTCGAGGATCACGGGCATCCCGGCGTCGTGCGCGGCATCGACGTAGGGCTCGAGCGTCGACACGGGCAGCTCGGTCGAGTAGTCCCCGTCCGCGCCGGCGTCCCCGGCGGCGACGGTCGCGATGACCTCCATCGCGGGGGTGATCGGTACGCCGCCGAGCCCCTTGTACGACGCTGCGACGGACTTCGCACGCTGGACCGTCGCCACCGGGTCCTGCTCACCGAGGACACCGAGCGCGGGTGCTCCCGGCGCGCCGTAGAGCGCCACGTAGCGGTGCCCATCGAACGGCCGCTGTCCGCCGTCGGGCAGCTGCCACCCGTTCTCGGCGGCACGGACGGTCCACTCCGGGTCCTGCAAATCGGCGAACGCCGCCCCGACCAGCACCGTCGGGTGGTCGCGTCGCTCGTGCAGCGCCGTCACGACGTCGGGGGCGGCCGAGGGATCCGTCACACCGTCCGGCATCGTCACGACACGGGCACCCGCCGCCTTCGCGGTCGCCACGGCTGCGGCGTCGGCGCTCGCGTCCGCCACGACGACGGTGGCCTGCCTGGAGGCGCTGCTCGGCTCCGGCGCGTCCCCTCCGTCCGGCGCGTGCTGCTCCGGGACGTCGGTGTCGATGGTGACCGTGCCCTCGGCCTGGTACCAGCGGGCGCCGAGGCGCTCGAGCTCGCGCGCGGCGGGCGACTCGCCCTTCTGCTGTGAGCCACCCTTGCCCTGCGACTCGTCCTGCTCGGTGAGCAGGACCGGGACGTGCGCTGCCTCGGCGGCGCTCGCCGCGGACCGCACGGCGTCGGCGTCGTCGGCGGGCGCGATCACGGCGCCGGGTGCGGACGCGAACAACGCGCGGCTCGTGCGGACCGATCGTTCGGCCGCGTCGGACTCCGCAGCGACCGACACGGTCTGTGCCGTCGCCTTCGCCAGGGTCGCGCGGGTCGGCCCGGACTGGGCCCCGGTGCACCCCGCCGCTCCGAGCAGCAGACCCGTTGCTGCGAGTGCGAGGAGGACACGGGAGGCGGGACCGGAACGCATCGGGCCACCCTACGAGCCGGGCGGCGGGGACCCTGGGAATCCGACGGGTGTCGTGCTGGGCGGACGCCGTGCCGGGGCGACGCGCGCGGGACGATCCGTCGTGGCGTCGGAGGGGGCCGGCGTCCGCTATGCTGGTCGGGTTGCTCCGCGCTCCGGTCGGACGCGGGCGACGTGGGTCCCTCGGGGCTCGCGGGCTGTGGCGCAGCTTGGTAGCGCACTTGACTGGGGGTCAAGGGGTCGCAGGTTCAAATCCTGTCAGCCCGACCGAGAAGCCCCGGTGGAACGCTGTTCCGCCGGGGCTTCGGTGTTGGTGCCGTGCTCTTATCGAAGGGCCTGCGCGCCACCTGCCCCCGCCGCGCTGGGCAGCTGATCTCCGCTCGTTCCGCGGCGCCACCGAAGAGCCCTACGGCTGCCGCGCAGCGAGGTAGCTGAGGGTGCCGTCGAGCAGATCCGTGAGGTCCGCCGCCGACGCCTCGGCGAAGTCGATCTCTGCGATCGCCTGGAACCGGAGTGTCCCGTCCCCGTAGAAGGCAGGCCTCGTCCTGTTCCGGTTGTTCCGCTTCCCGTCGGCCAAGGGGACCCCGGCGAAGCCGTGCACGATGACCGGCTCCCACTCGCCTCGCGGCTTCGGACGGCTGGACCGGGTTCGGCTCAGGAGTGATGCCAACTCCGGGCGATGGGCGTCGAAGTGCGCTCGGATGCTCGCAGCATCGAGCGAGTCGGCCATGCTGGTGGCGAGGTCGTACGCCGCACGGCGCACCTCTTCGTCCTCCTTCTCGCCGGGCCGGGGGTCGAAGTCCACACCGAACCGGAGTTCTCCGCCCGACTTCGTCTCCCACCACCGGACCTCGGCCATGAAGGTCCGGTCCTTCCCTTCGCCACGGATCGGTGTCCACCCCACGACGAGCGGGATCCCACCGCCGGCGGTCACACCGTCTCCTGCGTAGCGACCTCGGGACCGGAGGTCCTCGGCGATCCGTCTCGTGGCGACACGCGCGAGGAACTTCTGGTCGAGCACCCGGATCGGTAACCGGTCGGCTGCTCCCCGGGCCGCGAACACTCCCGAGATCGATCGATCCCAGGTGCTGACTGCCGCCGCCGCCTCGACCGCGAGCGATCGGGCGAGCGGGTCCTCGGCCTCCGACCACCGCGCGAGCAGGTCGGCGAGGCTGATGAAGGTCCAGCGAGGTACGTCGGCGCCCACGCGGTGCCGGTCGGCGTCGAGGGCCGCGAGGTACAGGTCGGGGCGGGGCTGCAGCGACTCGTACTTCCCCTGCTGCTCGGCACTCATGATGTGTCCGAGCTTCACCTCGATGACCGCCCGCCGCTGGCCGGCGCTGAGTAGCAGGTCTGCCCGGTTCGACTTCGATGCCTCGCGCGTGACGTCGTCCGGGACGAAGCCGACGACGCCTTCCCACGGTGACGAGTCCCGGTCGCTCAGGAGCTGGATGATGTCGGACACGGTCGTCTCCTGCGTCAGCAGACGACCGAGCCCGCGGTTCTGGACCCACGGTCGAGTGTTGTTCCCCACGAGGTCAGGATGGCGTCGGACCGGGCAGGACCCCGCCCGCCGCGCCGAGGACCCTCCGGACGCGACCACCCGGCGCGAGCGACCGCGTCAGCGCCCGGCCGGCGCCCACCCCAGCTCCGGCCCGAGCCGCTCGGCAATGTCCGTGACGATCTGCGCGTAGTCCTCCGCCTCGAACGAGAACGGCAGCGCGAACGCGACCTCCGTCGCCACCTGGTAGCCCGCGTCCGCTCGGAGTCGATCGGCGATCTCGGCCGACGTCCCGACCAGGTCGGCGGCGAAGAGCAGCTTCCCCGGCCCCATCGGCACGCCGACGCGACCGGAACGGCTTTCGACGTAGGTGCGGTACCGGGCCTCCTGTGACGGTGTCGCGGTGTCGGTCGGGATGACCACGAGGCCCTGCGAGACGCGGGCGGTGCTCGGGGACGGGTGCGCATCGAGGTAGGCCTCGACCTGGGCCCGCTGGTTCGCCGCGAAGTCCGTGCCGTTCTCACTCCGCGTCACGCTCGAGGTCAGCAGGTGGAAGCCGTTCTGCGCGGCCCACACGGCGGACCTGGTGCTGCCCGTGCCGTACCAGAGCCGGTCGGCGAGACCCTGGCTGTGCGGCTGGACCGTCGTGGCGAACTCCTCGATGCCGCGACGCTCGGCGACGTCGACGACCGGATCGCCCCGGACGAGGTCGCGGAAGCGCAGGAGCCGGGCCTCGCTGAAGTCCTCCTGCTCGGCGGTGTCCGGGTACAGCGCCTCCCGGTAGAGGTCGTAGTTCATCGGGGTGCCCGACGAGAAGCCGGGGTTGAGGCGACCGTCGAGGAGCACGTCGACCGTCGCCAGGTCCTCGGCGAGACGGAACGGGTTCTCGGCGCCGATCGGCGTGACGGCCGTGCCGAGCGCGATCCGCGAGGTCCGCTGCGAGGCGGCGGCCATCAGCGCGACGGGGGAGGAGATGCCGTGCTGCAGGTGCCGGTGCCGCAGCCACGCGCTGTCGAAGCCGAGTTCCTCGGCGCGCTCGATGACCCGCAGCGTCTCCTCGTGCCCGAGTCCCGGCCGCGCGGGGTCGAACGACCCGATGGTGAGGAAGCCGAGGCGTTCGAGGGGGTGTCCGTCGAGAGGCATGCGTCGATCGTGGCAGACGATCCGACGAACACGAACCGTCGGATTGCGCATCGGCAGGGCGAACACGCATGTTCGGCCCTTAGTGTCGCGCCAAGCGCAAACGCGTGAACTTACTCGCATTGGTTGAAGGACCGATCCGTAACGGAAGGTCGGTCCTCATGACCACCACTCCGCTCGCTCCGGGCTACACCCGCACTCGTCCCGCCACCGGTCCCCGCAAGGGCACCTCGACCTACTCCGCGCTGTTGGCACGGGTGAAGGACAACGGCCTCCTCCGCCGCCGCACCGGCTTCTACTGGTCGCTGTTCGGCAGTCTCGTCGGCACCATGGCCCTCGCCTGGGTCGCGTTCGCCTTCCTCGGCGACTCGTGGTTCCAGCTCATCGTCGCCGGGGCCCTCGGCGTCCTCTTCACGCAGTTCGCGTTCCTCTCGCACGAGGCCGCGCACCGCCAGGTCTTCGCCTCGCAGAAGTGGAACGACCACGCCGGCCGCTGGCTCGGCACCTTCATGGTCGGCCTCAGCTACTCGTGGTGGATGAACAAGCACACCCGCCACCACGGCAACCCGAACACCGTCGGCAAGGACCCGGACATCGCGCCTGACGGCATCCGCTTCCTGCCGGAGGACGCCGCGTCGGCGAGGGGTCCGCTCATGACGACGTTCCTGCGCTTCCAGGGCTGGCTGTTCCTCCCCCTGCTCACGCTCGAGGGCCTGAACCTGCACCGCTACGCGGTGATGAGCATCGTCACCGGCAACGGCACGAAGGCCGACGTGAAGCACCGCTTCCTCGAGGCCGGCCTGCTCGTCGCCCGCTTCGGCATCTACCTGACCGCTGTGTTCTGGTTCCTGCCCTTCGGCATGGCCTGCGCGTTCCTCGGCGTCCAGCTCGCCGTCTTCGGCGTGATGATGGGCGCCTCGTTCGCGCCGAACCACAAGGGCATGCCGACCATCGCGCACGATGCGAAGGTCGACTTCTTCTCCCGCCAGGTCCTCACCTCCCGCAACGTCCGCGGTGGCTGGTGGGTGTCGTTCCTCATGGGCGGGCTGAACTACCAGGTGGAGCACCACCTGTTCCCGTCGATGCCGCGTCCGGCGCTGAAGCAGGCCCGCCTGCTCGTCCGCGACCACTGCGACACGCTCGACGTGCCCTACACCGAGACCACCCTGCTGCGCTCCTACGGCATCGTCGTCCGGTACCTCAACCGGGTCGGGCTCGCCGCCCGTGACCCGTTCGCCTGCCCGATGGTCGCGCAACTGCGCATCCACTGAGAGGGGTAGCACTGATGCCCACCGGAACCGTCAAGTGGTTCGACAACAACAAGGGGTTCGGCTTCATCACCCCGGACGACGGGTCGGACGACCTGTTCGCCCACTTCTCCAGCATCGTCGTGACGACGGGCCTGCGCTCGCTCGAGGACACCGACCACGTCCGGTACGTGGTCGGCCCCGGCAAGAAGGGTCAGCAGGCCGACGAGATCTCCGTGATCCGCGGCTGACGTCACCGGCTGACGGACGGGAGGCGCGGTGCCAGCGGGCCCCGCGCGTCCCGTCCGTCGGTCGGTCCGTATCAGGGCCGCAGGACGATCCGTCCGAAGACCTCGCCCTCGCCCTCCCGGTCGACCAGGTTCACGCGACCCCGCTCGGTCCGCCCGAGCGCGCCAGCGGCCTACTTGATCCCCGTCGAGGCGATGCCCTGCACGAACTGCCGCTGGAATGCCAGGAACACCACGAGCAGCGGGAGCACCGTCACGGTCGCGATCGCCATCACGGCACCCCACGGCGAACTGAACGCCGGGTTGTTCGTCAGCGTCGACAGGGCCACCGGCACCGTGAGGTTCTCGTTGCCCTGCAGCACGACGAGCGGCCACAGGAAGTCGTTCCACCGGGTCATGAACCCGAGGATCACGAGCACCCCGACGAGGGGACCGCAGGTCGGCAGCACGACCCGGAAGAAGGTCTGGAATTCACCAGCGCCATCGAGCCGCGCGGCCTCCATCAGGGCGTCCGGCACCCCGAGCATGAACTGCCGGGCGATGAAGATCCCGACCACGTCGAACACCGTCGGCAGGATGACGGCCCAGGGGGAGTCGACCAGCCCGATCTTCGCGACGACCAGGAAGCTCGGCACCAGGGTCACCTGGATCGGGATCATGATCGTGACGAGGAACGCCGAGTAGAGCAGCCCCCGCCCGACGAAGCGGAACTTCGCCAGGGCGTACCCGGCCATCAGCGACACGACGACGCTCAGCGCGGTGCCCACACTGGTGATGAGCGCGGAGTTCCCGAGCCACCGCCAGACCGGCTGCGTGCTGAACACCTGCGTGTAGTTCTCGAAGGTGGGCCGGGTCGGGAAGAGTGAGAACGTGCCGCTCTGCGACTGGCCCCCGGGGGTGAGCGCGGAGACGACCATCCAGTACAGCGGGAACACCATGAGGATCGCCAGCGCGGTGAGCCCGGCGACGAGCACCCAGCGGCCCGGACGTGGGCGTCGGGCACGGACCGGGCGCGGTTGGGACGTCGTGAGTACTGCCATCAGAGCATCTCCTCGGCCTTCTTGTTGGCCCGCTGCCGGAGCAACGTGAACACGAGCAGGATCGCGACGAGCACCAGCCCGAGCGCCGCGGCGTACCCCATGCGCGCGTCGATGAACGCGGACCGGAACACGTACTGGATGAGCACCGTGGTCGAGAAGCCGGGGCCACCGCCGGTCATCACGTAGATGACGTCGAACGCCTGCAGCGAGAACACCACGTTGAGGATGAGGAGGATCGACGTCGTCGGACGCAGGAGCGGCCACGTGATGGTCCGGAAGCGGACCCAGCGTGAGGCACCGTCGATCGCCGCGGCCTCCTTCAGTTCTGCGGGCACGGACTGCAGCGCACCGAGGTAGATCACCATGCAGAAGCCGATCCGGGTCCACACGACGACGATCACGAGGGTCGCCATCGCCCAGCCGGGCGCGGTCAGCCAGGGCACGCGGCCGAGTCCGAGTGCCTCGAGCAGGTTGTTCACGACCCCGTAGTCGCCGTTGAAGATCCACGACATGATGACGCCGACCACGACACCGGCGGCGACCATCGGCACGAAGAACAACGCTCGGAAGACCGAACGTCCGGGCAGCGATCGGTTCAGCGCGACGGCGAGGGCGAGCCCGATCGCCATCGCGGTCGGGACGGTCCCGATCGTGAAGACGAGCGTGTTCCGCAGCGCCGTCCCGATGAGCGGGTCGGAGCCCATGTCGACGAAGTTCTTCCCGCCGACCCAGGTGCCGTCACCGAGCGAGGTGCTCGAGTCCTGGAAGCTCAGGGCGATCGCGGTGACGATGGGGATGAGCGAGAAGCCGAGGAACAGCAGTGCGGCGGGGCCGACGAACACCCAGGGGACGACCCGCCCGTGACGTCGTCGCACGGCACCGCCGGCCGGGAGCCCTCCGGTGGGCGGGGCCGTCGACGCCGTGGTCCGGACCGGCGCGGTCTCAGTTCGCAGTGACACTGCGCATCGCCTCCATCATCTGGCTCGAGGCCTCCTTCGGACTGAGCTGCCCGAGCAGGCACAGGTCGAGGTAGTCGGCGAACACCGCGTTGAGCGACGAGAAGTACTGCCCGCTCTCGGCCTTCACCATCGACAGCGGGATGGTCGACCCCTGGTCGATGAACCGCTGCATGGTGTCCGAGTTGGACGCGTACCCGATGTCCGCCGCGTCGAGGGACTCGCGCGCCGGCAGCCAGTTGCCGTCGTGGCAGAACTGCTGCATCTTCGACCGCGAGGTGATCATCGCGACGAGTTCGGCCGCGAGTTCCGGGTGCTTGCTCGACTTCGTGACGGCGAGGGCGTTCCCGCCGAGGTCGCTCGCCTCGCCGGCGTTCCGGATCATCGGCGCCGTGCCCCAGTTGTCCCGCATGTCCGTGTCGAGCTGCACGATGGACTCGGGATTGTTGAGCATCATGCCGATCTGCCCCGTCAGGAACAGGTTGCGCGAGACGTCCCCGCCGCCGCTCTTCGACAGGTTGCCGGTGGTGGCGAGGCCGTCGGCGTACCACGTGCGGCCGAACGCCAGGGCGTCGATCGCCTCCGGGGTGTCCATGGAGGGGGTGGCGCCGTCCTCGCCGAGGAACGCGCCCCCGTTCTGGTACACGAACGGCAGCCAGCGGTAGGCGGTCTCCGGCGCGGACCAGCCGTACCCGAACGCGTACTTGCCGGTGACCTGCTTGACCTCCTTCGCGACGTCGAGGAACTCGTCCCAGGTCCAGGCGTCCGCGAGCGCGGTGGGCGGCGCCACCCCGATCTGCTCCATGACCTCGCGGTTGTAGTAGGTGATGAAGTTGTCGGTGTGCTGGAAGACGCCGTACACGCCGTCGTCGCGGGCACCGATCGCCCAGAAGGGCTCGCTGTAGTCCTGCTGGTAGTCCTCCGGGATCGATCCGGAGATGTCGACGAGGCTGCCGTTCGCGGCGTACCGGCCGATCTGCTGCGGGGTGATCCGGATGACGTCGGGTGCGAGGTCGGCGGCGAGCCGGGTGATGAACCACTGGTGGAACTGACCGGTGGTGACCTCGACGGCGACGCTGGTGCCGGGGTGCGCCGCGACGAACTCGTCGGCGATCTGCTGGTAGCTCGTGATGTCGGTCGGGATGTTCCAGGTCGAGAGTCGGATGTGCTTCGTGCCGCCTCGGGCGGCGGTGCCCTGGCCGGCACAGGCGGCGAGTGCGCCGGCCATCGAGATGCCGGCGAGCGCGAGGAACCCGCGTCGGGCGAGCTGGGTGGGTGGTCGGGTCGGCATGGTCCTCTCCTTCGAGGTCGTGGTGCCGTGGTGGTCGGGGAGGCGCGGTGCACGTCCCGGGGTCCGGGTGCGTCCGTGACGGGGCCGGGTCGCGCGGTGGACCCGGCCCCGCCGGCGGACGGGGCGGTCAGACGAGGGCGGGTCGCGCCTCCTGGACGGCACCCTGCTCAGCCGGTTCCGCGGTCGCCGGACGCAGCGACTCCGGGAGCAGCGCGGCGTGCGCGTGCAGCAGCTCGTCGGTCATGTCGGCGATCCGGTCGAGCGTGAGGTGCGCCGCGGTGAGGGGGTCGAGCGCGACCGCGTGGTGGACGTGCTCGACGCTGCCGGTCAGCGCCGCGCGGACGGCCAGCGTCTGCACGTTCGTGTTCGTCCGGTTGATCGCCGCGAGCTGCGGGGGGAGTTCGCCGAACGAGATCGGGGTGACCCCGTTGCCGTCGGCAAGGCAGGCGACCTCGACGCAGGCGTCCGACGGCAGGTTCGCGATCACGCTGGTACGGTTCGGGACGTTGCCGTAGACCACCGCGGGGACGCCCGTGACGATCGCGTTGACGATGCTCGCGCCGTACTCGACCGACGGGGAGAGGTCGGCCTTGAGCTTCTCGAGCTGCTGGTCGACGTCGCCCTGCTCGTCGTGGGCGAGGCAGATCTCGTAGTAGTCCCAGCGCTCCGGGATGTACTCGAGCACCGTCTCCGGGTCCTTGCGGAAGTACGGCACGTACTCGCTCGCGTGGTGGCTGGACTCCGTCTCGAAGTACCCGAACGACCGCATCAGCTGCGTGCGGACCTGCTCGTTGCCGCCCTCGTAGTTGCTGGCAGCCGCAGCGGCCTCGCTGTGGTCGCCGTCGTCGTCGTGCAGGTCCGCCGCCGCGATGCCGCGTCGGTGCTTCGCGGTCATGACCTCGCGGAGGCGCGGGTACAGGTCCTCGCCGTTCCGCCGCTTGAACTCCAGGATCCAGGCCTGGTGGTTGATGCCGGCGCTGACGTACTCGACCTCGTCGTACGGCACGCCGAGGGTCCGGGCCAGCATGCGCGTGGTGCCCTGCACGCTGTGGCAGAGGCCGACGGTGCGCAGGCCCTTCGCGTTGAGGAACGCGGTGGCCATCGCCATCGGGTTCGCGTAGTTGATGAACTGGGCGTCCGGGCAGAGTTCGAGCGCGTCGCGGGCGATGTCCTCGTAGGCGCGCACGGACCGCAGGAACCGGAAGACGCCGCCCGGGCCGACGGTGTCGCCGACCGCCTGGTCGATGCCGTACTTCCGCGGGATCTCGACGTCCCACTTGTACGACTCGACGCCACCGACCTGGAACGTGATGATGACGACGTCCGCGCCGGCGAGGGCTTCGCGACGGTCGGTGGTCTCGAGGACCTCGGTGCCGAGGCCGTGGTGGGCGACGAGCTCGCGGGCGGCGTTCGCGGTACGGGCGACCCTGCCCGCGTCGAGGTCCATGAGGTGCAGCGTCGCGCCCTGCAGCGCTGGGAAGGAGACGAGGTCGCCGATGAGGCGGAAGGGGAAGACGAAGCCGCCGGCGCCGATGATGGTGATCTTGGTCATGGTTCGACGCTAGGAAGCGGTGGCGGGTGCGAGCCTCCGGCTTCGGACGGCGGGCTTCCAGGATCCTCGGATCGGCCCGGGCTCGGCCTGTCCGTGCCGAGGTCGCCGTCGTAGGCTCGTGGCGTGCTCAACGTGGAGACGATGGAAGCGGCGTACTGGAGCCACCGCGGCCCGGCGCCGCTCATGGCGTCGTCGCACCGGCACGACGACCTCGAGATCAACCTCGTGCTCGACGGGCACCTCGACTACCGCTTCGGCGGTGCTCCGGTCAGTGTCCACGCGGGCGAGATCGCGCTCTTCTGGGGATGGACGCCGCACCAGCTCGTCGGCGACGGGACGGGTACGGGAGAGTTCCGCTGGGTGCACATCCCGCTCGCCGAGGTGCTCGCCTGGGGACTGCCCGACCACGACCTCGGGGCGATGCTGCTCAACCGCCCGGTCGTCGTGCCCACCGAGGCCGCGGGGCGTGACGTCGAGTCGATGCTCGGGTCGTGGCAGCGCGACTTCGCGGACGAGGGCGCCGAGACCATCGCGAACCTCGAGGCCCAGGCGCTCGTCCGGCGGCTGCTGCGACACCACCGGGACGCCGTCGACCTCCGCACGGACGGCGGGCACGGCACCGCGGACGCCATGCACCGGGTGATCGACATGGTGCGGTTCGTGGTCGACCGGTTCCGCGAGCCGATCGAGGTGGCCGACGTGGCCGCGGCGGCGCACCTGCACCCGCACTACGCAATGTCAGTGTTCCGCCAGGACGTCGGAACCACCATCCTCGAGTACCTCACCCGGTGCCGGGTCGCCGAGGCGCAGCGGCTGCTGGCGACGACCTCGATGACGACGTCGGAGATCGCGCACGCGGCGGGGTTCGGATCGCAGTCGAGCTTCTACGCGCACTTCGCCCGGGCCTGCGGCGGTCCGCCGGGGGAGTACCGGGCCCGGTCGCGCTGACGACCGCGGCTCGCGCTCAGCCGCCGGTCTCGGTGTGCGGCGCCGCGACCGGCTTCGACTGACTCGACCCGCGCTGCCGGAGCCACACCGTCGCGACGACCATCACGGTGATGACGAGGAACTCCGACTGCCAGTTCTGCATCGACTCGAACCAGAACTGGCTCGTGCCGAGGTACTGCCACGCGGTCACGACGGTTCCCCCGTGCTCGAGCTGCTCTTGGTTGTACGCGGCTGCGCCGCCGATGACGTGCCCGACGACACTGCCTGCGAAGAGGACCGCGAAGAGCAGGAGCAACGAGTTCTCGTACAGGACGAGCGCGACGCCCCCGCGACGGACGGGCCCCGGCACGTGCGACTCCCTCGCTCGGTCGCGCGGATCGACGTCCTGCGGGGCGTCCTCGTCGAGCGGCTTCGACTCGCTCGAGCCCTTCTGGAAGAGGAAGACCGTCAGCACGACGTACGACCCCATCTGCAGGAACTCGCTCTCCCAGTTCTCGAAGGTGGCCTCGGCGAAGTCGCCGCTGCTCAGGAACCCCCACAGCGACTCGGCGGCCTGCCCGTGCAGGACCGCGTCGTGGTCGGCGACGCGCCACCCGGCCAACACCATGCCGACGAAGCAGCACAGGAAGACCGTGGCGTTCGCGACGAACAGCCCGTTCCGCCGGAGCCACGACCACTCGGCCGGACGTGCGCGCGGGGACACACCCATCGGGCACCCACCCTCCACTCGACGACGAACGCAGTGCCGCCACGCTAGTGATGGGATCCCCGGAGCCCGGTCAGTTGATGATCTCGCCGCGCTCGTCCGACCGCAGGACGGCCAGACGGTCCCGCCACGCCTGCAGCGCCTCGGGCGTCAGCCTCGGCCAGTCCGTGACCTCACCGGTGATCCGGAGGGGCGCCGCGCTGCGGTACGAGCGCGTCGGGTTGCCGGGGAACTTCTTGTCGGTCACGTTCGGGTCGGCCTCGAACGAACCCGTCGGCTCGACCTCGTACACGCGGGGGAGTCCGTCGCCCGCCGCGAGTTCGGCCGCGAGCCCCGCTCCGTCGCGGAGTGCGGTGAAGTAGACGTGGTTCATCACGACCTCGGGCCGGTAGTTCGACCGGAACCCGGAGGTCAGCAGGTCGCCCACCCGCAGGTCCGCCTTGGTGCCGTGGAAGAACGGCCCGTCGTCCAGCGCATCGCTCACGGCGTCAGGGTAGCGCTCGGCGCCGCGTCAGGCGGTGGCGACCTCGACTCCTCGGACGCTCCGGGTCGACGCCGCGACCGCGGTGGCCAGCACGATCACCACCGCGCACCCGACGAGGGTCGCCGGGGTGCCGACGGCTCCGGCGAGCGGCCCGACGAGCGCCTCACCGAGCGGCACCGCGACGAACGACCCGACCATGTCGTACGAGTACACCCGCGAGAGCAGCTCCCGCGGCACGTTCGTCTGCAGCGCGTGGTCCCACGCGATGGAGAACAATTCGAGGGCGATGCCGCCGAGCAGGAACGCGACGAGGAGCACGGGGAGGGTCGGCACGAGTCCGAGTGCCGCTGCCGGCAGCGCCGTCACGGCCATCGTCGCGACGCCGATGCCCAGCGCTCGCCGGGGTCGCCACCGCAGCGCCACGACGGCCCCGACCGCGAGTCCGACCGTCTGGGCGGACACCACGAGCCCCCAGGCGGCCCGACCGAACGACTCGTCGGCGACGACGGGGCCGAGCACGGTCGTCGCTCCCACGAACGCGGCGTTGAGCACCGTGAACTGCGCCACCACGGTCCACACCCACCGGCGACGGGTGAACTCCGCCCAGCCGTCCCGGAGGTCGGCGAGCACCGAGGTCGGCGCCGCGTCTGTGTCCCGGACGGGTCTCGGGAGCCGGATCCGGGCGAAGAGGAGTGCGGCGAGCGCGAACCCCGCTGCGTCGATCGCCAGCCCCCACCCGGCACCGACGACGGCGACCACCGCTGCGCCCGCCGACGCCCCGACGACGGTGCCGCCGTTCAGGGCGAGGCGGATCACCGCGTTCGCGGGACGGAGTTCGGTCGCCGGGACGGTCTCGGGCACCATGGCGGCGGTCGTCGGCAGGCTCACCGCCGCGACCGCGCCGTTCAGGATGCTCAGCACCACGAGCAGCGCGACGGTGGCGGTGCCGGTCAGGACGAGCGCGGCGATGGTCGCCTGGGTGGCCGCTGCCGCCAGTGCCGTGACGACGAGCAGGAGGTCACGGGGCACCCGGTCCGCCAGCACACCGCCGAAGAGCAGCACGGCGACGTTCGCCACCGAGCGGGCGGCGACCACGAGGCCGAGGTCGACGGGGGAGCCGGTCAGGTCGAGGACCGCGAAGGCCAGGGCGATGGGGGCGACCGCGTTCCCGACGATGCTGACCGTGCGCGCGGTGACGAGCCACCGGAACGGGGCGTGGCGGAGCGGACCGGTGATCACGGGCGTCCTCACGGCCGCCGCATCGGGAACATCGAGACCGTCATCGAGACCGGCACCGTCCCGGCGGTCCGTGGTGGTCGGGCCGCGGCGTGCAGGAGCGCCGCGGCGTCCCCGACGTGCTGCACCACGCGGCGCCAGGTCTCCGGCGCGACCCAGAGCTCGGCGTCCGTGGACGTCGACGGACCGGTGGTGCGGTCGTCGGTGCGGCGGAGGAGCTCCTGGACCAGGGCCTCGACGTACACGCGCTGGTCCTCGGCGGGGACCGGCTCCGGAGCGGGACCGTCGGCGGCGTCCAACCGGAACCGCCGCCCGGACGACTCGTGCCGGTACCGCTTCGCGTCGCCGCCCCGCAGCCGCACGGTCTCGACGACCCGCACGAGCCCGGCGCGTTCCAGCACCCGGAGGTGGTAGCTCGCGGCGGCCTGGGACACGCCGAGCTCCCGTCCGGCCTCGGCGGCGCTCATCGCGGCGCCCGTGACGAGCGACAGCAGGCGCAGCCGGACGGGGTGCGCGGTGGCGCGGAGGTTCTCGATGGTCGACACGCACGCCATCGTGGTCGGCTCGGGCACGACCGTCAAACGCCTCTTTGGGGGTCGGTCGTCGGGACGCCGTGTCGCGGGAGGTCCCCCGAGCGGTCCACCCCATCTCCCCCTCAGGGTGGACGCGGCCGACTCCCAGGTCCCCGTAGCGTGGCCGCCGTGATCGAAGTCGAGCACCTCACCAAACAGTACGGTCCGAAGACCGCCGTCGACGACGTCTCGTTCGTCGTGCGGCCGGGCAGCGTGACCGGCTTCCTCGGGCCGAACGGCGCCGGGAAGTCCACCACGATGCGCATGATCATGGGGCTCGACCGCCCCACGGCGGGGCGGGCGACCGTGAACGGGCAGCCGTACACGACCTTCCGCGACCCGCTCCGGCAGGTCGGGGCGCTGCTCGAGGCCAAGGCCGTCCACCAGGGGCGGAGCGCCTACAACCACCTGCTCTCGCTCGCGGCGACCCACGGGATCCCGAAGTCCCGCGTGCACGAGGTCATCGACATGACCGGCCTGGACTCCGTCGCCAAGAAGCGCGTCGGCGGGTTCTCGCTCGGCATGGGGCAGCGACTCGGCATCGCCGCGGCACTGCTCGGCGACCCCAAGACCCTCATCCTCGACGAGCCGGTCAACGGCCTCGACCCCGACGGCGTGCTCTGGGTCCGCCAGCTCGCCCGACGCATGGCCGCCGACGGCCGCACCGTGTTCCTCTCCAGCCACCTGATGAGCGAGATGGCCCAGACCGCCGACCGCGTCGTCGTCCTCGGCCGCGGTCGCGTGCTCGCCGACGCACCCATCCAGGAGTTCGTCGCCGCGGGCGGTGCGAACGGCGGCAGCCGCGTGGTCGTCCGGACCCCGGCCCCCGACCAGCTGTTCCAGGCGATCGGACCGAACGCCTCGGTCACCCCGCGCGAGGACGGCACCTTCATGGTCGTCGGCCCGGACGCCACCACGGTCGGGAACATCGCCGCACAGGTCGGCGTCCCGCTGCACGAGCTCACCCCGGTGGGAGCCAGCCTCGAGGAGGCCTACATGGCGCTCACCCGCGACGACGTCGAGTACCGATCGGAGGGCACCCGATGACCGCCACGACCCTGCCGCCCACGGTCGGGCTCGGCTTCGGCCGGCTCGTCCGCAGCGAGTGGATCAAGCTCCGCAGCATCCGCTCCACGATCTGGTGCCTCGCGATCCTCGTCGTGGTCACGATCGCGATGGCCGTCCTCATCGGCAACGCCCTCGACGTCGGGACGCCGGTGGGCCAGGACTCGGCGAACGGCACCCTCGTCACGATCAACACCGCGAGCGTGTCCCTGACGGCCCTCGTCGTCGCGGTGCTCGGCGTGCTCATCATCACGGGGGAGTACGGCACCGGCCAGGTCCGCTCGACGTTCACCGCCGACCCCCGTCGGACGGGCGTGATCCTCGCGAAGGCCTCCGTCCTCGCGGTCACCACCTTCGTCGTCAGCGCGGTGTCGATCTGGATCGGGGTGTTCGCCTCGGCGGCCCTGCAGGCGGGCAAGGGCGTGAACGCCGACCTCGCCGACCCGGCGGTCTTCCTGCCACTCCTCGGCGCCTCGGTGTACGTCACGCTCCTCGCCCTGCTCGCCTACGGCATCGGACTCCTCGTCCGGTCGAGCGCCGGTGGGATCGCCATCACCCTCGGGCTCCTGCTCGTCCTCCCGATCGTGCTCTCGCTCATCGCGAACGTGCTCCAGGCGCAGTGGCTCCTCGACGTGACGAAGTTCCTGCCCGACCAGGCCGGGGCGCAGCTGTACACCTACTCGGCCGGCGACGCCGGCGGCGCACCACAGGACGGCATCGTCCTGAACGGCTGGGGTGGCTTCGGCGTCCTCGCTGCCGAGGTGGTCGTGGTCGGCGCGCTCGCCCTCTCGGTGGCGCGCCGACGCGACGTCTGACGCCACCATCCACCGGACGGGAGGTGGGCGCCGCCAGCCGGCACCGCGCCTCCCGTCCGTAGGCTCGTACCGTGACCCGCCACACCCACCTCGTCGTCCCGGCGCTCGCCGCCCTGCTGCTGCTGGCCGGCTGCACGACGACGCCGACGGTCGACGAGGGGGCGCTCGCCGACTGGCGGAGCGCCCAGGAAGCGGCGACCGAGACCGAGCCGGACGTCCTCGGCGTGCTGACCGCGGACATCGGACCCGGGCGGCAGGACCCGTCCGAGGTCGGACCCGGCGTGACCCTGCGGTTCCCGGCCTCGCAGACCGTCGACCACCTCGAACTCTCGTGCTACGGCAACGGGCAGATGCAGGGAATCGTCCGGATCGAGTCGCGGCGCGGGTCGGGCAGCTCCACCGTCGACCCGGTGGACTGCCGGGACAGCCCGCACCCGATCCGGCTCACCGACCTCGCGAGCACGGACGTCGACTCGGTCGCGTTCAACGGCTTCGACAGCGACCGGCCGAGTGCGTGGCGGCTGGTCATCGTCGGGGCGGCGACGTCCCGGGGCTGATCAGCGCCGGAGCTCGTACCGGTGCAGCGTCACGCCGGTGTCCCAGCGCTGCTGCTCCACCAGGTCGAGCAGCAGCGGCCCTCGGGCGCCGGAGGCCGGCGGGTCGAACAGCGGACGGCCCCGGCCGAGGACGGCGGGGTGCGTGAACACCATCAGCTCGTCGAGGAGTCCGGCGTCGAGCAGCTGCGTCGCGATGCTCGGGCCGCCGACACCGACGTCGCCTTCGGACTCGTCGCGGATGCGGGCGAGCTCGTCGATCGCGTCCTCGTCGCGGCCGATGATCCGCGTGTTGTGGTCGGCCGCGGTCCGCGAGCGGGAGACCAGGATCTTCGGCTGCTCGGTCCAGATCTCGCCGTACTCGCGCATGTACGCGGGCAGGGACTCGTCGGTGCGGGCGTCGGGCCAGAACGGGTCCATCATGTCGTGGACGATGCGACCCTCGACCGACAGCGTCATCGCCCGAGCGCGGCGGTTGAACTCGCGGTGCACGGTCTCGTCGATGCGGAGCCACTCCGGTCCCTCGACGCCGCTGTGCTCTCCGGCCTCGGCCTCGACGAAGCCGTCGAGCGAGGCGTTGATCCAGTAGACGAACCGTGCGGACATCTCGCGACTCCTTCGTCGGACGGGCCGGTGGCGCCGAGCGTACGCTCGCCCTCGTCCGCACGCTCCTCGACGACGAGAGCAGGTCCACCGTGCGCCGATCACTCCGAGCAGCACTCGCCATCGCGACGGTCGCGGGGCTCGCGACCACGTTCCTCCAGGCCGGTGTCGGCGGCGGATCCGCCGAGGCCGCGGCGACGACGTCCGCACGGGGCAGCACCGCGCCCACGCACCGGAACCCGATGACGCTCGCACTGCCGGACGGGCAGACCGCCGCGAGCTGCGCCGACCCGACCGTCGCCCGCGGGGTGGGCCGCGACCGGAACTGGTACCTCTACTGCACGACCGACGCGCTGACGGAGACGGAGCAGAACCCCGACGGGTCGCTCGTGCAGCACGGGGTCCCGACCTACCGGTCCACCGACCTGACCCACTGGACCTACGTCGACGACGCCTTCCCGACGAAGCCTGCCTGGGTGGGTGACGCGAACGGCATCTGGGCGCCGGACGTCGTGTACCGCGCCGGGACGCACGGCCGGCCGGGGACCTGGTACCTCTACTACGCGGCCTCGGACACGCCGAGCGGCACGGCACCGACCGGTGGCGGATCGGCCGTCGGCGTCGCCACGAGCCCGAGCCCGACCGGACCGTGGACGGACTCCGGCGGTCCCGTCGTGGCACCGCAGGCCGCGCCGAACGGCAGTGGGCAGCGGTGGGAGTTCGACCCGGAGGTCATCACCGACCACGGCAGCACCTACCTGTACTTCGGCAGCTACTTCGGCGGGGTGAACGTCCGTCGGCTGACCGCCGACGGGCTGCGGTCGATCCCGTCGACCGAGCGAGAGATCGCGATCGACAACCGGTACGAGGGCACGTACCTGATGCGGCACGACGGTTGGTGGTACTTCATGGGGTCCGCCACGAACTGCTGCAACGGCGCCCTGACCGGCTACGGCGTGTTCGTCGCCCGGTCGCGCAGCCCGCTCGGACCCTTCACCGACCGGGACGGTGTGCGGATCACGAGCACCCGGGTGGGCGGGACGCCCCTGCTCGCCCAGAACGGGAACCGCTGGGTCGGCACCGGGCACAACACCGTCGTCACCGACCTCGCCGGGCAGGACTGGATCGTCTACCACGCCGTCGACCGCGACGACCCGTACTACGCCGGCCAGGGCACCTACACGAAGCGCCCGGTGCTCATCGACCCGCTGGACTGGGTGCGCGGGTGGCCCGTCGTCCGTGGCGGCGCCGGCCCCTCGGACGACATCGAACCGGGACCGGTGGCGCAGCCGGGGCAACGGCCGACGTACCGCGCCACGGCAGCACCGGTCGACGTGCCCGGTCGGACGATCCGAGCGCTGTCGACCGACTTCGACGGGACGACGCTCCCGCCGACACTCCGCTGGACCCGCGAGCCCGACGCGTCCACGTGGACGGTCGCGGGCGGCGCCTTCCGGTGGCGGACGCAGGACGCCGACATCCACCCGCCGTCGACGCCGCTGGCATCGGTGCTGTCCGAACCGGCTCCGCGGGGCGACTGGGTGGCCGAGACCACGGTGGCCGTCGACACCCCGGCGACCGGCGACGGTGTGAACTACGTGCAGGGCGGCCTCATCGTGTACGGGAGCGACAGCGACTACGTCCGTCTGACGTCCAACTCGATCTTCGACACCCGGCAGACGGAGTTCGGCAAGCAGGTCTCCGGGCAGGCGGCCGGCGCGCCGACATACGGGAACATGGTCGTCGGGCCGGTCGGGGACGCCACGACGCTGCGGATCGTGCACCGGTTCGTGGCCGGTGAGCACCGCTACACCGCGTACACCAGCGTCGACGGTCGGCACTTCGTGCGGGGCGGGACGTGGACGGCGGACCTCGGCACCGAGCCGCGGATCGGCCTGATCTCGCTCGGCGGTGCGGGTTTCACGAGCACGTTCGACGACCTGCGGGTGGCCACGGTGGCGACGTCGCGGCACTGACGCACCGCGCCCGCGGCCCGCCGATGCACCGCGCCCGCGACCCGCGGACGCACCGGGGCGCAACCCGCGACCCGCGCCCGCGCCC
>NZ_JAUZED010000119.1 GCF_030705415.1 Curtobacterium sp. A7_M15 | reverse complement strand
AGCTGTAGAACACGTGCTCGTTGAACTCGGCGTCGCCGCCTTTGTCGAGGCCGGAGAGCTTCACGACGTTGATCGTGTCGGCCTTCGTGCTCGAGGCGTCGGCGAGGGTCGTCATGAAGTCGTCGTACCCGCCCCCGTTCTCGATGAGGAGGTCGGCCTTGGACACCGCGAGCTGCGTCTTCGCGCTCGACTCGAACGAGTGCGGGTCCTGCGACGGGTCGTCCAGGATGCTCGTGACGGAGACGTGGTCGCCACCGATCGCCTCGACGATCGAGCCGTAGACGTTGGTGGAGGCGACGACCCGGACGGTGCCGTCGCCGGAGGCGTCGCCGGAGGCGGAGGACGTCGCGCAGCCCGTCAGGGCGAGCGCGGCGGCGCCGGCGACGAGCGGCAGGGCGAGGAGACGGTTGTGCATGTCGACGAGCGTAGGCGTAGTTGATAACGGTTGTCAAAACCAGTATCAGCCGGACGACGGACGGGAGGCGCGGTGCCAGCTGGCACCGCGCCTCCCGTCCGTCACGTGGTGACGTCTACGGCTTCGTGGCCGCGTCGATAGTGTTCTCGGCGATCGTGTCGTCCTCACGCCCGGGCGTGCGGAGGTTCCACTTCTTGATCACGAAACTGAAGAGGAAGTAGTAGATCACCGCGTAGCCGAGGCCGATCGGGATGAGCCAGATCGCTCCGTCCGCCTTGCCGAAGTTCAGGACGAAGTCGATGGCACCGGCGGAGAACGAGAACCCGTCGTGGATGCCGAGCGCGTTCACCAGGGCCAGCGAGGTGCCCGTGAGCACCGCGTGGATGATGTACAGCGGGAACGCGACGAACATGAAGGAGTACTCGAGCGGCTCGGTGATGCCGGTCACGAACGAGGTGAGCGCGGCCGAGAGCATGATGCCGCCGACGAGCTTGCGGTTCTGCGGCTTGGCGTTGCGCCAGATCGCCAGGGCACCGGCCGGCAGGGCGAACATCATGATCGGGAAGAAGCCGGTCTGGAAGATGCCCGCGGTGGGGTCGCCGGCGAGGAAGCGCGCGATGTCGCCGTGGTAGGTCACGCCACCCGTCGTGAAGCTGCCGAGCTGGAACCACGGGAAGAAGTTGAGCAGCTGGTGGAGCCCGATCGGGATGAGCATGCGGTTGACGAACCCGAAGATGCCGCCGCCGATGACGGCGTTGTCCGCGACGGCCTGGCCGGCGGCGGTCAGGGCGATGTCGAAGTAGCGGTAGAAGAACGACATCACGACCGCGATGAGGAGACCGGCGACGGCGGTGAGGATCGGGACGAGGCGACGACCCGAGAAGAAGCCGAGGAAGTCGGGCATCTTCGTCCGGTGGAACTTCTCCCACAGGACCGCCGACACGAGACCCATGACGATGCCGCCGAGGACGCCGAAGTTGATCGTGGCCTGGTTGCCGCTCGCGTCCTTGACCCCGTCGAGGACGATCGGCGACATCGCCGCGAACACCTGGTACATGACCATGTAGCCGACGACCGCGGCGAGCGCCGTGGTGCCGTCCGACTTCTTCGCCCAGCCGATCGCGATGCCGACCGCGAAGAGCAGCGGCAGCCAGGTGAAGACACCGTTGCCGGCGGCGGCGATGATCGTCGCGCCCTTCTCGAAGCCGGGGATCGCGCCGAGCATGTCGGCCTGGCCGAGGCGGAGCAGGATGCCCGCCGCCGGCATGACCGCGATCGGCAGGAGCAGGCTGCGGCCGAGGCGCTGGGCGTTGGCGAAGACGCGTGACTGCTTCTTCGGGGTCTTCTTCTCCGGCACATCCGTGGCAGTGGTGGTGCTCATCGGAGGTCCTCTCGTCGTTGGGTGGAGCTGTCGGGGTGAGTTGAGTCGTACAGTCAGCGCAGGTAACCTCGGCGGTGTCGCCAGGTCCGGTCCTGTCCGGTCATGACCAGTTCCGTAGTCTGAACCGCGACCCCACGCCTGTCAACCCGGCACGCGTTTTCGTAACGAGGAGGAAACGATGGCTGACATCAAGGCCGCTGACATCATCGCCGCGCTGGGTGGCGCCGAGAACATCGACGAGGTCGAGGGCTGCATCACGCGCCTCCGCGTCGAGGTCGAGGACGGCGATCTGGTCGACAAGGACGCACTGAAGGCCGCCGGCGCACAGGCCGTCGTCGGTGGCGGCACCGGGTGGCAGGTCATCGTCGGCCCGATCGCCGACAACCTCGCGCAGGACATCCAGGACGAGCTGTGACCGCCGTCCGGACCCCGTTCCAGGGCCCGGTCGTCCCACTCGCCGACGTGCCGGACCCGGTCTTCGCCGGCCAGCTCGTCGGCGCCGGCGTCGCGGTGGACCCGACCGGGGTCGAGGGCGCCGTGACCGCGGTGGCGCCGGTCGACGGGACGATCGTGAAGCTGCATCCGCACGCGTTCGCGCTGCAGGGCACCGCGGGCACCGATGTGCTCGTGCACGTGGGCATCGACACCGTGAAGCTCTCGGGCGAGGGCTTCGAGCTCATCGCGGCCGAGGGTGACACCGTCGTCGCGGGTGACCCGGTCGTCCGGTTCACCCCCTCGGTGATCTCGGCCGCCGGCTACTCGCCGATCTGCCCCGTGGTCGTGCTCGGCTCCGCGCCGGACTCGGTCGCGCAGGACACGGTCGGCACGACCGTGCGCGAGGGCGACACCCTCTTCGAGGTCTGAGCCGGCCACCCGAGCCTCGGCTCCGCGGACAATCCCGGCCCCGATCGGTCGCGAAGGTGTCCGCGGGGCCGAGTCTCGGTGCCGCTACGCGACCGCGTGCGGAGCCGTCGCCGTGACCTCCATCTGCACGCGGTAGCGGTCCGACCGGTACCAGCTCCGCGTGTGCTCCACCGGACGGTCCCCGGCGTACGACACCCGGTCGAACTCCAGCAGCGGCGCTCCGGTCTTCGTGCCGAGCAGCGTCGCCACGTCGTCCGCCGCGGGGTTCGCCGCGACGGTCTGCTGCGCGCGGTCGATCGGCGTGCCGTACTCCGTGGCGATGATCGAGTAGATCGAACCGGACAGGTCGTGGTCGAGCAGCCTGGGGAAGGCGTCCGCGACGAGCCAGGCGTCGTCGATCGACACCGGTGCCCCGTCGGCCATGCGCAGGCGCTTCACGTGGAAGGCCGCCTCCGTCTCACCCAGCCGCAGCGCCGCGGCGGTGTCGGACGGCGGGAGCCGCTCCTCGCGCACGAGCACGACCGTCGTCGGGACGTGCCCCATCGCCCGCATCTCCTCGGTGAACGACGCCAGGTGCAGCGTCGACTGCACGGGGCGGTGCGCCACGAAGGTCCCCTTGCCGCGCACCCGCTCGAGGTAGCCCTCGTTCACGAGCTGGCCGAGGGCCTCGCGCACGGTGATGCGGGAGACCCCGTACTCGGCGATGAGCTGGCGCTCCGACGGGATCGCCGCCCCGGGTGCGAGCCGGACCGTGGCGAGGTCGAGCAGGATGCGCCGCAGCTGCTGGTGCTTCGGTTCGGCACCCTCGGTGATCCGGCTCGTCATGCGGTCCTCGTGCTCCGTCGCTGGTCGTGCGGGTGGTCATGCGCGGACATGACCAGTGCCTGCCACAGTAGCGAGTCACCCTCGGAACGCCAACGTGCATGACAAGATGACGCGCGTGACAACCGTGGTGATCGTCGACGACGAGACGCTCGTCCGCTACGGCTTCGAGCTGATCCTCGGCGCCGCGCCGGACATCGAGGTCGTCGCGACGACCGGGGACGTCGACGCCGTGCAGGTCATCCGGTCGCACGCGCCGGACGTCGTGCTCCTCGACGTGCGGATGCCCCGGGTGAACGGTCTCGAGGTCCTGCGCGAACTGCAGACCCTCCCCGAACCGCCGGCGGTCGCGATGCTCACGACGTTCGACACCGACGAGTACGTCGGACGGGCGATGGAGCTCGGCGCAGCCGGGTTCCTGCTCAAGGACACCGACCCGGAGGCCCTCGCCGAGTACGTCCGGGTCCTCGCCCGCGGCGGGGTCGTCCTGGCACCGGGCGTCGATCGGTCCCGGCTGTTCGCCGCGCGGCCAGCGGCACCCGCACCGTCGGTCAGCGACCGGGAGCACGCGGTGCTCCGACTCGTCGCGGACGGCGTCAGCAACCCGGACATCGGCCGACGCCTCGGCGTGAGCACCGGCACCGTCAAGGAGGACATCCGGTCGCTGCTCGCCGCGTTCGGCGTCGCGACGCGCGTCCAGCTCGCGCTGCGCGCGGCCGAGGCGGGACTCCTGGATGGTTGACGCGCAGCGGTCGGGGCGCGTCCGGCGGGTGCTCGCGGCGACCGACGGGAGGCTCGACCGCCTCGTCGACGCCGGCCTGCGCTGGGTGCGCACCCACCGTGCACCGTGGTGGCTGGTCGACGCCCTCTTCGTCGCCGCCGCCGTCGCGGACGCCGTGCTCGACATCTCCGGGGCGACCCCCCTCGAGACGTGGTTGTCGCTGCTCGCGGCCGCTGCCCTGCTGCTCCGACGCCGCTTCCCCGTGCTCGCGTTCGCCCTGACCGTCCCCGGGCTGTTCGTCGGCTCCGCGGTCGTGGCGGCGAGCGTGGCGCTTTTCACCCTCGGGGAGCGCACGAGCCGCCGGTGGCTGATGCTCCTCGCCGCGCTGGTGCAGTTCGTCGGCTTCAGCGGGTTCGTCGGGCCGCCGCAGACCCTGGACGAGATCGTCGTCTCCGTCGTCTACGCGCTCATCTTCGCGCTCGGGCCCCTCGCCGTCGGGCTGCTCGCGCAGACCCGCGCACGCCTGACCGAGCAACTCGTGGAGTCCCGCCGGGCCCGCGAGGACGAACGCCGGCAGGCCGCGGCCGTCGCCCTGTCCCGGGAACGGGCGCTCCTCGCGCGGGAGATGCACGACGTCGTCTCGCACCAGGTGACCCTGATCGCGGTGCAGGCCGGCGCGATGCAGATGGCCGGTCGCGACGAGGCCGAACGCGGGTTCGCCCGGACGATCCGGCAGCTGTGCGTCGTGACCCTGCAGGAGCTCCGCGAGATGGTGCAGGTGCTCCGCGCCTCGGGCGGCACCGACCGTGAGATCGCGCCGCAGCCGGTGCTCACCGACCTCCCCCGACTCATCGCCGAGAGCGGCCTCGAGACGAGCACGACCGTCGACCTGCCGGACACCCTCGCCCAGCCGCTGCAGCGCGCGGTCTACCGGTTCGTGCAGGAGGGGCTGACGAACGTCCGCAAGCACGCTCCGGACGCCACGGTCCGGGTGAGCGGTCGGATCCACGGCGAGCACGTCCTCGTCGACGTCGTGAACGGCCCGGCCCGTTCCGAGCGGCTCGAACTCCCGGGTTCCGGCCTCGGTCTGATCGGCCTCGGCGAGCGGGCGTCGCTCCTCGGCGGGAGCATGGAGTCCGGTCCGCAGCCGGACGACGGGTTCGCGCTGCACCTGCGACTGCCGGTGGAGCACGTGCCGGCCGCACCCATCGTCTGACGGTCATCCTCGGAGCCAGCCCCGACTGGCCGATCGGCCATCGTGGTTCACGCCGAGGAGCGATGCCCCAGGAGGCGCGATCGGCTGGGATGGGATCGTGGCACCAGCAGCGCTCCTCGGACGACTCCGTCGGTCCCCCGTCTCCGTCGCCGTGACGGTGGTCGCGGCGGCGCTCGTGGTGACCGCACGCCTTGCACACTCCGAACCGGACTTCCCGCACCACCCGCCGGTCGCGTGCCTCGCCCTCGTGGCCGTCGTCCTGACGACCGTCCTCGCCGAGCGCTCCCTCGGGTCGCTGCGGACCCTGGTGATCGGGGTCGGCGCGCCGCTGCTCGGCGTGCTCGCGGCCCTCCTGACCGTCACGATCGGCTCGGCCCTGGGCGAGGCGCACGCCGAGTTCGCCGTCGGGCAGCCGCTCTTCGCACCCTCGATCGTGGCCGCGGCACTGCTCGGAGCCGCCTCGGCGGCGATGCCCGCGCAGCGTCGCTGGCGGACGCGCGCCGCGCTCTGGACCGTGGTGCTCACCCTCGTGCTCTTCGCGGGCCACGGGTCGGACCTGGCACGAGCCCTGGCGACCCTGCTCGGGACCGCGGCCGGCGTGTGGATCGTGCGCCGCGCCTCCAGGACCCAGAGCCGCACCACCCGCGTCACCGCACGGACGGTCGTCGTGAGCGCCCTCATCGCCCTCGGCGCGGGCACGCTGGTCACCCCGGTCGTGCCGGACCCGGACGGCGTGCTCTCGCCCTTCGCCGACGCGATGCCCGACCGTTCCGTGGTGGTCGTCGGGCTGCTGCTGCTCCTGGCCGCCTGGCTCGTGCACCGTGGTCGACGCGTCGGCGTCGCGCTGGCGATCGCCGTGCTCCTGACGCTCACCGTCGTGCTGGCCGATGCGTTCCTCATCGAGCCGGTCAAGGACGACGCGGTGCAGTGGCAGGGGCTCGGACTCGACGCGATCGAGTGGCAGGTCACCCTGCTCGGCGCCTGGATCGTGCCCGCCGCCGTGCTGCTCGCCGTGGTCCTCCTGCGACCCCGGCTCGTCCGGTCGCGGTTCCGGGCCGCCGACGCGCCGTCCGACGACCTCGTCGAGATGCTCCGGGACGGTGACGCCGGCACCCTCGGGCACATGGGCACTTGGCGCGGCAACGCGACGTGGACCGCCCCGGACGGACGTGGGGCCGTGGCCTACCGGGTGCGCGGCGAGGTCGCCCTCGCCGTCTCGGACCCGGCCTGCGCGGCCGCCGACCGCGCGGACGTGCTCGCCGGTTTCACGGCGTTCTGCGAGCGCAACGGCTGGGTGCCCGCGTTCACGAGCGTGCACGAGCCCGTCCGCGCGATCCTCGGCGCCGAGGGGTGGACCGCACTGCCGGTCGGCGTCGAGTGCGTGCTCGACGTGACGACGTTCGACCTACGCGGCAAGAAGCGCCAGGACCTGCGGACCGCGTCGAACCGGGCCGACCGCGAGGGCGTCCGCGACGAGTGGACCACCCTCGACGCGCTCGACGACGGCCGCCGTGCCGAGGTCGAGGCGATCTGCACGCGGTGGGCCGCCGACCGGCGCCTGCCGGAGATGGGCTTCACGCTGGGCGGGTTCCGCGAGCTCGACGACCCGGACGTCCGGCTCATGCTCGCCGTCGACCCGGACGGGCGCGTGACCGCGGTCACCAGCTGGCTGCCGGTCCACGAGCGGGGAGCACTGACGGGCTGGACGCTCGACGTGATGCGCCGCGGCGACGACGGGATGCCCGGGGTGATGGAGTTCCTCATCGCCCGGACCGCGCTCCGTGCCCGCGAGGCCGGGCTCACCACGATCAGCCTCTCCGGCACGCCGCTGGCCGCCCACGCCGGGGCAGGGGCGCTCGTCGCGCGCGGTTCGGTGCTCCTCGCCCGGGTGCTCGAACCGGTGTACGGGTTCCGGTCGCTGCAGCGGTTCAAGGAGAAGTTCGGCGCTCGGCACGAACCGCTCTGGCTGGTCGTCCCGACGCCGCTGCACGTGCCGCGGGTTGCCCGGGCGCTGGCGTCGGCCTACGTGCCGGGGCTGCGGCCGAAGCACCTGTGGGCCCTCCGGCAGGCGCACCGCTCGGCAGCGGCGGCACGGTCGTGAGTCCGACGGAGTGGCTGCTCGCCACCCAGCTGCAGGCGCCGTCGAAGCTCGTCCCCGTCGACGTCGCGTTCGCGGTGCTCGCCGTCGTCGTGCTGCTGCCCGGTCTCCGGCACCTCCGCTCCGGATCCGGCTGGCGGGCGGTCCGGCTGCGCGCGCTGGTCGCTGCCGGATCGGCCCTCGCCGTGCTCCTCGTCTGCTGGATCCTGAGCGACGTCCTGGACCTGTTCGGCGTCGCCCTGAGCCCGGTCACGCGGATGTGGGTCGCGATCGCCACCGCCGCCCTCGCGCTGGCGATCACCGGCATCGTGCAGGGCGGTCGCGGACGCCGGGTGCTCGCCGCGGTGCTCGTCCCCGCCGCACTGCTCGTGCCCGCCCTCGGCGTGAACGTCGAGTTCGCCAAGTACCCGACCCTCGGCACCGTGGTGCAGAGCGATCCGTACCCGGACCTCGACCTGCGCGCGGCACCCGCGACGACGCTCCCCACGCACGGTGAGGTCCGGACCGTCGACATCCCCGGTGCACGCTCGGGCTTCCCGGCCCGCCCCGCCGTCGTGTACCTGCCACCCGCCGCGCTCGTCCGGCACCCGCCACGCCTGCCGGTCGTCCTCGCGTTCGCCGGGCAGCCCGGCGCGCCGAGCGACATGTTCACGGCCGGGCAGATGGGGACGGTGCTCGACGCGTACGCGGCCGCGCACCACGGATCGGCCCCGATCGTCGTGTCCGTCGACCAGCTCTCCGCGCCCGGTCGGAACCCGATGTGCGTCGACTCGACCCTCGGGAACTCGGCCACCTACGTCACCGAGGACGTGCCCGCCTGGATCACCGCCCACCTGCCCGCGACGACGGACCGGCACGCCTGGGGTCTCGTCGGGTTCTCGCAGGGGGCGACCTGCGCGATGCAGTTCGTCACCGGCCGGCCGGGGTCGTTCGGCGCCGCACTGGCGATCTCCAGCGAACTGCAGCCGATCGACCAGAACCCGCGGCACAGCGCCGACCAGGCGTTCGGCGGGTCGGTGGCTCGGTGGAGGGCGGCCGGCCCGATCGCGCAGATGCAGGCGAACGGACTCGGCGGGCACGCGCTCTGGCTGACGGCCGGGTCGGCGGACCGCCAGTTCAGCCGGAACGCCCGGGCGCTCGGCGGCGCAGCCCGAGAGGCTGGGGCGGACACCGTGGTCGCGTTCGCACCGGGCAGCGGACACGACTGGAACACCGTGCAGTGGTCGCTCCGCACGGAGCTGCCGCACGAGGCCGACACCCTATTCGAGGCGCTGCGGTGAGGGCCGTCGTGCTGGCCGTGGTCGCCCTCGTCGCGGTCCTCCTGCTGACGTTGGGGCCGGCCGCCGTGGTTCCCGTCGCCGGGGTGCTCCTGCTGCTCTGCGTCGGTGCTGCCGCCCTCGTGACGGAGGACGGCGGGCCGGGGGCCTCGGGCTCCTGACCCGGCCGGGATCGTTCGATCCGACTCAGGCGTTCGCGACGAGCCAGGCCCGCTGGGTCCGCGAGAGCGCCCGGTCCGCCCAGACCTGCCGCTCGACACCGTCCGGCAGCGTCGACGACGTCGAGCCCTGCCACACCAGCTGCAGCCCCGCGCGGCCGAGCACGGCCGCCGAGGCGGGGTTGTTCGTCAGCACCCGACCGGTGATCGGGACGTCAGGAGCGACGTCGGCCGCGGCAGCGACCGCAGCGAGCGCGATCTCCGTCGCGTAGCCGTTGCCCCACGCCGCCGGCGCCAACCGGTAGCCGAGGTTCCAGACCCCGGCCGCCGTCATGTCCACGCCGCCGACTCCGAGGAACGCGTGGTCGGCCACGGCCCGCACCGCCCACGAGCCCAGACCGTGTCGTGCCCGACCGCCGATCTTGCGCTGGACGAGGTCGACCGTCGAGGCCCGCACCGCGTGCCGTCCCGCGGGGAGGTGGGCCCACGTCCGGGCATCGGAAAAGACCGCGTGCACGTCGTCGATGTCCGCCGGTGACAGCGGGGTGAGCAGGAGGCGATCCGTTCGGATCTCCTGCGAGGGCATCAGGAGCTGGTGGACCATGGGTCGATCATCACCCCGGCCACCGACATCCGTGTGAACACCACGCGACGATTGCGGGAGCCCGCAACGACAGCGCCGGCGCCGGCTAGTCGAGCAGCAGCGCCGGCTCCTCGAGCACCGAGGCGACGTCGTGCACGAAGCGGGACGCCACGTCGCCGTCGACGACCCGGTGGTCGAACGACGCACCGATCGTCGTCACCATGCGCGAACGGACCTCGCCGTCGACGACCCACGGCTTCGGCTTGATCGTGCCCATCGCCACGATCGCGACCTCGCCCGGGTTGAGGATCGGGGTGCCGGTGTCCATGCCGAACACGCCGATGTTCGTGATCGAGACCGTGCCGTTCGCCATCTGCGCCGGCGTGGTCTTGCCGTCGCGGGCCGTCAGGGTGAGCTGCTCGAGGGCCTGGGCGAGCTCGAGCAGGGACATGTCCTGCGCGTCCTTGATGTTCGGCACGATGAGGCCACGCGGGGTGGCCGCTGCGATGCCGAGGTTCACGAAGTGGTGGACGATGATCTCGCGGTCGGTCCACGTGGAGTTCACGGACCGGTTGCGACGCACGGCCCAGATCACGGCCTTCGCGACGAGGAGCAGCGGCGAGACCTTGACGCCCGCGAACGTCGGCGAGGACTTCAGCCGCTTGACGAACTCCATCGTGCGGGTGGCGTCGACGTCGACGAACAGCGAGACGTGCGGCGCCGTGAACGCCGACGTGGTCATGGCGGTCGCGATGGCCTTGCGGACGCCCTTGACCGGGATCGTCTCGCTGCGGACGTCGCCCCACTCCGGCGTCTCGATGTTGCGGAAGACGCTGGCCTGCTTCGCGTGCCGGATGACGTCGTCACGCGTGACCTCACCCGCGAGGCCGGTCGCGACGATCTCGCTCAGCTCGACGCCGAGGTCCTTCGCGAGCTTCCGGATCGGGGGCTTCGCGAGGACGTTCGTCGCCACACCGTGCTTGCGCGCGGAGCCGGAACCCTGCGCGGAGATCGCCTCGGCGGTGGTCTCCTCGCCGGGGTCGGTGGCGGCTTCGGCCGCAGCCGCGGCGTCGGCACTGGAGGCGCGGCTCGCCTCGGCCGCGAGGGCTGCGGCCCGGCGGGCACCGGGCTTGCGACGGGACGGTGCCGAGGTCGCGGAGCCGTAGCCGACGAGGACGGCGCCGGAGGACTCGTCCGTGCCGACGACGGAGGCGTCGACCGCGACAGGCTGGGCGGGCGCGG
>NZ_JAUZED010000118.1 GCF_030705415.1 Curtobacterium sp. A7_M15 | reverse complement strand
CTGCGCTCGCCGGCGCCTGCGCTCGCCGGCGCCTGCGCTCGTCGGCGCGCTCGCGTGAGCCGGACAACCTCGAACCGGGGCGGAGCGCGCCCGGCGCAGTGTCGGGCGGGACGAGGACCGGTCCGGCCCGCTCTGGCGGGCACCGTCGACCGACTCTCGCGTCCGGTTGATCCGCATCGATGCCTTCAAGGAGGCCGAGCATGAGTGCAACACCCCTCGACAGGTCCGGCTGGCGCAGCCCAGCCACACGCACGCAGGCACCGCGGTGGCCACGATGCGCGCGCTGAGGTTCGGCCTCGTCGCCCTCGCCGGGACGACCGCGGTCGTCGTCGTCCGGCGGCGGCTCCGCGACCGCGGCCAGGGTGCGGGACGACCCGCTGCCGCGCGGTCCGGGTGGCTCGCCGTCACGGTGAACCGAGGCGTCGACGACGTCCTCCCGTCCGGTCGCATCCCGGCTCCGCTCGCGTCGTTCGGCGCCGCGGTCGAGGTCGAGGCCCGGCCGGCTCCCGGCGACAAGGGCAGCGAGCTCCGGGCCCGGTTCCGGTCCGGGCACGCGCGCGGAGCGGGTGACGAAGAGCGCGGACGGCTCCGCGCGGCACTCCGCGCGGCGAAGCAACAGATCGAGGTCGGTGAGGTGCTCCGCGTCGACCCGACCCCGCACGGACGACGGACGGCGACGCCGACGGGTCTGCTCGTCGACATCGCATCCGCACGCAGCAACGAAGGAGGCCTCCTGTGAAGGCGCTGTGTTGGACCGGGGTCAACGAGACCGCGGTCGAGCGGGTCGACGACCCGGCGATCCTCAACGACCACGACGTGATCCTCAAGGTCGGTCTGAGCACGACGTGCGGATCCGACCTGCACCTGCTCGGCGGGTACATCCCGACGATGCGCGCGGGCGACGTCCTCGGCCACGAGTTCATGGGCGAGGTCGTCGAGACCGGGAAGGCCGTTCAGAAGCACAAGGTGGGCGACCGGGTCGTCGTCTGCTCGTTCATCGCCTGCGGGCAGTGCTGGTACTGCACGCACGGACAGTTCTCGCTGTGCGACAACGGGAACCCCAACCCGGGGCTGACCGAGGCGATGTGGGGTTCCCCGATCGGCGGGTGCTTCGCGTACAGCCACGCCCTCGGTGGGTTCGCGGGCAGCCACGCGGAGTACGTCCGCGTGCCCTACGCCGACCAGGGTGCCTTCACCGTCCCCGAGGGCGTGTCCGACACCGCGGCGCTGTTCGCGTCGGATGCCGCGCCGACCGGCTGGACGGGCGCGGACCTCGCCGGCATCACCCCGGGTGACACGGTCGCGGTGTGGGGCGCCGGCGGTGTCGGCCAGATGGCGGCGCGTGCGGCGATGCTGCTGGGAGCGGAACAGGTCGTCGTCATCGACCGGCTCCCCGAGCGACTGGGGCAGGTCCGTGAGCACATCGGTGCGGAGACCATCGACTACACCGACGACGACGTCCCCGCCGAGCTCAAGGAACGGACCGGCGGCCGAGGTCCGGACGTCTGCATCGAGGCCGTCGGGATGGAGGCGCACGGCACGGGGCCGCTGCACCTCTACGACCAGGTGAAGCAGCAGCTCCGGCTCGAGTCCGACCGGCCGACGGCCCTCCGCGAGGCGATCTACGCCTGCCGGAAGGGCGGCAGTCTGTTCTCGCTCGGGGTGTTCGGCGGACTCGTCGACAAGTTCCCGTTCGGCGCGATCATGAACAAGGGGATGACGGTGCGCGGCGCCCAGCAGCACGGTCACCGGTACATCCCGATGATCCTCGACCGCATCGCAGCCGGGGAGATCAGCACCGCGCACCTCGCGACGCACGTGCTCCCGCTCGAGGACGGTCCCCGCGGCTACGACATGTTCAAGGCGAAGGAGGACGGGTGCGTCCGCGCGGTGTTCCGACCCGGCTCCTGATCCCGGGCCGACGCCCTCGGGTCCGGGTGCGCCGCTGATGGCGGCGCCCCGGCTCGTGGGGTTCGACGGCGCGTGGGCCTCGGTGCTGGTCGGCAGCGGCCACGACCCGCTCGCGTCCGTCGCTGCGGTCGGGTGGCTGGTGGACGGCGCCTTCGCCGGCGTCGTCCTCGGCGACGACGGCACCGTCACCCCGTTGCCGGGCCTGATCGGGTCCCCGGAGGGCCTGCTCGGTCGACGGTCCGGCCTGCTCTCCGCCGTCCGCGACCAGCCGACGTCGTGGACGTCGCCGACGGCCTTCCTGTGGCCGCACGACCGACCCGACGGGACCCACGGCCACGTCCGGGTGACGGTGTTCAGGTTCTCGGCCGGATCGGTGGGCGGCGTGCACGGCGTCGTGGTGCTGTCCCCGCCGCCCGACCTGCGGGGTCTGACGGGGCGCGAGCTCGAGGTCCTCGGGCACATGCTCGACGGGTCCTCCAACGACCAGATCGCACGCGCGCTCGTCGTGACGTCGAGGACGATCGCGACCCACGTCGAGCACATCCTCCTCAAGCTGTCGTCGCCGTCGCGGACCCACGCAGCCGTCCGTGCGCAGCGCGAGGGCCTCTACGTGGCGCCGTCGGCGCCGTCGTGCTGACCGGGCATCACGCGGACCGGCGGGGTCGAGACGTCGTCGCCCGAGCCGAGGCCCTGGCGGTCGGGGACCAGTGGGACGTGGTGTTGCTCGGCATCGCGGACGAGGCGCTGGCGCTGCTGCACGATCGCGGGTCGTCGGTCCGCCGGTGCGACGGCGATCAGGTCGTCGAACGCCGCCAGGAGTCGCCGGGTGACGAACCGTGACGAGCTGCTCAGTGGGACGAGTTCGTCGAACGCGACCGCCACGTACCCCTCCCACGTGAGCTCTCGGGTGACGAGCCGGAGGACACCGTCCGCGTCGTGGTGGTGCGTGGCAGGCATCCGGCGGGTGCTGAGCTGGCGCACCGCGTCGTGGATCCGGTCGATGGCCTGCACCGCCGTCCCCGGGTCGTCGTGCGGCCCGCTGGCGATGCTGCGCTGCGCCACCTCGGTGAGCTTCCGCAGCCCGTAGGCCGCGTCACCGACGTGGCTGCGTTCGTTGTCGAGCAGGATCCCCCGCCGCAGAGCCTGGTCATCGTCGCCGTGACCGCCGCGACGTCGCGCGAGCAGGGCACCGCGCGGGACGAAGTCGCCGACTGCGACGAGCATCTCCAGGCACTCGTGCGACCGCCGCGCCCCGTCGACCAGCAGGTCGACGTCGAGCATGACGACCACACCCGACTCGTCGGCGGTGAGCATGCCCGGCGTCCGCTCCGGTCGCACCTCCTGCGCGAAGGAGCGGTCGATCTCGCGCTGGAGGTTGTCCCCGACGAGGTCGACCAGACCGGCGACCCGCAGGGACTGCCCGGCGTGGTGCACGTAGGCGACGAGCACGAGCAGGCTGGCGAGCAGGAGCAGGTAGGCGACGGTGACCGTCACGATCGGGACCTGGTGTCCGGTCCCGGCGGTGTCGTGCACCGCGGCGACACCGACCATGCAGAACAGGAAGGTCGCGGCGAAGAGCCCGTGCGCGAGCTGGCTCCTGCCGTCGGACAGGAGCGCCCGGACGATGCGCGGCGAGAACTGCTGCATCGCCAGCTGCACGCCGAGCGTCAGGACCGTCAGGACGACCGTCGTCAGGGTGAGCATCGCCGACGCGGCGGTGCTCAGGATGGTCTGCACCGCGGTGGCGGTGCCGAGTGGGTGGCCGGGCACCGCGTCGTACCCGAGGCGGCCGTCCACGGCCAGGGTGACGCAGGCGATCCCGCACCCTGCCGCGATGCAGAGGACCGGGACCGCCCACAGGCTGTTGACACGCCAGCGGTACTCCCGGCGCCGCCGGCGATCCGGTTCGGCGTTGCTGCCACCGGGTCCGGGGTCGGTCCGATCGTCTCGGTGACCCCTCCGGGCCGACCCCGCCGCCATCAGGCGCCCTGTCCGGGCTTGAGGACGACCTTCGTCCATCCGTCGTCCCGCGCATCGAAGTGCCGGTACGCGTCGGGGGCGTCGTCCAGCGAGAGCTCGTGACTCACGATGAACGACGGGGTGGCCTTGCCCGCCACGATGAGGTCGCGCAGCTGCCGGTTGTACCGCTTGACCGGTGCCTGGCCGCTGCCGATGTGCTGGCCCTTGAACCAGAACGTGCCGTAGTCGAAGGCGATCTGCCCCTGCTTCGCGAGGTCGTCAGGACCGCCGGGGTCCTGCGGCACGAACACCCCGACGCTGCCGATCCGGCCGGTGAACCGCACCGATCCGACCAGGCGGTTCATGGTGAGGTTCGGCTGTTCCGTGCCGTCCGGGTCGTGCGCCTGGTAGCCGACGCACTCGCAGCCGTTGTCCGCCCCGAGTCCCATCGTTTCGTCGAGCACCGCCTGGACGGGGTCCACCGCGGAGTCGTCGATCGCGATCGCGCCGATCGACTCCGCGAGGCGCAGACGGTCGGGATGCCGGTCGACGACCATGACCTTGCTCGCCCCGCGGATCGTGGCCGACAGAGCGGCCATCAGCCCGACTGGCCCGGCGCCGTAGATGACGGTCTGGTCACCGGGCTGCACGCCCGCGAGTTCGGTGGCGTGGTAGCCCGTGGGGAAGATGTCCGCGAGCATCACGTAGTCGTTCGCCCGCTCGTCGGCGTCCTCGCCGAGGCGCAGACAGTTGAAGTCGGCCCACGGCACCCGCAGGAGTTCGGCCTGACCACCGGCCCACGGACCCATGTCGGCGAAGCCGTACGCCGCCCCGGCCATCGCGGGGTCGGGCTGTGCCGTCAGGCAGTAGTTCGTCAGCCCGCGCTCGCAGTTCTTGCAGTGGCCGCAGGCGACGTTGAACGGCAGGACGACCCGGTCACCCACCGCGACCTTGTCGACCCCGGCGCCGACCTCGATCACCTCGCCCATGTTCTCGTGCCCGAACCACCGGCCGTGCTCGAAGTCCGTCCGCCCCTCGTACATGTGCAGGTCGGAACCGCAGATGTTCGTCGTCGTGATCCGGACCAGCGCGTCGGTCGGTCGCTCGATCCGAGCGTCCGGGACCTCCTGCACCCGTACCTCGTGCGGGCCCTCGTAGACAACCGCCTTCATGGTCTCGTCCTCTCGTCGTCGAGTCCGGGTGACCGGACCACGCAAGGGTCCGCGTCGGCTCCCGGGGAGGACTCCATTCGACGTCGCGCGGCAGCCGTCCCGCATCGGCAGATCTGCCGATCTCGTCCGGAGCGGCGTGCGGTGCGCCGGCACCGGAGCGCTGCGAGGATGGCCCCATGAGCGTCATGGTCTCCGTCTTCGATGCGCACCGCACCCGCACCAGCGAGAAGTACACGGCCTACCCGCCGGACGTGCTGCCGATGTTCGTCGCCGAGATGGACAGCACACTCGCCGAACCCGTTCGGGACGCCCTCGTGACCGCGGTCACGAACGGTGACACCGGGTACGTCGGGCACGGTCGAGCGCTCCCCGAGGCGTTCGCCGACTTCGCCGAGTCCCGGTGGGGCTGGCGCGTCGACCCCGACCTCGTCCGGACCACCACCGACGTCTCGGTAGCGGCGGTGGAGACGCTCCGCCGGGTGATCCAGCCCGGTGACCAGGTCGTCATCATGCCGCCCGTGTACCCGCCGTTCTGGGAGTACGTCGCCGAGGCCGGTGGCTCGGTGACCGAGGTCCCGCTGCTCGCCCCCGAGGGCACCGCCGACCGGTTCGACACGACGGCCGGGTGGCGGATGGACCTCGACGGCATCGCCCGATCCTTCGCCGACGGGGCCCGCACCGTGCTGCTCTGCAACCCGCACAACCCCCTCGGGCTCGTCCACTCCCGCGCGGACCTCGCCGCCCTCGCCCGGCTCGCCGCCGAGTGGGACGCCGTCGTCGTCTCGGACGAGATCCACGCTCCGCTCGTGCACGCGGACGCGTCGTTCACGCCCTTCCTCGACTCGTGTCCCGAGGCGGCGGAGCTCGGTGTCGCCCTGACGAGCGCGAGCAAGGCGTGGAACCTCGCCGGGACGAAGTGCGCCCTGATGGTCGGCGCCGGAGGCCGTGCCCGCGACTGGTTCGACGGCATGCCCGGCGAGGTCGTCGAGCGCACGGGGATCCTCGGCTACACCGCGAGCGTCGCGGCGTTCAGCGAGGGCGGCCCCTGGCTCGCGTCCCTGCTGGCCGAGCTCGCGGCGAACCGCCGCACGTTGGCCGAGCGACTCGGCGACGTGCTGCCCGGCAGCGGGTACCGGCAACCGCAGGCGTCGTACCTGGCGTGGCTCGACCTACGGGCGCTGCCGTGGGGCGACGACCCCGCAGGGCTGCTCGTCGACGAGGCGAAGGTCGCGCTCGGCAGCGGCCCGGACTTCGGACGCCAGGGCGTCGGGTTCGCGCGACTCAACTTCGGGTGCTCCGCCGAGACCCTCGACGAGGGACTCAGCCGCCTGCACACCGCGTGGGCGCGACGTGCGGGCGACTGAGCGGGGGGCTCACTCGAACAGCTGCCAGGCCGGCTTGTTCGCGTACGTGTACTTGTAGTAGTCCGCGAGCGTGAGCCCGGCCGCGGCTTCCTCGTCGACGACGACGGTCGCGTGCTCGTGCAGCTGCAGCGCAGACCCGGGGACGAACGACGACAGCGGCCCCTCGACCGCGGCGGCCACGGCGGCGGCCTTCGACGAGCCCTGCGCGACCAGGACGAGCTCACGGGCGTCGAGGATGGTGCCGAGCCCCTGCGTCATGCAGTGCGTCGGGACCTGGTCGAGGCTGTCGAAGAAGCGGGCGTTGGCCTCGCGCGTGGACGGGGCGAGGGTCTTGATGCGGGTGCGGGACGCGAACGAGGACGTCGGCTCGTTGAACCCGATGTGCCCGTTGGCCCCGATGCCGAGGATCTGCACGTCGACACCGCCGGCGGCACGGATCGCGGCGTCGTACTCCTTCGCCGCGAACTCGAGGTCGGACGCGCGACCGTCCGGGACCCGGACGCGGGAGGGCTCGAACCCGAGCGGACCGATGACGTCGCGCTGGATGACCGACGCGTAGGACTCGGGGTGCTCGAGCGGGATGCCGACGTACTCGTCGAGGGCGAACGCACGGGCCTCGGCGAACGAGATCTCTCCCGCGTCGACGCGACGCTGCAGGTCGGCGTAGATGCCCTGCGGGCTGGATCCGGTGGCGACACCGATGACGGCGGACGGCTTCTTCGCGACGACGGAGGCGATCTTGGCCGCGGCGACGCGACCGACCTCAGCCGGCGTGGGCAGGATGATGATCTCCACGACGACAGCCTACTGGTCATGACCAGTCCGCGACAGGGCCGTGTCGGTAGCGTGGCGGCATGCCCACGCCTGACTTCGTCCTGTCCCTCCGCTCGAAGATCGGGAACGACCCGCTGTGGCTCACCGGGGTCACCGCCGTCGTGACGCGCGGCGAGGGTGCGGACCGCGAACTCCTGGTCGTGCGCCGGGCCGACACCCACGCGCTCACCCCGGTCACCGGCATCGTCGACCCCGGTGAGGAGCCAGCCGTCGCCGCCGAGCGCGAGGTGCTCGAGGAAGCCGACGTCGTCGCGGTCGCCGAACGCCTCGCGTGGGTGCAGGTGCTGCCCGAGATGACCTACCCGAACGGCGACCGGGCGCAGTACCTCGACCTGGTGTTCGCCTGCCGGTACGTCTCCGGAGAGCCGTTCCCCGCCGACGGCGAGAACACCGAGGCGTTCTGGGCACGGCTCGACGCGCTGCCGGAGATGCCGGCGACCATGCGGGCGCGGATCGAGGCGGCCCTGTCCGACGACCCGGCCACGCGCTTCCAGCGCTGACCACCGGACGGGAGCGCGCCCCGCTGAGCGGTGACGCGCCAGCGTCACGCGGGGCGCGCCGACCGAGCCTGCGAGGGAGGAGTGCCAGCCCGACCCGCGCCTCCCGTCCGACGTCACTCGTCTCTCCCGCCCCGCGAAAGCGACAGATCGCAGCGATCCGCTCACGGGAATCTGTCGCTTTCGTGGGAGGGACGACACGGCCCGGCAGCACGATGTCGCTTTCGCGGCAGGGACGGCGTGGCCTCAGCCGCTACGCGAGCGGGGCGACCGCCACGGGCGCACCGAGCAGGCGCACGGCGACGGCGTCACCGGCCGTGCGGCGGTCGCCGACCTCGTGCTGCACGGTCACGACGGTGTCGTCGTCGAGCCGGACCGTGGTGCGCCGGATCGACCCGAGGAAGCTCGAGGCGACGACGGTGCCGGTGACACCGTCGGCGGCGAAGGCGACGTCCTCCGGTCGGACGTAGGCGAGCACCGGGCCGTCCGACACCGACGCGTCGAGCGCCGGGACGCTGAAGCCGTAGACGAAGACGTCGCCTCCACGCAGGTCCCCACGGAGCCGGTTCGACTGCCCGACGAAGTCCGCCGTGAAGGCCGAGGACGGAGAACGGTAGAGCTCCTCGGGCGTGCCGACCTGCTCGATGTCGCCGGAGTTCATCACGGCGATGCGGTCGGAGACGGCGAGCGCCTCCTCCTGGTCGTGCGTGACGAACACGGTCGTGATCCCGAGGTCCCTCTGGATGCGGCGGATCTCGTCGCGCAGGGACACCCGCACCTTGGCGTCGAGTGCCGACAGCGGTTCGTCGAGCAGGAGGACGCGGGGGCGGGTCACCAGGGCTCGAGCGAGCGCGACACGCTGCTGCTGGCCGCCGGAGAGCTGGTGCGGGTACCGGTCGGCGAACTCGGCAAGGTGCACCATGTCGAGCGCGTCGACCACCTGCTCGCGGCGGGCGGCGGCGGGGACCCGGCGCATCTCCAGGCCGAACGCGACGTTCTGCCGCACGGTCATGTGCGGGAACAGCGAGTACTGCTGGAACACCATGCCGATGTCCCGCTTGTCCACCGGGGTGCCCGCGACGTCGACGCCGTCGATGCGGATGGAGCCGGCGTCGACGGCCTCGAGGCCGGCGAGCGCCCGGAGCGCGGTCGTCTTGCCGCAGCCGGAGGGACCGAGCAGCGAGACGAACTCGCCGGGTTCGATGCGGAGGGACAGACCGGCGAGGGCGCGGTGCGCGCCGTAGTGCTTCTCGACGCCGTCCAGTTCGACGGTCGCACCGTCGGTGGCGAGCGATGCCGGGGCGGCGGGGGCGGTGACGGTCATGCGGACTCCTTCGGGGCACGGGGACGGCGCGAGCCGACCCGGCCGATGACGACGAGCAGCACGAATCCGAAGACGAGTGCGCCCAGCGAGAGGATCGCGGCGACGTACGGGTCGGTCGACTGCACGAGCAGGAGCGCCGTCTGGAACGTCGTGCGGGAGAGGAACGCGGCGAGGGTGTACTCGCCGAGGACCACGGTGATGGTCAGGAAGCAGGCGGCGGTGATGCCGCGGCGGAGGTTCGGCAGGAGCACCCGCCACGTGACGGTCCACCACGAGGCGCCGAGCGACCGGGCGGCCTCGGAGAGCACCGTCATGTCCATCGCGGTGATCGCCGCCGCGATGGGGCGGAACGCGAAGGGCAGCGAGACGATGCCGATCGCGAACGACAGCGTCCACGCGTCCGAGCCGAACACCTGCGCGACGACCTGGTACACCGGGATGAACCCGACGACGAGGACGACCACGGGGACGGTGATCGGCACGATGCACACGAACTCGAGGAGCCAGCGGAGCCGCGGGTACCGCAGGGCCGTGATGATCTGGGCCGGCAGCAGCACGAGCAGCACGATCCCCACGGTGATGAGCGCGATGAGCAGCGAGGCCCCGAGGCCGTCGAAGACCGGCTGGTAGGTCGCAGCGTTCACCGGGTCGACGAGCGCGGCGTAGTGCGCGAGCGTCAGGCTGCCGTCCGTCCCCTGGCGGAAGGTGAACTGCGCGAGGGCGACGAGCGGGACGGCGAACACGAGTCCGACCACGACGAGCACGATCGCGGCGGTGACCCGTGACGGGGCGACGCCGAAGCGACCGAGGCGAGGCGTGCCTCCTGGCCTCCGCTGGCCGGCCGCGCGTCCGCCGGCGACCGCGCTCATCGCTGCCACCTCGCTGCCCGACGCTGCAGCAGCGAGTACGCACCCATCACGACGGCCATCACGACCACCATGCCGAAGGCGAGGACCCCGGCGACGTTCTGCAGACCGATGATCGTCTCGCTCGTGAGCTGCGCGCGGATGGTGAGCGGCACGATCCCGCCCTGCGAGATCAGTGCCGCCGCGGTGGCGAACGACGAGAACCCGTTCGCGAAGAGCAGCAGCAGCGATCCCCAGAACGCCGGAGCGAGCACGGGCAGACCGATGCGGCGCCAGTAGGTCGCACGGGAGGCACCGAGCGTGGCGGCGGCTTCGCCCCACTGGGTCTTGACGCCCTCGAGGGCGGGCATGAACGTGAGGACCATGAGTGGTACCTGGAAGTAGACGTAGGGGATGACGAGCCCGGGGACGGTGTACAGGAAGGTGCCGCCGGCGTTGAGGTCGATGTGGAGGACGGAGACCAACCACGTCGTGACGAGTCCCTGCGCGCCGATCGTGGCGATGAACGCGAACGCGAGCATGACACCGCCGAACTGGGCGAGGACGCTCGCGGCGGAGTCGATCATCGAGCGGACGAGGCCGTCGGGCCGGAGCGCGGCGAGCGCCCAGCACACGATCGCACCGATGACCGCTCCGATCACGGCGGAGACGGCGGACAACGCGAAGGACCCACCGAAGGCACGGAGCACCGAGGGGTCGGCGAACGCGGCGAGGTTGGCGAACGTGAACGCCCCCGTGGCGGAGAAGAAGCCGCTGCCGGTCGCGATCACCGCGGGGACGGCGAGGAAGAGCAGCGCGTACGCGGCGAACGGGGTGAGGCCGAGCCAGGCGATCCCGCCGCGCCGCCGGACACGGGGTCCGGCGGCG
>NZ_JAUZED010000117.1 GCF_030705415.1 Curtobacterium sp. A7_M15 | reverse complement strand
GCGGTGCCAGCTGGCACCGCGCCTCCCGTCCGACCGTCGGGCAGGGGCCGGGTCAGAGCATGCCGGTGAGCACCCCGCCGTCTGCGCGGACCGCCGCGCCGTTCGTGGCGGACGCCCGTGGGCTGGCGAGGTAGGCGACGAGGTCCGCGATCTCGTCGGGCCGGATGAACCGTTCGAGCAGGGTCGTGCGGTTCTGCTCGATCACCGCCTGGCGCACCGCCTCGACCGGAGCATCCTGCGCGGCCGCGATCGTCCTGACCGTGGCCGCGACCCCGTCGGACCAGGTCGGGCCGCCCAGGACCGTGTTCACGGTGACGCCCGTCCCGCGGGTCCGCTTCGCGAGGCCGTTGCCGAGCGCGATCACCGCCGCCTTCGTGACGCCGTAGTGCACCATGTCGACGGGCACGTTCACGCCGGACTCGCTGCTGACGAACACGATCCTGCCCCAACCGCGCTCGAGCATCGGGTCGAGCAGCGCCCGGGAGAGTCGCACACCGCTCATCAGGTTCACGTCCAGGTACCGCTGCCACTCGGCGTCGTCGACCGCGCCGAACTCGGCCAGGCCGAACAGGCCGACGTTGTTGACGAGGACGTCGACCTCCGGGAGGCGTCCGAGCAGCGCGTCGACCTGGGCCGGGTCGGCGAAGTCCGCCGGGATCCCGGACACCTCGGCGCCGGGGTGCGCCGCTCGCAACCGGGCGACGGCGGCATCGACCCCGGCGCGTCCCCGCCCGTTCAGCACGACCCGCGCTCCCTCGGCCGCGAGGGTCGCTGCGACGGCGTACCCGATGCCCTGCGTCGAGCCGCTGACGAACGCCGTCCTGCCCCTGATGTCGAGGTCCACTCCGCACTCCTGCCATGTCGATTCACTTGCTTGGGCAAGTCAATGTATTCATGTTTACTTGCCTGAGCAAGTCACGGTAGGCTCTCCGCATGCCGGACGAACCCACTGCCGCCGGGCTCAGCACCGAGGAGCTCGAGGTCTGGGCCGCCCTCGCCACCGTGCTCGAACGACTGCCGACCGCGCTCGACGCGCAGCTGCAGCGGGACAGCGGCCTGACGCACTTCGAGCACGGTGTCCTGTTCGCCCTCGACTGCGAACCCGACCGGACGCTGCGGATGAGCGTGCTCGCCGCGGCCGCGAGCTGCACCCTCTCGCGCCTGTCCCGCGCGGTGACGCGGCTGGAGCAGAAGGGCTGGGTCCGCCGGGTGGTCGACCCGGCGGACGGGCGGTTCACGCTCGCCGTGCTCACGGACAGCGGGCACGAGCAGGTCGAGGCGTCCACGCCGGCGCACCAGGCGCTCGTGCGGCGGGTGGTCTTCGATGCGCTGACGCCGGCCCAGGCGCGGCAGCTCGGGGTGGCCGCGCGGCGCATCGCCGAGGCCGTGAGCGGGACACCCGTCTGGACCCCGCCGGTCGGGTGAGCGGCAGGGCCCGAACCTCGGGCGGCCGGTCCCGACGGGGTCAGGGGCGCGGTGGGAGCGTGTACGACCCGTGCCGCACGTCCTCGACCAGCGAACGGTCCGATGGCCGCCAGCCGTAGGCGGACCGGGCCTTCGTCGCGAGGAGGTGCGTCGACGTCGTCAGAGCACGCACCCCGGGGCCCATCTGCGCCTCGGCCGCCTCGAGCGGGACGGAGACGCTCGGGGTGCCGGTGAGGTCGCCGATCGCGCCGGCGAGTTCCCGGAACGTGAACGGCACGGACCCGACCGCGTTGAACACGCCGGCGACCGGGTGCTCGATCGCCCGGACGTACAGGTCGGCGAGGTCGTCGACGTGCACGGGGTACCACGCGTTCGAACCGTCCCCGATGTACGTCGCGACGCCGTTCGTGGCGGCCGCCTCGATGAGCCCGGTCACGAGACCCGTCCCACCGCGACCGAAGACGAGCCCCGCGCGGACGGCGATCCCGGTGATGCCGGCGGTGCCGAGGACGATCCGTTCGGCCTGCGCCTTGACCGGCTGCGCGCTCACCTCGGGGAGGACCGCGTCCTCGGTGACGTCCACCGGGTCGAAGCCGTAGACGAGTCCGGTGGAGGTGTAGACGACGGGCTTCGCTGCGGCTCCGGCGGCTCCTTCGGTCACTGCCCTGACGGCGGCGAGTTCGTCCTCGGTCGACTGCGCGGTCGGTGTGTAGTCCGAGGCCGCGTACACCACGGCGTCGGCGGCCGCGGCGGCGGCCGCACGGAGCACCGCGGTGTCCGTGATCGAACCGGCGACTGGTTCTGCACCGGCTGCCCGGAGGCGAGCGGCGCTCTGCTCGGAGCGCGCGAGCGCGGTGACGGCGTGACCGGCGGTACGGAGGTGTTCGACGAGGACCGAGCCGAAGTAGCCGGTGCCGCCGATGACGAAGATCTGCATGGTCGGCACGCTAAACTCTGACATCAGTGTCAAGGTCAAGCGAGGAGCAGCGATGCAGATCGGCGAGCTGAGCCGGGCGAGCGGGGCGAGTGCCCGATCCCTGCGCTACTACGAGCAGCTCGGGTTCATCCGGCCGGAGCGGCGGGCGAACGGGTACCGCGAGTACGACGCGTCCGACGTCGAGACCGTCGGCACGATCAGGATGCTCCTCGACCTCGGGCTGCCGACGGCGCTCATCGAGCAGGTGCTGCCCTGCACACGGGGCAGGAAGGTCGAGGATCAGTGCCCGGGGATCGTCGACCAAGTCGTCGCGATCCGGGACGACATGGACGCGCGGGCGCAGCGGCTCCTCGCGACCAGGGACGCACTGTCGGAGTCGCTCTCGCGCGTCGGACGCTGAACCGTTCCGCAGGCAGATCCCCGACGTGTGCAGCCGTCCACCCTAGGGTGACGCCATGCATGACGAACCTGACGGGGACCAGCGCCCGATCGTGCCGAGCGGCGACGGTGCCGTGCGCCACGGCCGACAGCGGCGCACCGCCCGCACCCTCTTCCCGGCGATCGGCGGCGTGCTCGCGATGGCACTCGTGCTCACCGGTGGCTACGCGGCCTGGTCGTACGCGCAGCTCGACAGCGCGGTGACCAAGGTGCACGTGGCGCTCCCGCACCCCTCGGCGTCCGCCGACGTCGACGGGGCGGCCGAGAACATCCTGCTCGTCGGGGACGACCACCGGCCGGCCGACGCCACCCCGCAGGAGCTCGCCGAGCTCGGCACGCAGCTCGACGGCGGTGCGACGAACACGGACACCATGATCGTCCTGCACATCCCCGCCGGCGGGGGCAGCGCGACGATGATCTCGTTCCCGCGGGACTCGTGGGTGCCGATCCCCGGCCACGGCACGTTCAAGCTCAACAGCGCGTTCTCGGACGGAGCGGCGAACGGCGGGGGCGACGCCGGCGGCATGCGCCTCCTCATCCAGACCATCGAGAACATCAGCGGCTTGCAGATCGACCACTTCGTGCGCGTCTCGCTGCTCGGCTTCTACCAGCTCGTGAAGGCGCTCGGGCCCATCCAGGTGTGCCTGAACGAAGCCGCGCACGACCCGAACTCGAACGTGGACCTGCCCGCGGGGAGATCGACGCTGAACGCCTCGCAGGCGCTCTCGTTCGTCCGGCAGCGGGACGGGCTCCCGCGCGGTGACCTCGACCGCGAGGTCCGTCAGCAGTACTTCCTCTCGCAGGAGGCCCGCAAGGTCCTCTCCGCCGGCACCCTCCTCAACCCGGTCAAGGTGTCGGAGCTGCTGCACGGTGTCGGTGACGCGGTGCAGATCGACGACGGGCTGAGCATCCCGAGCCTCGTCTCGACGTTCCGCGGCATCGACCTGTCGAGCATCCGGTCGACGACGATCCCCACCTCGGGGACGCCGACCATCGACGGCTACTCGACGGTGGCGGTCGACTTCGCCGCGATGCCCGCGTTCATCCAGGGCATCGTGGGTGCGCCGGCGGCCTACACCGAGGCGAAGGCCGCGACGCCGTCGAGCGTGCACGTGTCGGTGCAGAACGGCGGCTCGACGCCCGGTGGCGCCACGGCGGCCTCGGCAGCGCTCACGGCGAAGGGGTTCGTCGTCGGGGCGCCGAGCGACACCACGACCACGGCGGCGACGGTCGTCGAGTACCCGAAGGGTGCGGAGGCCGAGGCGAAGGCCGTCGTCGCCGCCGTCCCCGGAGCCACGGCGGTGCGCTCGACCACGGTGTCCGGGGTGACCCTCGTGCTCGGGACCGACGGACACACGGTCGCTGCTGCGGGGAGAGCCCGGTCCGGGTCGTCCGGCGCGGCCTCCGGCTCTGCTGCCCGCTCCGGTACGTCTGGTTCGTCGGGGTCCGGTGCGTCCGGCTCCGGTGCGTCTGGTTCGTCCGCGCCGGCTGCCACCCCGTCGTCCACCCCGGTCGGCAGCGCGTACGGCGAGCAGGGCGCCTGCATCAACTGATCCCGCCGCCGACCGCTGCGACGTGTCAGCATGGAGCGTGCTGACCGTCGGGATCCTCGTCGTCGCTGGCGTGGTGGCCGGGGTCATCGGGACCGCCGGCGGGATCACCTCGCTCGTGGCGTACCCGGCGCTGCTCGCCGTCGGGGTCCCACCGCTCGCCGCGAACGTCACGAACTCCGTCGCGCTCATCGGCAGCGGTGCGAGCTCCGCGTTCCGCGCGCGGCACGAGGTCCGCGCCGAACCCACCGTCCTGCGTCGTTGGATGCCGACGACCGTGGCTGCGTCGCTCGCGGGTGCGGTGCTCCTGGTCGTCACGCCGGCGCACGTCTTCGACCGCATCGTTCCGTTCCTCGTGCTCGCCGGCGGAGTCCTCCTCCTGCTGCAGCCGCTCATCGACCGTCGTCGTCGGAGGCCGATCGTCGACGCCACTGCTGCGCCGACCGGTGGCGCGTCAGCCAGCATCGTCGGGGTCGGCGTCTACAACGGGTACTTCGGCGCCGGCTCCGGTGTGCTCATGATCGCCGTCCTGCTGCTCACCGGCGCTCCGTCCCTGCACCGTGCGAACGCCCTGAAGAACGTGTTGCTCCTCGCCGCCGACCTGCTGCCTGCCGTCGTGTTCGCCGTGTCCGGACACGTCGTGTGGTCCGCCGCCGTGGCGCTCGGCGCCGGAGCGGTGATCGGCGGGCTGCTCGGGCCGACCGTCGCACGGCGCGTGCCGCACGGCGCCCTCCGGATCGCGATCGCGTGCTGCTCGGCCGCGCTCGCCGTGTACCTGTTCGTCACGGTCTCGTCGTCCTGACCCGCGGGGTCGGATCGGTACGGTGGTGCGTATGGCACCATTCACACCGCCGTCCAGCGACGCCGTGCGCGCACGCCTCCTGCTCGCCGCGCGCGACGAGTTCGCCGCTGCGGGGCTCATCGGCGGCAAGGTGGAGCGGATCGCCGCCGCCGCGTCGAGCAACAAGGCGCAGGTCTTCCACTACTTCGGCAGCAAGGAAGGGCTCTTCGACGCCCTCGTCGAGCAGACCGTCACCGAGACCTTCGACACCGTCCCGCTCGACACCGAGGACCTGCCCGGGTTCGCGGGGCGGCTCCACGACTCCTGGACCGAGCGACCGTGGGCCCAGCGGCTCGCCACCTGGCACCGGCTCGAGCGGGGGTCGGCCGCACCGCTCGAGGCGGTCCTCGGCCGTCGGACCGCCATGGTCGACGAGGTCGAGCGGGCGCAGCGGGCCGGCGTCCTGCCGCGCAACTACCGACCGGCCGTGCTGCTCGGCCTCGTGCTGCACCTCGCGGCGTTCTGGAGCGAGGGCTCACCGGAGTCCGAGGCCCTGACGCGCGCGGTGGTCCCGGCTCGGCGGCGGCAGATCGTCGTCGACGCGGTCACGTCACTCGTCGGCAGCTGACGGTCAGGACCCCTCGCCGAACGGCAGGAGGCCGAGGCCGAGTCCGAACGGCACGCCCGACCCGAGGAAGCCGGACGCGGCGACAGCGGCCGGCAGCACGACCGTGACGAGCGTGAGTGTGGCGCCGATGAGCACCGCCGCGAAGGCCATCCCGTCGCCGCGCTCGCCGGTGCGCCGGACCTCGCGGCGGGCGATGAACCCGACGACGATCCCGCCGACCGGCGCGAGGAACGCGAGCGCGAAGGCCACGACGGCGATCAGGCTCAGCGGAGCGATCGGTGCGGGAACGGCGTCGGCGTGGGTGGCGGTCGCGGGGGAGCCGGGAGCGGTGTCGGTCACGGCGACCGAGCCTACGAGCAGGGCGATCCGCGGGGGAGTACCCAGTCCTGGTGGCGGGAGGCACCGCGGTGTGCCACGCTCGGTCCGTGGACGACGGACTCCTCTACGACCTCTGCAGTCGAGCGCGGCGCGTGCACATGCGTGCCGGTGGTTCAGGGCCGGCGCTCCGCGGGCTGACGGACTTCATCTCCGCCGCAGCCGACCCCCGGGGGACCTACTCGGACGCAGCCCTCGCGGCACTCATCGAGGCGGCGCCGGACCCGGTCGGGTTCCGGTGGGGGCTGGAGCGGCTCGAGGCGGTGAGTGCCGTCCGGACCGTCCCGCCGTCGGACTACTCCGCAGAGGAGGTCACCGAGTACGAGGACGCACAGGCCGAGCTGCTCCGTCGGATCGGCCGGGACAGCGGAGAGCCCGCGCCGGGTCCGGTCCAGGTCGTGAAGAACGTTCTGGAGCAGTTCGTCCGCCGCTGGTACTGACGCCAGCGCGGCCGATCGATCAGCCCCGTCGTCCGGCGCGTGCGGCGAAGGCGTCGAGCGCCCCCAGCACCTCGTCGTTCCGGAAGAGGACGCCCCGCTGGTACTCGTTCTTCTTCGTCAGGATGCCGGCGGTGACGAGTCGGTCGAGGTGGGGGTACACGTTCTTCGGTTCGACTCCCATCTCGGCTGCGAGGGTCGATGCGTTGAGTACGGGCTGCCGGGCGACCACATCGAGTGCCTGCCAGATGCCGGAGTCGCGACGAGCCGTGACGGCGGTCCGCCACCGCGTTCGGATCGACGAGATCTCGTCCACGAGTTCGCGAGCGTTGCCGATCGCTTCGAATGAGGCCTCGGCGACCAGGCGGATGATCGGCTCGATGTCTCCCCGGCGGTAGTCGGTGAGCGCTCGGACGTAGCCCGCGGTGTCGGTCAGCAGGCCCGCGGAGACCGGCACGGTCACGTTCTGGGTGAGTTCGTTCGACCGGAGCATCGACTGGAGGAGCGCTCGCCCGGTGCGGCCGTTCCCGTCGGTGAAGGGGTGGATGGTCTCGAACTGCGCGTGCGTCACCGCCACCTGCGCGAGTCTGGGGAGGTCCAGCCTGCGGGCGAACTCCATCACGTCTTCGACCAGGGACGGGACCCGTTCCCAGGCCGGCGCGACGTAGTCGGCGCCGACCGGTGTCCGCCCACTCGTGCCGATCCACACGGCCTCTTCACGGAACCGGCCTGCTTCGTGTCGGCTGTCACCGCGGAGCAGCACTTCGTGCATGGCCAGCACGGTCTCCGTCGTGAGCTGGTCCGACAACTCGATCGCGGTCCGCATCGCACGGGTGTTCGACACGATCTCGCTCGCGTTGCGCTTTCCGACACCGCCGAGTTCGGCGGTGAAGATCTGTCGTGCGCTCGCCGTCAGGTGTTCGATCTGCGAGGAAGCAGCGGCTTCGGAGCGGAGCAGCAACGGGGCGAACGGCGCTACCTCGCTCCCCAGCGACTCATCGAAGCGCGTGAGCGCTGTCGATGCCTCGTCTGCGAGGACCGCCACGGCGTCGGACAGTCGCATGGAACGGTGCGCGATCTCGGGGGGCACCGCCGCTCGGTACGGCTCTGTCGTCGTGTGTCGGCGCGCGGCCCGGGTGCCGTGCTCTGCGTAGCGGCTCTGCCACTGCAGATCCTCGAACTCGAGCGACGGCCACTCCTCGGGAAGCGATGTCATGATTCGGACCTCGGTCATTCTGTGATGCTTCATTATCTCAGAAAATCTCATGCCGAGCATCTGACTTCCTGTCTTCCCTTCCGTCACCGCGCCATCGACTTGTCGTCGGAGCTCGTTCCCCGGTGCTCTCTGAGCCAGCGAACGTCCCGCGGCGAGTCCGGAGCAGCGCGCCGTGCCCGCTTGCCTGTCCGCTGGGTTGGACACAGCACTCGGCGGGAACATGATCGAGCGGGAGGCGTGCAGCGATCTGAAGCCCGCGCTGCCGCGCCCTGACGGGAAGTGCCGCGCCCCTTCACCGGGCATTCTCGCGGGACAGTCGCGTGGGAAACCTCGGGTCAGGAAGGAGGCGGGCAGGTCGTCATGGCTGTCGCAGCCGGCCGTTTACCGGTGGACGACCGGCTGTCGGGACGATGCCGCAGTAGCGTCTTGGGATGGACTATTCCTTCTCCGCTCCGACCGCGATGGAGTTCAAGGCGCTCTATGACGAGACCGGTTGGGCTGACTGGACCCTCGACCACTTCGAGCGGGCCTTGTCCGGGAGTTGGGTCGTCTGCACCGTTCGGGATGACGCTGGCCGCCTGATCGGGATGGGCCGGCTCATCAGCGACGGGGCGCTTCACGCCTTCGTCACGGAGATGATCGTGACCGAACAAGCTCGCGGGGCAGGCATCGGCGCCGAAGTGCTCGCGCGCCTGGTAGATGAGGCGCGTCGCCGGGGCGTGAACGACCTGCAGCTCTTTGCAGCGAATGGTCGGGCTGCGTTCTACGAGCGTCACGGCTTCGAGCGGCGGCCCGACGGCGGACCGGGCATGGACGTGGTGGGCGTTCGCTAGCCGATCCCCGATCGAGCCGCGCGATCGAACGAAGTCACGAAAAGGTCCTACCAGGCCGAGAACCGGCCGCCGTTGGTCGACCCTGCACTCGGATCTGACCGTCGCATGACATCCTGTTGACATTCGGCGAACGAACGAGCTGAGGAGTCATGATGGCGTCCCGCACTCGACGCGCACCACTGAGTGACCGCGGCGCGCTGTGGAACCTCGCCCTCATCTGGGTGGTCATCGTCGTCGGACTGCTCACGGCGATCGTCTGCGTCGGGTTCATCCTCAACGAGAGCCTCATCTCGTACAACACCTGCGCCGCCCGCACCGAAACCTGCGGTGATGCGGGCTGGTACAGCAGCATGGGCCTCACCCTCTTCGGTGGCTTCGCTGCAGTCATCACTGGGGGTGGGCTCGGTATTCACCGCCGCTACCGGGCCAGCGGAGTCTTGTACCCGATCACGGGCCTCGGCTGCACACTCCTGCTGACCGCGCTCGCCGTCGTTCTCCTCAAGACCCTCACCCGCACGTAGGGCCTTCAACTTCGCCATCTCGCAAGGGCGACCACGAGCCACCGGTGAGCGATACGGTGCGCGGGCCTCAGTAGTCGAGCGCTGGCCACTCCGACAGGCGGGAGAAGCGGGGGCGCGGCGGTGTCGGCTCATCGTCATCCATCGCTCGGACCTCCGTGAGCACTGTGACTTCGGTCGTGCCGTACCAGCGGTGCGCGACGCCGTTCCGCTCGTCGATGACCACCGTCACGCGGGCCGCCGGGTCGCGCTCGTGTTCGCAGGTCAGGAGCAGCCAGTGCCCGTGGATCCGTTGCACCAGGACCGGCGCGAAGCTCGCGGGCGAGCCCCACACGGGCAGCAGCTCCGGGGTGAGCAGTCGAACCGGAGGAGCTCCCGTGCCGCTGCGGCCGAAGCTGATTTCCACTGGCCCGTCGACCGAGTGGAGGACACCTGCCGCGTACTGGTCGCGGTGACGGTCGCCCTGCCGATCGAACGTCCAGCTCTCGTCGCGCTCGTCGATGACGAGCTGGAACTGCTGCGGTTGCACCGAGCCACCCCGTAGCAGAGTGACCCCGCGAGCGAGTCGTCGAGCAGGGCGCCGGAGCGCGGCGACCTCCGCCCGGAGGGTCGGGGCGTCGGTTTCGGCCAGAACGGTGTCGAAACGCACATCCCCCATCTTGCGCCCACGGGCACTGGCACGGGCACGGGCACGGGCACGGGCACGGGCACGGGCACGGGCGCGGACGCGGCGAGATCTCGACAGCCGGTCGGCCCGAGAGCCAGAGGAGGCATTCAGTGTCGATGAGGGCGTCGAACCCCCGTCAGGCTCGATTCTGCGGCACCTCGGCGCTCGACCGCGGCTGTTACGGCGAGGGTGACGCCGACCAAGAGGAACGGCGCGCCGCCGAACACGAGGAGCGCGGCGCCGAAGGGGAAGGTACTGTCCGTCGCGGCGTAGACGACGAGGAGGATTGCGCCGGTACCGCTCACGACCCCTGCGACTGCTGCGAAGATTCCGGCGAGCAGGACGAGTCGTCGAGTGTCGGTCACGAACTCAGGGTAGGCGAGGAGTCCGTCCTCACCTCGGTCGCCGCTCAGCTTCGGGCGCGATCGGGTCTCGAGATCAGTTCCCCGTGTCACTCTCTGCGATGGTCGCTGCCCATGTCTGGCCGTCTCGGCCGTTGATGGTCACGGCGTAGGACGCACCGATGCCCACCTCGAACTGGTTCGGCGACCCCGCTCCCGTCTGGTCACAGTCGAGCTGGTACGTCCCCAGGGGTTTGACGACGAGATCGATGTTGCCCGGGCCCGAGCAGGTGACGTAGACGAACGCGAAGCGCTCCTCCGCAGTGAACACTCCGAGGAACGACGATCCCTGCTGGTCGTCCACGGTGTCGATCACCGTCACTCCGCCGTCGGCCGGCTCCAAGTGGACCACCGGCGCCGGAGAAGCAGACGCGGCCGCCGACGGCGTCGATGCCGGCGTGCTCGTCTTCGAAGGGGACGGGTCACCGTGAGTATCGGTGCAGCCACCCAGGGCGGTAGCGACGGCGAGTAGTCCCACCCCTACCCGAAGTCGCCGCTGACGCGTGGTCACGTTCGTACCTTTCGATGAGTGGTGCGCGGCACCGTCGGCGTTCCAATGGCGAGCCTGTCGACACGTTGGTGAGCAGAAATGGTCGCCTCCGAGTCCGGGAGGCAACCATTTCTGCTCACTCCC
>NZ_JAUZED010000116.1 GCF_030705415.1 Curtobacterium sp. A7_M15 | reverse complement strand
TCCCGGCGGCCCGTTGTTCCACACCCCCGCCTGCGGGGGTCCCGCGCCCGGTCACGGGCATCGCGCCCCGAAGAGTCGGGGCGCGATGCCCGTAACGGGGCGCACGTGCGAAGAGCGAGGCGCGAGCGCGCTGCCGACGCAGGCGCGGGGCCCGGGAGGCGCACCTGTGGTGCCGATGTCCCGGGAAGCCGCGTGGTTGTCCAAAGTCTGCGGTCCTGGGCGTGCGCACACGGCCGGGCCGCCAGCGTGGACGCCAACGAGAGGAGCGTCCATGCGCGCGATGACGTACCGCGGACCGTACCGGGTCCGCGTGGAGGAGAAGCCGGACCCGACGATCGAGCACCCGAACGACGCCGTCGTACGGGTCGAGCGGGCCGCGATCTGCGGCTCCGACCTGCACCTGTACCACGGGATGATGCCGGACACGCGGGTCGGCCACACGTTCGGGCACGAGTTCATCGGTGTCGTCGAGGAGGTCGGCTCGTCGGTCGAGCGGCTGTCCGTCGGCGACCGGGTGATGGTGCCGTTCAACATCTTCTGCGGATCGTGCTGGTTCTGCGCGCGCGGCCTGTTCTCGAACTGCCACAACGTGAACCCGAACGCCACCGCCGTCGGGGGCATCTACGGGTACTCCCACACCACGGGCGGGTACGACGGCGGACAGGCCGAGCGGGTCCGGGTGCCGTTCGCCGACGTCGGTCCCTCGGTCCTGCCGGACGGGCTCGACCCCGAGGACGCTCTGCTCATGACGGACGCGCTGAGCACCGGCTACTTCGGCGCGCAACTCGCCTCGATCCGCGAGGGGGACACCGTCGTCGTGCTCGGCGCCGGACCAGTCGGCCTGTTCTCGGCGAAGTCCGCCTGGCTCATGGGCGCCGGCCGCGTGATCGTCGTCGACCAGCTCGAGTACCGCCTCGAGAAGGCCCGCACCTTCGCCCACGCCGAGACCATCAACTTCGCCGAGGTCGGTGACGTCGTGTTGGAGATGAAGCGGCAGACCGACTTCCTCGGGGCCGACGGCGTGATCGACGCAGTCGGGGCCGAGGCGGACGGCAACTTCACGCAGCAGGTCACGGCCTCGAAGCTGAAGCTCCAGGGCGGATCGCCGACGGCACTCAACTGGGCCATCGACGGTGTCCGGAAGGGCGGGACGATCTCCGCCGTGGGCGCCTACGGTCCGATCCCGAGCGCCGTCAAGTTCGGCGACGCGATGAACAAGGGCATCACGATCCACACGAACCAGGCGCCCGTGAAGCGACAGTGGCCCCGGCTCCTCGAGCACATCGCAGCCGGCCACCTGAAGCCGAGCGACATCATCACCCACCGCATCCCGCTCGAGCACATCGCCGAGGGCTACCACCTGTTCTCGTCGAAGCTCGACGGCATGATCAAGCCCGTCATCGTCCCGTGAAGGAGGACAGCATGACCGACCACACGCCCTACATCGCCGATCCGCCGCGACGCGTCCCGTCCGCGGACGAACTCCGTGCCCGGATCCCGGGGTGGGGGAGCGATCTCGACCTCGCCGACCGTCCGTCGGTGCCGAAGCTGTCGCGCGAGGCCGGCTCCGCGACCGGTGCCCACTGGGTGGTGCCGGAGCAGCAGCCCGGCGCCCGCGGCCGGGAGCGGTCGGTCGAGCACGCGCACGTGACGCCGGTGTTCGGGACGGCCCAACCCCTGCGGGGCGTCGCCGGGGTCGTCCGGCGGTACGCCTACCGGCGGTTCAGCGAGGGGCGGCTCGCGCACTGGCTGCTGCTGGTGCTCGGCGACCGGATCGACGTCGCGGCGCACCGGGTGACCGATGCGCTCCGTGGTCGGCCCGACCGGGTGATCCGCGAGACGGGCGTGCGCGCCGAGCGGGGGAAGCACCCGGTGTCGTCGCGGCTCCGTTCGTCCCGGCGGGACTGGCGGCACCAGGTCCTCGACCCGATCGTGGCGAACTGGGGGTGGCTGGCGGTGTTCGGCGGGGTGGTGCTCGTGGTGCGTCGGGTGCGGCGTCGCTGACGTGCGGCCTCGGGCTCGCTGAGGCGTGGCGCGCGCGGGCGAGTGGGGCGGGCGCGTGCCGCGGGTGGGGCGGGCGCGTGCCGCGGGTGGGCGCGCGCGTGCCGCGGTGATGCGACATCGTCGACGTCGTGCGACATCGATGTTGTCGCCACCGTGCGCGTGCAACTGTTGCGTCCGCGCGGGAGCGACGTGGTCGATGTCGTACGACATCGGTCGTGTCGTTGCTGCGCGTGCGCAAGAGTTGTGCACGCGGTACGACGACGGCCTGACTCGCCGAGGCCTGCCGCTCGGCAGAGTCCCCGGCGCTCCCGTCTGGATGCGCGCCCGCGGGGAGGAAGCACGCACGAGCGAGTGGCGACCCCGATCCGGAGGCGACCGACGTGCGTCGGCCGAGCCGCGCCTCCTGGACCGTCCCGCAGCGGGAGCAGCAGTCAGCCGACCACGGTGATCGCCACCGTGGTGGCGTTCGAGGAGACGCTCGCACCGTCGCGGTAGCGCACCGTGATGCTGTGCTGACCCGGTGCGAGCCCGCCCTCTCCGCGTCGGATGTGGCCGCTGAACCGGCCGGCCGCTCCGGTCGAGACCGTGCCGACGACCACGTCGTCGACGGCGACCTCGACATCGGCGTCCGGCCAGCCGGTGATCTTGATCGGCAGCGGTGCGCTCGTCGCCGTGCTCCCGTCGAGGGGGTCGGTGATGGACGGGACGAACGCGAACGGGCTGCTGTCCGTCGCGGCGGAGGTGTTCCCGGCGGCGTCAGTCGCGGTGACCCGGACCGCGGTCGCGGTCGGGAGCAGGCCGGCCACCACGATGCGCCACCGACCGTCGGAGTCGGTGGTGGTGGAGGCGCTGCCCGTACCGTCCGCGACGGTGACGGTGACCGTGCTGCCTGCCTCGGCGGTCCCGGAGAACGTCGGCGGCGTGGGGTCGGTGGGCGTCCAGGTCGTCGCGATGGTCGGGGGCGCCGGTGCCGTCGTGTCCACCGTCACCGTGACAACGACCGGGAGAGAGACCGTGTGCTCAGGTGCCGTCGCGGTGATGCTCACGCGCACGACACCGTCCGCAGGGAACCGGAGCGTGGTGTTCCACGTGCCATCGGGCCCCGCGGTGGCAACGGCTGTCGCCGTACCGGAGCGCGCTTCGACGCGGCTCCCGGCGGTCGCGGTGCCGGTGAGCGGGACGGCCCGGCTCGCGACGAGCACGGTGTCCTGCGTCGGGACCGGCGGCTCGGACCGCGGGAGCTGGTCGCCGCCGTTCGTGGTCGGGGAACCGCCGGTCGTGTCCGGTGTCGTGCCCGGCCTCGGGGATGTGGGCGTCGTGCCCGGGTCAGGGTCGGCAGTCGCGGACGGGCCGTCCGCGGCGATGCCGAGGACGGTGTCGAGGACGGAGACCGGCGCGGTCGGGATCACCGGGCTGCTCCCGCGGGCGTTCCGGCCCGGTGAGGGGAGGGGGCTCGGCTCAGCGACGCGGGGCGGTACGGCGCGGTCCCGCGGTTCGGTGCGGTGCAGCGGTTCGGCGGGGTCCGGCGGTTCGGTGCCTTCGACCGGGGCAGTCGGGGTCCCCGTCGCGTGTGTCTCCGACCCGGTGGCGGTGGGTCGGTCGTCCGACCACGGCCCGGCGACCGCGACGACGGTCGAGGCCACGACGAGTGCCGCGACCGCGCCGAGCAGTCCGGTGCCTCCGGACAGGAGCGGGCGTGGAGGAGTGACCGCTGCCGCACCCTCGACCGCCGACGCCGGTGCATCCGCGTGCAGCACCGCGCTGCCGATGCCCGTGCCGACGACCGGGGGGAGGAGCGCCGCCGCGATCCGCCCGGCGAGTCGGCGAGTGTCGTCGAGCACGGGAGGACAGTGCACGCAGTCCCGGATGTGCGCCTCGAGACGGCGACGATCGCGAGCGCTGAGCGTGCCCGCTTCGTAGGCGCCGAAGGCTGCCAGCTGGCGACGGCACTCGTCGGGCAGACCCTCGGTCGCGAGGTGCTCTTGGATCCACGCTGCGCGGAGCGCCTGCCGGGCTCGGAACGCCAGCGACGACACGGCGCCGGGTTGGAGGTCGACCAACGGGGCGACGTGGCGTGGCCGCAGTCCTTCGACCTCGGTGTACCAGAGGACGGTCTGCCACCGTTCGGGGAGCGTGCTGAACGCGCGACCGAGGGCCGTCCGGTCGGCAGCGCGCGCCATCTCCGTGGACGCGTCGGGTCCGGGGTCCTCGAAGGCGTCGAAGTCGACTTCGGCGTCCGTGTGGCGCGCGCGTCGGCGGAACTCGGTGGCTGCGACGTTGCGGATGACCGTGTAGAGGTACGGCCGGAACAACTCGTCGGGACCGGCGCCGCGTTCGATCGCGCCGACGACGTTCGTGAAGGCCTCGGAGGCGACGTCCTCGGCCTCCGACGAGCCCACGAGTCCCGCCGCGTGTCGGACGGCGGCGCGGTGGTGCCGACTCCAGAGCGCAGCGATCGCCGTCCGGTCGCCGTCGCGCGTCGACCGGATCAGTGCAGCGTCACTGCCGGGCTCAGAGCTACCGCGCACGTCGTTCGCTCCTCGTCTTCGGTTCACCGTCCGGGCGGTATGGTCCATCTGAACACACCGGTCCGAGTGTGGGGAGTCCGAGTCGGAGGTTTCATCACGCAGGTCCGGCAGATCCGTCGGACGTGGACGTGGCTCAGGCTCTGGTCGCGGTGATCACGAGGTTCTGCGTCGACGGTGAGCCGTCCGGGCGTTCGAGGCAGGTGATCAGGAGCAGACGGTCCGGGACGTCGCCCCACACTCCGGCGTCGTCGGCGATCCGGTCCTTGTCGACCAGCGTCGAGCCGGTCACCGTGTACGCCACGCCGGCGACCCGCGCGACCGCACCGATCGCGACTCGACTCCGACCCCGATCGACGTCCGTGAGGAAGTTCCCCGGCGCGGTGCCGCCCCCGCGCAACGAGTGCATCACCACCACCACGGTGCCGGACGCGGCGCGCTCCGGAACGACCCCGACGTCGCGGACGAGGTACGCGGATCGGAAGCCGGGCGGCGTGATCCTGCCGTTGACGGCGTCGAGCGCACCGAGCGGGACGTCGAGGCGGACGGACGGCACGACGAGGCGCCCTGATCCGTCCGGTGTCGCGCGTGCTTGCGGGGCAGTGACGACGGGTGCCTCGAGTCGCACGGGGTCGCCGTGCATGTCGCGGACGGTGCCGGGCGGTACCGAACTCGTCGCTGTGACCACGCCGCTGATCCCGAGGGCGAGCATCGTGACGGCGGTCACGGCGGCGATGACGAGCAGGAGGGTGGAAGGTCGCCCCGCGGGTCGGACTTGCACGGTGTCTCCTCGAGTGGTCGGGCATGGTTGATCGCGGGGGGTGCGTCCTCGCTGGGGTGTGCAGGCCGGTGGACGCTTCGGGTGCTGCCCACCGGCCTGCGTGCCGGGGCGTCGTTCGGGCGACGGACCCGGCTGGACTCCGGCCGACCAGGGTCGTCGGGCGGAGCGTTCGAGGCCGCGGCACCGGGTGCCGCGGCGGCTGGTCAGGGTCGCGGTCGAGGACGCGTCCGTGCGGCCCACGCGCCGAGGACCAGCAAGAGCGTGAGTCCACCGCTGCTGACGAGCGCGACGGACCACCAGGGCGCCGAGCGGTCGGACACGGTCCCACCGGTGTCGATCGCAGCGCCGCGCGTGGTGGGGACCGGCGACGGAGCGGCAGGCCCGCTCGTGCCGTCGCCGTCGCCGGTCGACCCCGCCGGAGTCACGGTGGGGCCAGGGGTCGGGGTCGCGACGGGCGTGGACGGAGACGTCGGTCGCGGGGTGGGCGTGGACGTCACCGGAGCTGTCGGGGTCGGGGTGCTGGTCGGCGCGGTGCCGGACCCCGAGGCGCCACCGCCCTGGTGCACGACCGTGCCGCCGACCGATGCGTCGTCGCCGTCGATCCTGATCGTCGCGGTGTTCGTGTAGCGCCCTGCGAGGCCGCCGTCGGTGACGCGGGAGGCGAAGTGGACGTCGTAGAAGTACCCCTGCCGCGCGGTGAACGAGACGCTCCCCGCAGTGCTGACGGAGTCATCTCGCGGTGCCGGCGCCCATCCGGTCAGTCCCGACCGCCCATCGGCGCCCGTGGTGACCCGGTTCGTCTGCCAGAGGGTCGCGAAGGAGGAGCCGCGGTAGCTGGTGAGGAGCTCCTGGTCGGGTCCCGGGGAGTCGGTCACCGTGATCCGCTCGCCCCCGCGCATGCCGTCGGGGCCGGAGCCGATCGCCACGGTCCACTCGACCACGCCGGCCGCGGCGTCGTAGCTTCCCCACTTGCCACTGGTCCGGCCGGTGAAGGCGCAGCCCACCGTGCAGGTTCCGGGGCCGGTGCCGGGCTGTGCGGGCTCGACGGTCGTGGTCACGGCGGTCCCACCGACCTGGTACGTCGTCGAGGTGGCGGAATCGGTGGTGGTCCGGACCGTGACCCAGAACGAGAACGATCCGTGCAGGTCGTTCGGGTGCGCGGTGACGTAGGCGCTGTCGACGGCGCAGTCGAGCTGCGTGGCGGTCACGGTGCACCGTCCCATCGCCGAGCCGTCCGGTGCGAGCAGGGGGAACCCGTCGGAGCGGCCCTGGAGCTCGGGCGGCAGGTCCACCACGAAGCCGGCCGGGGTGGCGGGGGAGTCCGGCAGTGACCAGGTGCCGGCGAGTTCGGCGCTGCTCCCGGACGTGACGGTCTCGGACGTGAAGCGGAGGTCGGCGATCGTCGCGTTGGTGGTGTAGCCGTCGGCGGCGGAGGCGGGGACCGCGGCGCCGATGCCGACGGCGATGGCGGCCACGGCGGCGATGCCGGTGGCGAAGAGGGCGGACCGACGGCGATCGCGAGGTCGGGCAGGGTGGTGGTGCATTCGGGTTCTCGGGTTCCTACGGCAGCCAGGCCCGCGGCACCGGGCGGGGACGTGGCCGACTCGGGTCATCGGGTTGCGGTGCCGGAGGTGAGAGTCGGCCCTGCCGGTTTCGTCACGCGCTGCCGCGATGTCGCGCTGCACTCGTGTCGCGGCCGCGCGCGTGCAACTGTTGCGTCCGGACGGGGGCGACGTGGTCGGTGTCGTACGACAGCGGTCTTGTCGCACGCGCTCAACCCCCGCACGCGACACATGACGCACGCAGCATCATCCACCGCGCGCCCACAACGAAAATGCCCCCGGGCCGAACGGCCTGGGGGCATTTCATCTCTTGTGTCCGAGGGGGGACTTGAACCCCCACGCCCTAATACGGGCACTAGCACCTCAAGCTAGCGCGTCTACCAATTCCGCCACCCGGACAGGTGTTCCTGCAGTTGTCGACCGGCGCTCCGGGCTGTTTCCCCGGCGTTCCTGCCGAGAGAAGACACTAGCACGGGTCTGAACGCCCGATGAACACGGCAGCGCATCCCGGGCGCGTCCCGCACGGCGTCGACCATGTGACGCCGCGCGCCGGGGGCGCCGGGTGCACACCGGTAGCGTTGGCGCATGACGAACCCGGAGGCCACGCCGACCGACCTCGAGGCCACTGCGGCGATCGCCCGCGACCTCATCCGCATCGACACCACCAACTGGGGCGAGGGGAAGTCCCGGGGTGAGACCGAGGCGGCGCACTACGTCGAGGCGAAGCTCCGGGCGCTCGGGCTCGAACCGCAGCTGTTCGAGTCGGAGCCCGACCGGGTGAGCGTCGTCGCCCGGGTGCCCGGCCGCGACCGCGACAAGCCCGCCCTGGTGGTGCACGGGCACCTCGACGTGGTGCCGGCCGACCCGGCGAACTGGTCGGTGGACCCCTTCGGCGGCGAGGTCCGGGACGGCATGCTCTGGGGTCGCGGCGCGGTCGACATGAAGAACATGGACGCGATGATGCTGACGTCGCTGTCGGACGTCATCGAACGACAGGGAGCGCCGGAGCGCGACCTCGTGATCGCCTACTTCGCCGACGAGGAAGCCGGGGGAGTCCTCGGCTCGCACCACGTCGTCACGAACCACCCCGAGGTGTTCCGGGGCGCCACTGCCGCGATCAGTGAGGTGGGCGGCTACTCGATCACCCTCGGTGACCGTCGTGCGTACCTGCTGCAGACGGGCGAGAAGGCCCTGATGTGGATCAAGCTCGTCGCGACGGGCACCGCGGCGCACGGCTCGCACGTGATCCACGACAACGCCGTGACGAAGCTCGCGGCGGCGGTCGCCCGGATCGGCAGCGAGGAGTGGCCGGTGCGGCTGTCGGCGACGACCGACGCGATGGTGGCCGAGGTCGCCCGCTTCCTCGGGGTGGACCCGACGGTGACCGGTCCGGACGAGGTGGCGCTCGCGACGGGGTCCGCGTCCCGCTTCATCCACGCGGCCCTGCACACGACCACGAACCCGACGGTGCTCAGCGCCGGGTACAAGCACAACGTCATCCCCGACCGCGCCGAGGCCCTGGTGGACATCCGGTGTCTCCCCGGCGACGAGGAGACCGTGCTGGCGCGCGTGCGGGAACTCGCCGGCGACGACGTCGAGGTGGTGATGTCGTTCCGCGACATCGGGCTCGAGCAGGACTTCGGCGGCCCACTGGTCGATGCCGTCCGGGACGTGCTCGAGCGTCACGACCCGGGTGCTCCGGTGCTGCCCTACCTGCTCTCGGGCGGGACGGACAACAAGGCGCTCTCGACGCTGGGCATCGCCGGCTACGGCTTCGTGCCGCTGCAGCTGCCGGCGGGGGTGGACTTCCCGGCGATGTTCCACGGTGTGGACGAACGGGTGCCGCTCGACTCGCTCGCGTTCGGTCGGCGGGTCCTCGGAGACCTCCTCGCCACCTACTGATATTGTGCATGGTCGCCGGTCCGGCGGTGTCCTGAACCGACTCTCCCCGAAAGGCCCGAGCCGTGCACATCCTCGAGGCGATCTTCCTCGGCTTCGTCCAGGGGCTCACCGAGTTCCTCCCGGTGTCCTCCAGCGCCCACCTCCGCATCGTCGGGCTCTTCCTGCCGGACGCCCAGGACCCGGGTGCGGCGTTCACCGCGGTGACGCAGCTCGGCACCGAGACCGCCGTCCTGATCTACTTCTGGCGCGACATCACGCGGATCATCGGGCGGTGGTTCCGGTCGCTGTCGGGGAAGACCGTGCCCCGCAACGACCCGGACGCCCGGCTCGGGTGGCTCGTCATCCTCGGGACGATCCCGATCGGTGTCGCCGGCCTGTTGCTCAAGGACTCGATCGAGACCACGTTCCGGTCGCTGTGGATCGTCGCGATCGTCCTCATCGTGTTCGGCATCGTGCTCGGGGTGCTCGACGTCGTCGGCAAGAAGGTCCGGCGCATCGAGCACATGACGTTCGGCGGCGGGATCCTGATCGGCCTGGCGCAGATGCTCGCCCTCGTGCCCGGCGTCTCGCGGTCGGGGGCGACGGTGTCGATGGGGCTCGCGCTCGGCTACACCCGCCCCGCAGCCGCCCGCTTCGCGTTCCTGCTCGCCGTCCCGGCCGTGTTCCTGTCCGGTCTGTACGAGGCGGCGACGAGCCTCGGCGACACGGGTGCGCCGTTCGGGGTGGTCGACACGCTGATCGCCACGGTCGTCGCGTTCGTCGTCGGCTTCGTCGTGATCGCCGCGTTCATGAACTACATCAGCAAGCGCAGCTTCATGCCCTTCGTCGTCTACCGGATCGCACTCGGTATCGTTCTCCTCGTGTTGTTGTCGCTCGGAGTGGTCCAGCCGTGAGGGCCTGGCAGGTCCCGTCCGTCCCCGAGGTCCCGGGCGCCGCACCCCGTCCGGTCGTGCACGACACGGCGACCGGCAAGCCCGTCGACCCGACCGGCGGCGACGAGCGTGCCGCGCTCTACGTGTGCGGCATCACCCCGTACGACGCCACCCATCTCGGACATGCGGCGACGTACCTCGCGTTCGACACCCTCGGTCGCGTCTGGCGCGACGCCGGGTTCGAGGTCGAGTACGCGCAGAACACCACGGACGTCGACGACCCGCTCCTCGAACGGGCCGCACGGGACGGCGTCGACTGGCGGGAGCTCGCGGCCTCGCAGATCGACCTGTTCCGGCGCGACATGGAGTCGCTGCGGGTCCTCCCGCCCGACGAGTTCGTGGCGGTGACGGACGAGGTCGAGCACATCGCCGAGGCCGTGGCCTTCCTGCAGGAGACCGGCTACGCCTACTCGGTGCCGACGCCGGACTCCGAGGGTGACGACGTCTACTTCGACGTGAACCGTCCGACCGAGGGCTGGGCGCTCGGTGACGAGAGCGGCCTCGACCGCGAGACCATGCTCGCCCTGTCGGCCGAGCGCGGCGGCGACCCCGACCGGGCCGGCAAGCGCGACCCGCTCGACCCGCTGCTCTGGCGTGCCGCGCGGGCGGGTGAGCCGAGCTGGGACTCCGCCGTCGGCCCCGGTCGCCCCGGGTGGCACATCGAGTGCAGCGTCATCGCCGGCGACCGCCTCGGCCTGCCGATCAGCGTCCAGGGCGGCGGCAGCGACCTCGTCTTCCCGCACCACGAGATGAGCGCCGGGCACGCCGCTGCGCTCGCCCACCAGCCGCTGGCGCAGGCGTACGTGCACACCGGGATGATCGCCTACCAGGGCGAGAAGATCTCGAAGTCGCTCGGCAACCTCGTCACGGTCCGTGGATTGCTCGACGACGGTGCCGACCCGCGTGCGATCCGCCTCGCGCTGCTGTCGCACAAGTACTCGGACGACTGGGAGTGGTTCGACACCGAGCTCACCAGCGCCACGACGCGGCTGGCCACCTGGGACGCGTGGGCCGCCGGGAGCGACGCCGGACACGCCGACGACGCGGCCGAGGTCATCGCCCGGATCCGGGCCCGCGTCGCGGACGACCTCGACACGCCGGGCGCCGTCGCCGCGGTCGACACCGCGATCGCGGGCGGCACGGCCGTCACGCCGGAACTCGTCGACCTGATCGACGCCCTCCTCGGCATCCGCCTCGGCTGACGCCGCTCCCGGAGGCGGTCGAGCGCCCGGAACGTCCCCAGAGACGGACGGGAGGCGCGGTGCCAGCCGGCACC
>NZ_JAUZED010000115.1 GCF_030705415.1 Curtobacterium sp. A7_M15 | reverse complement strand
GGTCCGCCCAGGTCCCGGCGGCCGCCGAGGCCTGCCGTGCCGACCCGGCGCTGCCCACCGTCGTGCTCCGGACCGCGCCGTGGCGGGCCGCGGTGCCCTGCGAGCGCCTGGTCGAGCGGTGACGACGAGGTCGGTGGCCGTGGCCGTGACCGGCGTCAGCGGCGCGCGGGCGTCCGGAACTCGCGACGGGCCGGGGGAGTCCGGGGACCGTCGCCCGCGGACACGGGTTCCTCGCCGACGAGCACGATCCGGGTCTTGATCGCGATGAGTGCGAACAGCACCCAGTTGCCCTGGTAGAGCAGTCTCGACTCGGCGATCGACTGCACGAGGAGTGCCACGACCACGAGCAGCGGCAGGAGCGAGACCGGGTCGAACGGACGGGGGGCGAGCGACGCGTCGTACCCGATCCGGGTCGCCGACGCCCAGGAGCGGCTGAGGGTCGTGACGACGTACACCACGAAGATCGCGAGCCCGATGATTCCCGTCTGCATCCAGACGTCGAGGTACGCGTCGTGCGCCTGCAGGTAGGTCACGCCCTTGCGGTGGACCAGGTCCGCGAGGGTCGGGATGCCCGGCCACCAGTACCCGATCCAGCCCCACCCGACGACCGCGTGCTCCTGGATGAGCCCGATCACGCGTTCCCAGATCACGCCGCGGCCGGTCGCGTCCGACCCCTTGCCGAGCAGCTCGGACACCTGCCCGCGGGCGAGGAACCCGAGCACGCCGACGACCACGGCCCCGGCGGCGATGGCCAGGTAGCGCGGTGTCCGACGGTCGGTCGGGACGCGGCGGATCCAGAGCGCGACGGCGAGTGCGACGAGGACGACGAGTCCTGCGGCCAGGACGGTCGAGGACCGGGTGAGCGCCAGGACGACGAAGGCCACCACGGTCCAGCCGATCGCCCGGTTGCGGCGGATCCGCCCCTCGGCGTACTGGACGGCGACGGCGATCACCGCGAGGAGCGCGACCATCGCGAGGAGGTTCGCGTTGCCGGGCAGTCCCTGGATGCGCCCGCCGGTGAAGAGCTCGGCTCGCGAGAAGTAGAACGCATCCGGGATCTTCCGGTCGCCGTAGTCGGTCCACGCCGGTGCGATCGGGTGCCGGAGGACGACCGCGACGAAGGCCTCGAAGAGCAGTGACCCCATCAGGACCCAGCGCAGCGCGAGGCTCAGCGCGTCGGTGATGCGACGCCAGGTGAGGGTCGAGGCGATCGCGAACGCGGCGCCCGCGCAGATGACCTGGACGGCGAGGCTCGAGATCGTCGCGAAACGCCAGTGTGACCACACGAGTGACACCAGGCACCAGGCCAGGAAGAGCCAGAGCGCTCGCGGTGTCCGTGTGAGCGGCGGGCGCGCGCGGACGATGATCGTCGTGGCCCAGACGGCGGCGGCAGCCCAGAGCAGGCCGGCACCGACCCAGGTGAGCGTGTTCGGCACGGCGTCGCCGGCGAAGAGCACGAACAGGATCGTCGCGCCGAACGCGAACGCCTCCCGCTCGGGCACGGATCCGCGCGCCAACGGCCAGGTGTTCGTCACGACGCCAGGGTACCCGGGGAGCGCACGTCGACCGCCGATAGGCTCGTGCGCATGTTCCTCGGCATCACGAACACGCCCCGCGACTACGCGTGGGGATCCGTCACGGCGATCCCCGAGCTCCTCGGACGGACCGTCACCGGCGCGCCGCAGGCGGAGCTCTGGCTCGGCGCGCACCCGGGCAGCCCGAGCGTCGTCGTGAACCCGGCGATGGTCGGCGGCGCGGACACGCTCCTCGACTGGATCACCGCGGAACCGCAGGACGCCCTCGGCCCCGACCGGACGGGACTCCCGTTCCTGCTCAAGGTCCTCGCGGCCGCCGCGCCGCTCTCGCTGCAGGCGCACCCGACCCCGGAGCAGGCGCGCGAGGGCTACGAGCGCGAGGAGGCAGCGGGCGTCCCGATCGACGACCCGGCCCGCAACTACAAGGACCCGTTCCCGAAGCCCGAGCTCGTCGTGGCGCTCAGCGAACGCTTCGAGGCGCTGAGCGGCTTCCGCCCGGTCGCGGACACGCTCGCCGACGTCGAGGCGCTCGATGCCGGGTCCGGCCGGCTCGGCCCCCTGGCCGCGCACCTGCAGCACGGGCTCGAGGACACCGTGCGCTGGCTCGAGACCGGTGACTCCTCGGCGCAGGCGGTCGTGCAGGCCGTGAGCGACCTCGCCGCAGCGCTCGCCGACGACGCCCTCACGCCGAACACCGCGACAGTGCGGGACCTCGCCGCGAGCTACCCGGGCGATCCCGGCATCGTGGTCTCCCTGCTCATGCACCGCGTGACGCTCGCCGCCGGCGAGGCGATGTACCTGCCGGCCGGGAACATCCACGCCTACCTCGACGGGCTCGGCATCGAGTTGATGGCCCCGTCCGACAACGTGCTGCGCGGCGGCCTCACGCCGAAGCACGTCGACGTCCCGGAGCTGCTGCGCGTCCTCGACTTCACCGCCTACCCGGCGCCCGTGCTGGCGCCCGAGTCCGTCGCCCCCGGCGTCGAGCGCTTCGCCCCCGACGGCGTCGGGTTCGCGTTGCTGCGCGTCACGGGGGACGGACGCCCGGTCGGTCTGGCGTCCGGCGGCGTGGCCCCGCTGCACGGCCCCTCGATCGCGATCTGCACGGCGGGCGCGGTGACGCTCGTCGGCGCGACGTCCGCGACGCTCCTGCGCCAGGGGGAGTCCTGCTACATCACCCCGGACGAGGGTGACGTCACGGTCGAGGCCGACAACGGCAGCGGACTGGCGTCGACGGTCTTCATCGCCACGGGTGCGTGAACCCGCAGCTCGTGGCGGTCTGACGCCGCGCCGGTTCCGCTAGCGTGGCCAGCATGAGTTGGCTGGTCACCGGCGGCGCCGGGTACATCGGGTCCCACGTCGTCCGAGCGCTGCGTGCGGCGGGCATCGACACCGTCGCGTTCGACGATCTCTCGAGCGGCTTCCGGGGGTTCGTGCCCGAGGACGTCCCGTTCGTCGAGGGCACGATCCTCGACGGCGAGCTCGTGGCCCGGACGCTCCGCGAGCACGCCGTCACCGGTGTGGTGCACGTCGCGGGCTTCAAGTACGCGGGCGTCTCCGTCGAGCGGCCCCTGCACACCTACGAGCAGAACGTCACCGGTACGACGACGCTGCTGCGGGCGATGGCGGAGAACGGTGTCACCAAGGTGGTCTTCTCGTCGAGCGCCGCCGTCTACGGCACGCCGGACGTCGAGACCGTGGTCGAGGACACCCCGAAGGCGCCGGAGTCGCCCTACGGCGAGTCGAAGCTCATCGGCGAGTGGCTGCTGCGCGACATGGAGGTCGCACGGGGCTTCACCACGACGTCGCTGCGCTACTTCAACGTCGTCGGGTCGGGGGAGCCGGACCTATACGACGCCAGCCCGCACAACCTGTTCCCGCTCGTCTTCGACGCCCTGCTCGCCGGTCGCACGCCCCGTATCAACGGCGACGACTACGCCACGCCGGACGGCACCTGCGTGCGCGACTACATCCACGTCGCCGACCTCGCACACTCGCACGCGGTCGCCGCGCAGAAGCTCGAGGCGGGCGAGACCCTCGAGCGGGCGTACAACCTCGGCAGCGGCGACGGGGTGAGCGTCCGGCAGATCATGGACGCCATGGCGACGGGCACGGGCATCGCGTTCGAGCCCGAGATCGCGCCGCGACGCGCCGGTGACCCCGCGCGGATCGTCGCGACGGGCGAGGCCGCTGCGCGCGACCTCGACTGGGCGATGCGCCACACGCTCGACGAGATGGTCACGAGCGCGTGGGAGGCCCGGCGCCGCATCGGTTGAGGAGCGATCGCCCGCGCTTCGTCGGCGCGGAGTTGTCCCCCGAAACCCCGACAGACCGCCCGCGACACGCCCGTACGGGGGACATGACACGCCGGAACCGTCAGTGCCTTCTATGATCCGCGACTTGACTCTCGCGAATGACACCGCTGTAATTACAGGCAACGACAGCGATCGTTGTGGTCCCGTTATCGAGACGTCAGGGGTGATCAGGGTGAACGGTTCCGACTTCCACGCCGGAGTACCGGAGGACTGGCACGTCGACCCCGTGGCGCTCGGCGTCCCGGGTGTCCGGCGTCCGGAGACCGACGACGAGGAGAACCCGCTCGCCTGGCAGGCGGACTCGCTCTGCGCGCAGACCGACCCCGAGGCGTTCTTCCCCGAGAAGGGCGGCTCGACGCGCGAGGCCAAGAAGATCTGCACCTCGTGCGAGGTCCGGGCCCAGTGCCTCGAGTACGCGCTCGAGAACGACGAGCGCTTCGGCATCTGGGGCGGCCTGTCCGAGCGCGAGCGCCGCAAGCTGCGAAAGCGGGCATAGCCCCGGAGGCACGGTGCGCGTCCGACGCGCACCGGTCGTTGATGGCTCCCACAGGTTCACGGCGCGCCGCCGTCCGCAGGCCGAGCCGTGCCTCCAGACCGTAGAGTGACGCCCGTCATGCAGCCCAGAGTCACCGCGATCCTCGTCGCCGCCAACGGGGCGGACCACCTCGACCGGACCCTGGACGCGCTCGCCGCCCAGACGCGTCACCCCGAGAACCTCGTCGTCGTCGACCTCGGGTCGACCGACGGTTCGACCACCGACCTCTCGTTCGGCGGCTCCGCCGAACTGCTGCGCCTGCCCGCCGGTCGCCCCTTCGGCGAGGCGGTCGCCCGTGGCGAACGCGAGGCCCCGCCCGCCGTCACGGACGAGCCCGTCGACGAGTGGCTCTGGCTGCTCGGCCACGACAACGCGCCGGCGCCCACCGCCCTCGCGGACCTGCTGTCCGCGGTCGAGATCGCGCCGAGCGTGGTCGTCGCAGGCCCGAAGCTCGTCGACGTCGACGACCCGTCGCGGCTCCGGGCCTTCGGTGAGAGCATGACCCGCTTCGGCCGGTCGATCGTCCTCGTGCAGGACGAGCTCGACCAGGGCCAGCACGACCGGAACACCGACGTGATGGCGGTCGCCGCGGGCGGGATGCTCGTGCGGCGCTCGGTGTGGAACGAACTCGGCGGGTTCGACCCCGCCCTGCCGAACGTCGACGCGGCGCTGGACTTCTGCGTGCGCGTGCGCCTGGCGGGACACCGTGTGGCCGTCGTCCCCGAGGCCCGCGTGACGAGCGCCGGGCCGATCGAGGAGTTCGGTCGCAAGCGGGTCTCCGAGGGTCGGCGCGTCCGGATGCACCGGCAGGCGCAGCTGCACCGGCGGATGACCTACGCGTCCGCCGGGGTCCTCTGGATCCACTGGCTCACGCTCGTGCCGTTCGCGATCGGCCGCGCGATCGGGCACCTCGTCGCCAAGCACCCGGCCGCGGTCGGGGCCGAGCTCGCCGCGGCGTTCTCGGTCGCGTTCGGCGGCGGGACCGGACGCTCACGGCGGGTCCTGGCGCGGGGCAAGAAACTCGGGTGGGCGGCGGTGGAGCCGCTCCGGGTGAGCTGGCGCCGGGTGCACGAACGACGGACCACCTCGCGCGACGTCGAGCTCGCACGGGTCGAGGACGCACCGATCGCCCGGGCGTCCTTCCTCGGCGACGGCGGCATCTGGGTCGTCCTCGCCGCGGCCGTCCTCAGCGTGGTGACCCTGTACCCGCTGCTCGGCTCGCCGGCACTGACCGGCGGCGGTCTGCTGCCGCTCAGCACCGACGTCGCCCGGCTGTGGCAGAACGTCGGTTACGGCTGGCACTCCATCGGGACGGGCTTCACCGGCCCGAGCGATCCGTTCGCCGCCGTCGTCGCCGTGCTCGGCTCCATCACGTTCTGGTCGCCGTCGACCTCGGTCGTGCTCGTCATGCTCGTCGCGTTCCCGCTCGCCGCGCTCGGTGCCTGGTTCGCGGTCCGGAAGACCACGACCCGGACCTGGGTGCCGGTGATCGGCGCAGCGCTGTACACGATCGCCCCGACGCTCGTCGGCGCCGTCACGAGCGGGCACCTCGGCGCGGTGATCGCGCACGTCCTGCTGCCGTGGCTGTTCCTCGCCGTGCTCGAGGCGCACCGCTCCTGGGCCTGGGCCTCGGGCGCGTCCCTGTTGTTCGCCGTGATCGCGGCCTCGGCGCCGTCGCTGCTGCCGGTGCTGCTGCTCGGCTGGCTCGTCTCGCTCGCCGTCGGGTGGCGCCGGGCGCACCGTCGCGTGTTCATCCCGGTGCCGGCCGCCGTGCTCTTCCTGCCGCTCGTGCTGGCGCAGGTCGCCCGCGGCAACGTGCTCGCCGTGTTCGCGGACCCGGGCGTGCCCTCGGCCACCCGCGCCCCGTCGGCCTTCCAGCTCGCCATCGGCCAGCCGGTGCCGGACTGGAGCGGCTGGTTGCCCACAACGTCCGGGCTCGCCCTCGCGGCCTGGGTCCTGCCGGTGCTCATGGCGGTGCTCGCGCTGCCGATCGCCGCCGCCGCGATCGGCGCGATGCTCGGTCACCGCTGGGCCGTCGCCGGAGCTGCCCTCCTCATCGCGCTGGCCGGCTTCGCCACCGCGTTCGCCGCCACCCACGTCACGGTGACTGGCGTCGGGTCCACGACGACGATCATCTGGCCGGGCAGCGGACTGAGTGTGTACTGGTTCGGCATCGTCGCCGCCGCCTGCATCGGGATCGACGTGCTGCCACGGACGGCGCCGATCGCGGGCCTCGTGACGACGGTCGTCGCCGCCGTCACGGTGGCACCGGCGTTCGGGGCGTTCTACCTCGGCAACGCGGTGATCCAGCCCACCTCCGGCCGGGTGCTCAGCGCCTACGTGAACGCCGAGGCGCAGGCGAACCCCGACGTCGGCACGCTCGTCGTCGACCCGCAGGACGACGGCTCGCTCGCGGTGTCGCTCGAACGCGGGCAGGGGTCGACGCTCGACGACCAGACCACGCTCGACTCGACGGCCCTCACGCTCAGCCGGTCGGGGGCGCAGCTCGCGACCCTCGCGGGCAACCTGGCGAGCCGGAGCGGGTACGACCCCGAGCCCGCGCTGCGGCAGCTCGGTGTCAGCTTCGTCCTGCTCGACGACGCTCCCACCGGCTCCGGGGCGCAGGCGGTCCACGACCGTGCCGCCGGTGCGATCGGCCAGAACGCGCTGTTCACGAGCATCGGTGAGACGACGAGCGGCCAGCTGTTCCACTACGAGGGCGACGTCGACCGTCCGTCCACCGGTTCGGCCGGGGCGCAGGCGACGCACGTGCTCTACCTCGTGGTCCTCGGCGTGGTGTTCGGCGCGGCGGCACTGCTCGCGGTGCCCACCGCGCCCCGCCGTCGCCGTGCCACCTCGAACGTCATCGAGGCCGAGGAACCCGCCACCACCTTCGACGAGGAGCGCGACGAATGAGCAGCACCCCCGCCTCCGTCCGCCGCTGGGTCGTCCGCGGCACCGCGACCGCGATCGCCGTCGTGGTCGCCGCCGGGGCCGTCACCGCGGCGCACGCCCTCGGGACCGGCACCGACCCGGGACGTCCCGCGGGCAAGACGGTCACCCCCGTACCCGCCGACGCCGAACGGGTGTGCGCCGGCAACGCGCTCCGACTCTCGGACGACGCCGGGAACGACGCGACGAAGGCGAGCACCGTCGGGTCCGCGACCGTCGCGACCGCGACCACCGGGTCGAGCGTCGAGCGCTCCGGCCTCGACGACTCCGCGACCGGCGGGAGCAAGCCGCGCCTGCTGACCGCACCCGCGGGGGACACGACCCCGCAGGTCGCCGGCAGCAGCTACCAGAGCGTCGCGAGCGGGGACGTCGTCGGCGTCGGCGCTGCGTCGTGCGACGACCCGAGCCAGTCGACGTGGCTGGTCGGCGGATCCACCGAGACCGGCCGCACGAGCCTCGTCACGCTGTCGAACCCGACCGACGTGAACGCGACCGTCGACCTGTCGATCTACGACGGCTCGGGCACCGTCAGCGCCCCGGGCACCACCGGCATCGTCGTCGCGCCGAACACCCAGAAGGTCGTCCCGCTCTCGGGGTTCGTCTCCGACCAGGGCTCCACCGTCGTGCACGTCGAGTCCTCGGGCGGTCAGATCGTCGCGCACATGCAGGAGTCCATCGTCCGCACCCTCACCCCGGGCGGCTTCGACATCATCTCCGGCGGCGCCGCGCCCTCGACGTCCCAGATCATCCCGGGCGTCGTCCTCGACGGGGCGCAAGAGGCCCAGCGCGGCGACGACACCGCCGACGCGGCGCCGATCGTGCGCCTTTTCGTCCCCGGCACCAAGGCGGCCCGGGTCACCCTCGGCATCTCGACGGCCGACGGCGGTGGGTCCACCGTCAACGCGACCGCCGAGCCGGGCGTCGTCACCGACGTCTCCCTCGACGACTTCCCGGACGGTCGCTACGCCTTCACCGTGACGGCGACGGAACCGCTCGTCGCCGGCGCCCGCACGACGACGCCCACCTACGACGGTCGCACGGACGTCGGGTGGTTCGCCTCCGCCGAGCCGCTCGGCGAGTCCACGATCACGGCGGTCGCGCCCGGCGAGAACCAGCGCCTGACCCTCGTCAACCCGACGCGCTCCGACGCCGACGTCACGATCCGCTCCGGCGACGAGACGCAGGACGTGACGGTCGTCGCCGGCGGCGTCCGCACCGTGATCGTCCCCGTGGCGAAGCAGCTCGAGCTGCAAGGCACCGAGGGGCTCGTCGCCGGGGTGACCTACATGGGCGACGACGGCATCGCCGGGTTCCCGGTGCGGGCCGCGACCGAGGTGTCGACGCCGGTCCGGGTCTACCCCTGATCGACCGGGCCCTCCGTCACCAGTGCCGGTAGCGGTCGGGCGCGAGGTCCCACGGGTCCTTGTCGATCAGCTCGCCCACCGCGCGGAACACCGCGGTCTCGACGATGATCCGCTTGTCGGTGTCGTCCTTCTCGGGGCTGCGCGTCACCCGCTCCACGGGGATGCGGAACAGGGTGACACGGCGCTGCTCGCGGTCCACCCGCCACCGCGGCATGTGGTCGGGCAGGGTCGTGTCGGTCGGCATGTCCGCGACCTGGAACACGACGCCCTCGAGCTCGGCCGGCCAGAGTCCGAGCAGGTAGTGCGCGGTGTCGCCGACGATACGATCGAACGTCTCGGCGCGGGTGATGATCGGCGCGAGGTCCGGGCCCGTCACGCTGGAGCGTCCACCCCGTCCGTGCCGGGACCGCCCGCGGCCCCGGTCGACCGGTGTGACGAGACGAGTCCTGCGACGCATCCCCACATCGTACGCGGGAAGCGCTCGCGCCCCGCTCCGGTAGGGTCGGTGCCGGTATGGACGTGAGGATCTGCAGCAAGGTCGCCTGTGGCGCGAGCGCCTCGGCGACCCTGACGTACGACTACGGGGACTCCATGGTCGTCGTCGGGCCCCTCTCCACCCGCGTCGAACCCCACGGCTACGACCTCTGCGCCCGCCACGCGGCGCGGCTGCGCGTGCCGCGTGGCTGGCAGGTCGTGCGGCGCGAGCCGCTCCGCCGCGACGCCGACTGACGCGGTCGGACCCGGTCCTCCACAGGGGTGTGCCAGGAGGCGCTGCTCACGGCACCGACGTCGTCTGACGACCCGCGCCTCCCGGCGTGGAAGACTGGGCACATGCCCACCGAAGCCCGCACCGCAGCACCGTTCCGCGTCGCCGACCTCACCCTCGCCGAGGCGGGGCGACACCAGATCCGCCTCGCTGAGAACGAGATGCCGGGCCTCATGTCCCTGCGTGCGGAGTTCGGCCCCTCGCAGCCGCTCGCCGGCGCGCGGATCGCGGGATCGCTGCACATGACGGTGCAGACGGCCGTCCTCATCGAGACCCTGGTCGCGCTCGGTGCGCAGGTGCGGTGGGCGAGCTGCAACATCTTCTCGACCCAGGACGAAGCCGCCGCGGCCGTGGCCGTCGGTCCGACCGGCACTCCGGAGTCGCCCGCCGGCGTCCCGGTGTTCGCGTGGAAGGGCGAGACGCTCGAGGAGTACTGGTGGTGCACCAGCCGCATCTTCGACTGGTCGGCCGAAGCCGCGTCGGCCGGTGCCGACTGGATCGGCCCGAACCTCATCCTCGACGACGGCGGCGACGCCACGATGCTCGTGCACACCGGCGCCGACGCCGAAGCGGCCGGACGCGTGCCCGAGGCCGGGGCCGACGCGAGCACCGAGTGGAAGATCGTCCTCGACACCGTCGCCGCCTCGCTGCAGGAGTCGTCCGACCGCTGGACCCGCATCGCTGCCGACATCGAGGGCGTCACCGAGGAGACCACCACGGGCGTCCACCGCCTGTACGAGCTGTCGCGCACCGGTGAGCTCAAGTTCCCGGCGATCAACGTCAACGACTCCGTCACGAAGTCGAAGTTCGACAACAAGTACGGCATCCGGCACTCGCTGCCCGACGGCCTCAACCGGGCGACCGACGTGCTGATCGGTGGCAAGGTCGCGTTCGTCGTGGGCTACGGCGACGTGGGCAAGGGCGCGGCCGAGGCCCTCCGCGGTCAGGGTGCCCGGGTGATCGTGTCCGAGGTCGACCCGATCTGCGCGCTCCAGGCCGCGATGGACGGCTACCAGGTGGCGCGTCTGGCCGACGTCGCCGACCAGGTGGACATGGTCATCACGTGCACGGGGAACCTCGGCGTCGTCGGCGTCGACGAGATGCTCGCGCTGAAGCACCTCGCGATCGTCGCGAACGTCGGACACTTCGACAACGAGATCGACATGGCGGGACTCGAGTCCCTGCCCGGCGCCGAGAAGGTCGAGATCAAGCCCCAGGTGCACGAGTGGCGTCTGCCGACGGGCCGCTCGATCCTCGTGCTCTCCGAGGGACGGCTCATGAACCTCGGCAACGCGACCGGCCACCCGTCCTTCGTGATGAGCAACTCCTTCACGAACCAGGTGCTCGCCCAGATCGAGCTGCACACCCGGCGGGAGTCGTACCCGACGGGGGTGTACGTGCTGCCGAAGCACCTCGACGAGAAGGTCGCGCGGCTGCACCTCGACGCGCTCGGGGTGGCGCTGACGTCGCTGCGGCCGGAGCAGGCGGCGTACATCGGCGTCCCGGTCGAGGGTCCGTACAAGCCCGAGCACTACCGGTACTGACGCGGGGGCGCGGGCTGCGCGCGGCGCGGGGCGCGGGCGCCGCGGGGGGGGGGGGCC
>NZ_JAUZED010000114.1 GCF_030705415.1 Curtobacterium sp. A7_M15 | reverse complement strand
CGGGCCCGCACCGCGCCTCCCGTCCGACGCTGCGCACGACCAGGGCCGCACTCACCCGCTCTCCACAGGTCACGTCGCGCGCCCCTGCGCGTCGTCCGCACCTGGTAAGCAGGACGCATGACCGACGTCTCCACGCCCACGCCCGGAACCAGAGCACTCGTCCTCGGCGGTGGTGGCATCGCCGGCATCGCCTGGGAGCTCGGGGTCCTCTCCGCGCTGCAGGACGCCGGGATGGACCTCGACGCGGCCGACCTCGTGGTGGGGTCCAGCGCGGGCAGCGTCGTCGGCACGTTCGTCCGGTACGGCGCGGTGCAGCAGGCGTACGACCAGCAGCACGCCGCCGTACCGACCACCTACGAGGAACCCGTCCCCATCGACGGCGAGGACTTCCAGCAGCGCATCGGGGCGGTGCTCGAGGGAGCGTCGTCCGAGCAGGACGCGCGCGCACGACTCGGGCTCCTCGCCCAGCGCACCACCGACGGACAGACCGACGACGAGCGCACCGCGACCTTCGCCGAGACGCTCCCGTCGACCGAGTGGCCGCCGAGGCCGCTCGCCGTCACCGCGATCGACGCGACCGACGGCACCTTCCGTGTGCTCACCGCTGCCGACGGCGTCCCGCTCCCCCGTGCGGTCGCCGCGAGCTGCTCGGTGCCGCTCGTGTGGTCGCCGGTCGGGATCGAGGGCCGGCCCTACGTCGACGGGGGCATGCGCTCCGCCACCAACGCCGACGTCGCGGCCGGGTACGAACGCGTCCTCGTGATCGCCTGCGGCCCCGAGGGACCGTCGCCGCTCGGGCCGTGGCTCGACGTCGCGGTCGAGGGACTCCGGGCGGCCGGCAGCTCGGTCGAGGTCGTCGTCGCGGACAGCACCTCGCAGCAGGCCTTCGGCGCGAACTCGCTCTCCCTCTCAACGCAGGCCCCCGCTGCCGATGCCGGACGGACGCAGGGCGCCGCCGTGGCCGAGGGCATCGCCGCGTTCTGGGCATGAGTTCTCCACAGAGCGTCGTGTGACCGGCTCGGGGCCCGGGAGCGCCGCTAGCGTGGGTGCATGACGACGCCGTTCACGGACCTCGACCAGTACACAGCCCTCCCCCGAGTGGACGGGATCGCGGTGAGTCCGGACGGCTCCCGGGTCGCCCTCACGGTCAGCGTGCTCGACGCCGACGGCACGGGCTATCGGCGGTCGGTGTGGGCGGTCCCGGGGTCGGACGACACGGCCGCTCCGGTGCGACTGACGCGCTCGGCGAAGGGCGAGGGCGGCGTCTCCTTCACGCGCACCGGTGACCTGCTGTTCGTGTCCGCCCGCCCCGACGGCGACGGCGAGAAGGACAGCGACGCCGCGCAGCTCTGGGTGCTGCCCGCCGCCGGTGGCGAGGCACGTCCGGTGACGAAGCTCGCGGGCGGGGTCGGCGGGGTGATCGGCGCCGCATCGCACGCCGACACCGTCGCGGTGACCGCAGGGCTGCTGCCGGGCGCCGGCACGGACCGCACGGGCGTGGTCGCCGCCGACGCCGAGCTCCGTGGGCGTCGCAAGGAGCGGAAGGTGCAGGCGATCCTGCACGAGACCTACCCGGTGCGGTTCTGGGACCACGACCTCGGCCCCGACGAGACGCACGTCCTGACGCTCGACCTCGGGACGCTGGCCGAGGCGTCGACCGCTCGCGACGTGTCGACGAGCACCGACGACGACCCCGCGACCTACCCGAAGCACCTCCCCGTGCTCACCGATCTGACGCCCACCCCGGGCCGGTCGCTCGAGCACGTCGACGGGGTCCTCTCGCTCGACGGCTCCGTCGTCGTCGCGACCGTCGGCGCGCAGGAGGCCCGTGGCTCCCGCTCGACCGTCGTCGCGTTCGACGTCGCGACGGGCACGCGCACCGTCCTGCTCGACGATCCCGACGTCGACCACGAGATGCCGACGATCAGCCACGACGGCCGGACGCTCGCGTGGGTCCGGACCGAGCGGTTCACGCCCCGGGGCGCGACGGCGCAGGAGATCTGGGTCGCCTCGCTCGACGGCTCCACGCTGTCCGGAGCCCGGCGGATCGCGGTGGAGTGGGACCGCTGGCCGAGCGAGCTCGTCTTCACGCACGACGACGGCGCGCTCCTGGCGACGGCGGACCACGACGGTCGCGCCCCGGTCTTCCGGATCCCGCTCGACGGAGGCGCGGTCGAACAGCTCACCCACGACGACTGGGCGTACTCGAGCCTGCGCGTGGCGGCGGCGAGCGGGACCGTGGTGGCGCTCCGTGCCTCCTGGGCCGCCCCGCTGCACCCCGTCCGGATCGACGCGGACGGCACCGTGACGACCCTGGCGACCCCGGCGCCCCTGCCCGAGGTGCCCGGCCACCTCGACGAGGTCGAGACGACCGCGGCCGACGGCTCCCGCGTCCGTGGCTGGCTCCTGCTGCCGCCCTCCTCGGACGGCGACGGCCCGCGCCCGCTCCTGCTCTGGATCCACGGCGGTCCGCTCAACTCGTGGAACCAGTGGTCCTGGCGCTGGAACCCGCAGCTCGCCGCGGCCCGTGGGTACGCCGTGCTGCTGCCGGACCCGGCACTGTCGACCGGGTACGGACTCGACTTCATCAACCGCGGCTGGAACGCGTGGGGGCAGGCGCCGTTCACGGACCTCATGGCGATCACCGACGCCGTCGTCGCCCGCGCCGACATCGACGAGACCCGGACGGCTGCCATGGGCGGGTCGTTCGGCGGCTACATGGCGAACTGGGTCGCCGGGCACACCGACCGGTTCCGGGCGATCGTCACGCACGCCAGCCTCTGGGCGCTCGACCAGTTCAACGGCACGACGGACATGTCGCAGTACTGGCAGTCGATCTTCGACGAGACCGGGCTGCACGAGAACGACCCGCACCGGTTCGTCGCGGACATCACGTCACCGATGCTCGTCATCCACGGCGACAAGGACTACCGGGTGCCCATCGGCGAGGGGCTGCGCCTCTGGTCCGAGCTGGCGGAGCACCACGCAGCGGGCGACGGCACCATGCCGCACCGGTTCCTGTACTTCCCGGACGAGAACCACTGGGTGCTGAAGCCGCAGCACGCGGTGGTCTGGTACGAGACCGTGTTCGCGTTCCTCGAGCAGCACGTGCTCGGGGGCGAGTGGCGCCGGCCGGAGTTGCTGGGGTAGCGGGGGCGCCGCATCGGGTGCAGGCGCGGGCGGGGCGCTTGGGGCTGGGTGCGGGCGGAGGCGCCGGGGCCGGCGTTGTGGCACGACATCGTCGATGTCGTACGACGACCGCAACGTCGCTGCCCTGCGTATGCAACTGTTGCGCGCGCAACGAACGACATAGTCGCTGTCGCACGACATCGACGACGTCGCACCCGCGCGCCCGCAACTGTTGCACGCGCAAGGCTCGACAAGGCCGCTGTCGCACGACATCGACGACGTCGCACCCGCGCGCCCGCAACTGTTGCACGCGCAACGAACGACAAGCCCGCTGTCGCACGACATCGACCACGTCGCAACACCGAGGCACCGGAACCGGAGCCGCGCCCCCGCCCCGCTACACGAACGCAGCCTGCCCCGTGATCGCCCGCCCCACGATGAGCGTGTTCACCTCGCGCGTCCCCTCGTACGAGTAGATCGCCTCGGCGTCCGCGAAGAACCGCGCTACGCCCTTCTCGAGCACGATCCCGTTGCCGCCCTGCACCTCGCGGCACCACCCCACGGTCTCGCGCATCTTCGCGGTCGCGAACGCCTTCGCCATCGCCGAGTGTTCGTCGCCCCCGGTCCCGGCGTCCTGCATCGCCGAGGCCTGCGTGCACAGCGCGATCGACGCCGTGATGTTCGCCAGGGACTTCACGAGCAGGTCCTGCACCATCTGGTGCGACGCGATCGGCTTCCCGAACTGGATCCGAGTTCGGGCGTAGTCGAGCGCGGCCTCGTAGGCCCCGACCGCGATGCCGATCGCCTGCCACGCCACCTCGGTCCGGGTCAGGCGGAGCACCTCGGCCGTCGCGCGGAACGAGTCGGCGCGCTGCAGCCGTCGCGACTCCGGCACCCGGACGTCGGTCATCACGATGTCGGCGTTCTGCACCCCGCGGAGCGCGATCTTGTCCTCGATCTTCGTCGCCGTGAACCCCGGCGTGTCCGTCGTGACGAGGAATCCCTTCACCTGGCCGTCGGCGACGTCCTTCGCCCAGATCACGACCACGTCCGCGAAGGTGGCGTTGCCGATCCACCGCTTCTCGCCTTCGAGCACCCACGTGTCGCCCTCGCGCCGCGCCGTCGTCCGGAGTCCGCGAGCGGAGTCGCTACCGGACAGCGGCTCGGTCAGCCCGAACGCCCCGACCACCTCGCCGGAGGCCATGCGCGGCAACCACTCCTGCTGCTGCTCGTCACTGCCGGCCACCGCGATCGAGTTCATCGCCAGGCCGGACTGCACCCCGATGAACGTCGCGACGCTGGCGTCCACACGCCCGAGCTCGAGCGCCGCCCACCCGCGGTACACGGCCGAGTTCTCGAACTGTCGCACGAGCGGGATGCTCGGCCCGTACATGCCGAGCTCCGACAGCGGCGTGATGACCTGCTTCGGGAACTCGGCGCGAGCCCAGTACTCGTCCGCGATCGGGCGGACGTCGGACTCGAGGTACGTGCGCAGCCGCCCGAGGGACTCGCGCTCCTGGTCGGTCAACCCCTCTTGGAACCGGTAGAAGTCGGACTCGAGGAGCGCGGGGATGGCCGTCGTCAGTGACATACACTGATCGTGCATCATTCTCCGAAACGTTGCAAGAGAGGGTCGCGTGTACACATCGGATTCAGCGCTCAGCGCGTTCCGGGAGGCGCGACACACCTTCATCGCCGGCTCACGCATCGACATGGGCGCGTTGGCCGCTTCGCTCGGCGTGGACCGCACGTCGCTGTTCCGGTGGGTGGGCAACCGTGACCGGCTGCTGTCCGAGATCCTCTGGTCGCTCGCGGTGCCGACGTTCGACGCGGCTGCCGCCGCGGCCGCTCCCTCCGGGGCCGCGCGCATCGTGGACGTGCTCGACCGCTTCACGGCGGACCTGATCGACGCGCCGTACTTCCGGTCGTTCCTCACCCGCGAGCCCGCACGCGCTCTGCGCCTGCTGACCACCACCGAGAGCGATGTGCAGAGCCGCTTCGTCGGCCGGGTCACCGCGCTCGTCGACGAACAGCGCGCGACCGGTGCGTTCGACCCCGCGCCGCTCTCGGCCGAGGAGCTCGCCCGCCTGCTCGTCCGGATCTCGGAGTCCTTCACCTACGCCGACCTCATCTCCGGCGAGACGCCGGACCCCCAACGCGCTCGAGCGACGTTCGAGTACGTCCTCCGACCCACCACGACAGGAGTCCGATGACCATCGCCGACTACCCCTTCGTCCGGCTCTACCCCACCCGGTGGAACGACAACGACATGTTCGGGCACGTGAACAACACGCTGTACTACAGCGCGATGGACAACGCGGCGACGTACTGGTTCCGCGAGCACGCCGGGCTCGACCCGTTCACGTCGGAGTGGATCGCGGTCGTCGTCTCGTCGAGCTGCCGGTTCGTCGAGTCGGCGGTGTGGCCGGACGTCATCGAGGTCGGCATGCGGGCGAAGCACCTCGGGAACACGAGCCTGTCGTGGGAGTTCGGCCTGTTCCGGCAGTCCGACGGAGCCCTGCTCGCGACCGGCGAGTTCGTGCACGTCGTCATCGACCGGGAGGGCGCCCGTCGACCGGTCCCCCTCCCCGACGACCTGCGCAAGCTCGTCACCGCCACGATGACCGTGCCCGCCGCGGTCCCCTCCGACTGAGCCCCGCACAAAGAAAGGCCTCCCGAACCGGGTGCAACCGCGGTTCACTTGCACTGCCGTTCCGCTACACCCGCCGGAACTGACGACGGCACAGCCGTAGGGTCGGGCCGTGGGCTTGTGGTTCTGGGTGTCGATCTTCTTCATGGCGTACGGCGTCGTGCTGCTCGTCTTCCCGAAGCAGTTCGCCCGGTGGGGGCGGAAGATGGAAGAGATGCAGGGCGACCGCTGGGCGGCCTCGATAATCACGCCGGCGTTCATCCGGGTGATCGGCAGCCTCTTCATCGTCGGTCCCGGCCTGACCCTGATCGAACTGCTGTTGCACCGGGGACCGTGACCGCCGCACGCCACCCGGCGCGGATCGTCCCCGCACAACCGAAGTGCTCCCGAACCGCGGGTTCGCGTGGTTCGAGAGCACTTTGGTTGTGCGCGGCACCCGCCGCCGAGCCGCCGGGCCGCCGGGCCGCCGAGCGAGCGGCGAGGCGGACGCCCCGCGGCACCCGGGCTAGATCAGGTCGTCGGTCAGGTGGTTGGGCGTCCCGAACCGGTGCGCCGTGATCGACACCGCCTGCTCCCGTACGAACGGCAGGACCTCGAGGCGCCCCGCCTCGGTCACCGGCTCGCCGTACACGGCCACGTCCGGCCGCCCACCGATCGCCGTGTACAGCGCCGAGGTGTCACCGCCGATGAGCCGCACGCGCCCGGACGGACCGCTCGCCACCGCCGAGGCGAACGCCGCGTCCGAGTGCGACTGCGTCAACGACCGGACGTTCGGCAGCGCCCGGACGGCCGATGCGACCGCGGTCGGCAGGGTCGACACGGTCGAGACGTCGAGCGTCGTGCCGGCACGGACCGCCGCTGCGATCACACGGACGAGGTCGGTCACGGCGTCTTCCGCAGAGGACGCCAGCCGCACCCGCACCGCTGGGTACGGCAGGTACCGCGCGATGTTCCGCTCCGCCGTCAGTGCGGACACGTCGTTCGCGGTGCCGAACAGCGACGCCCAGGCCTGCTCGTCGGACGCCACGGCCCGGTCGAGCGACGGCGACGACACACCCGCAGCACGCACGAACGCGGCGACCGGAGCGGACGGGGACGAAGAGGCCACAGCCGGAGCCGGCTTCCACGACCCGAGCCCGAGCAGGTAGTTCAGCCCACCCGCCTTCGTCCCGGCGCCGACGGCCGACTTCTTCCACCCGCCGAACGGCTGACGGCGGACGATCGCACCGGTGATGCCGCGGTTGACGTAGAGGTTGCCCGCCTCGATGCGCGACAGCCAGGTGCCGATCTCCGCCCGGTCGAGCGAGTGCAGGCCGGAGGTCAGGCCGTAGTCGACCTCGTTGACGATGTCGATCGCCTCGTCCAGGGTGCGGGCGGTCATGATGCCGAGGATCGGCCCGAAGTACTCCGTGCGGTGGAACGCCGAACCACGGCGGACGCCGTCGCGGACCCCGGGGCTCCAGAGCTTGCCGGTGTCGTCGAGCTTCGTCGGGCGCACGGCCCAGGTCTCCCCCGCGCCGAGCGTCGTCAGACCGTCGAGCAGCTTGCCTGCGGCGGGCTCGATCACGGGCCCCATCTGCGTCGTGGGGTCGGTCGGGTAGCCGACGGTCAGCGACGACACGGCGTCGATGAGCTGCGAGCGGAACCGGCGCGAGGTGGCGACGGAGCCGACGAGCACGACGAGGGAAGCGGCCGAGCACTTCTGTCCGGCGTGCCCGAAGGCCGAGGCGACGACGTCCTTCACGGCGAGGTCGAGGTCGGCGGACGGGGTGACGATGATCGCGTTCTTGCCCGAGGTCTCGGCGAGCAACGGCAGGTCAGGCCGGAAGGACCGGAAGAGCTCCGCGGTCTCGTACGCCCCGGTGAGGATGACCCGGTCGACGAGCGGCGACGACACGAGCTGCTGCCCGAGGTCGTTCTCCGACACCTGCAGGAAGGCGAGCACGTCCGACGGAGCGCCCGTGGCGTCGAGGGCGGTCTCGATGATCGAAGCGAGGACGGCCCCCGAGCGCTCGGCCGGCGGCGCGGGCTTCAGCACGACGGCGGACCCGGCGGCGAGCGCGGCGAGGGTGGACCCGGCGGGGATGGCGACCGGGAAGTTCCACGGCGGGGCAACGAGCGTGAGTGCGGCCGGGGTGAAGGACGCGCCGTCGACCTCGTCGAGCTCGGCCGCGAGCGAGCCGTAGAAGTGTGCGAAGTCGATCGCCTCGGACACCTCGGGGTCCGCCTGGTCGATGGTCTTGCCGGTCTCCGACGCCATCACTTCGACGAGCGCGGCGCGGTTCGCCTCGAGCGCGTCGCCGACGGCGTGCAGCACTGCGCCGCGCGCGGCACCGGACCAGGTCCCCCAGGCCGCACCGGCGTCCCGGACGCGACCGAGGACGGTGTCGAGGGTCGTGGCGGAGTCGACCCGCGCCTCCTGGACCGCACGGACGCCGAGCGTCGACGACGCGACGCGCGCGGTGATGGCGGCGCCCCACTCACGGTTGGCTGCGACCGACGGGTCCGTGTCGGGCGTGTTCTCGAAGTGCCCGGGGCCGGGGCGACCGACGGCGGCGTAGCGGTCCGCGACGCGGTGCGCCTCCGGAGCGAGGAGGCCCCCGGACTGCGAGAGCGGCTCGAGCGAGGCGCGGAAACGCTCTTCTTCGCGGGCGAACAGCGCCGGCGAGGACACCAGGGAGAACACCGCGGACATGAAGTTCTCCTGCGACGCGCCCTCTTCGAGGCGGCGGATCAGGTACGCGATGGCGACGTCGAACTCCTGCGGGTGCACGACGGGCGTGTAGAGCAGGAGCGAGCCGACGGTGTTCTTGACCGCCGCGGCCTGGCCCTGCGCCATGCCGAGCAGCATCTCGAACTCGATGCCGTCGCGGACGCCGCGTTCACCGGCGAGCAGCCAGGCGTGGGCGACGTCGAACAGGTTGTGCCCGGCGACACCGACGCGGACGTTCTCGATGCGCGACGGCGTCAGCGCCCAGTCGAGCACGCGCTTGTAGTTCGTGTCGGAGTCCTGCTTGGTGTGCCAGGTGGCGAGCGGCCAGCCGTGCACGGACGCCTCGACCTGCTCCATCGGCAGGTTCGCGCCCTTGACGAGGCGGACCTTGATGCCGGCGCCACCGCGGGCACGGCGGGCGGCGGACCACTCCTGCAGGTGTTCCATCGCCGCGAGCGCGTCGGGCAGGTACGCCTGAAGCACGATGCCGGCCTCGAGCGTCAGGAACTCCGGCTCGTCGAGGAGCTTCGTGAAGACCGCGATGGTGAGGTCGAGGTCCTTGTACTCCTCCATGTCGAGGTTGATGAACTTCGCCGGGGATGCCGACGCCGCACGGCGGAACAGCGGACGCAGTTTCTCGATGATGTCCTCGACGGCGTGGTCGAACGCCCACGGGGAGTGCGGGTGCACGGTCGAGGAGACCTTGATCGACACGTAGTCGACGTCGTCGCGGGCGAGGAGCTTGTGGGTGCCCTCGAGTCGGCGGGCTGCTTCGCCCTCGCCGAGCACGGCCTCGCCGAGCAGGTTGACGTTGAGCCGGACGCCGTCGCGCTTGATCTTCGCGATGGCGGGGCCGAGCTTGGCGTCGGTGGCGTCGACGATGAGGTGGCCGACCATCTCGCGGAGCACGCGGCGGGCGATCGGGACGACGATGCCGGGCAGTGCCGGTGCCATGCCGCCGCCGAGCCGGACGAGTCCGCGGAGCGCGGCGGGCAGGAACCCGGGAGCGTTCGGGGCGATGGCGCGGAGCTTGCGTGCGGCGACGCCGAGGTCCTCCGGCCGCACGACACCGTCGACGAACCCGACGGCGAAGTCGAGTCCGGCGGGGTCGGCGAGGACGCCGGCGAGCTGCTTCGCCGAACCGTCGACCGGGTACGTCTCGGCTTCGGCGAGCCACTGTCGCACGAGCGCGACGGACTGGTCCGCGAGGGCGTCGTGGTCGGTGGCGGGGTGCTCGTGCAGCGTCGTCATGGGATCAGTGTGGAGCGCCGGACCCTTCAGCGGAAGCAACGGTTGGTGATGGATACCCGTAAGTTCCGCTACCGTGAAGACGTGCTCGACGTCCGCCGCCTCGTCCTCCTCCGGGAGCTCTCCATCCGCGGCACGATCGCCGCCGTGGCCGAGGCCGTGAACTTCACCCCGTCGGCCGTCTCGCAGCAGCTCTCGGCGCTCGAACGCGAGGCCGGTGTGCCCCTGCTGCGCCGGGCCGGACGGCGGCTCCAGCTGACCCCGCAGGCCGAGGTCCTCGTCGAGGCCGCCGGGCACGTGCTCGACGTCCTCGAGCGGGCGCAGTCCGAGGTCGAGGGGACCATGCCGACCGTGCAGGGCCGGATCCGGGTGGCAGTGTTCCAGTCGGCAGCGCTCGCCCTGATGCCGAACGCCCTGCACGCGATGGCGACCGAGCACCCGGACGTCCGCATCGAGATGGTGCAGCGGGAGCCGGAGACCGCCCTGCACGAGACGTGGATCCGGGACTTCGACATGGTCATCGCCGAGCAGTACCCGGCGCACGCGGCACCGCGGTTCCCCGGGCTGCAACGCGAGGACCTCACGACCGACGCCGTCCGGCTCGCCCTGCCCCCGGTCGACACGGCCCTCGCGCCGGTGTCGTCGATCGAGGACGCCGCAGCGCTGCCGTGGGTGATGGAGCCGCGCGGGACCGCCTCGCGGCACTTCGCCGAGCAGGTCTGCCGTCGCTGGGGCTTCGAGCCCGACGTCCGGTACGAGACCGCGGACCTGCAGACGCAGATCCGGCTGGTCGAGTCCGGGAACGCCGTGAGCCTCATGCCGGACCTCATGTGGACGGGTCGGACGACGACCTGCCGGTTGGTCGAGCTGCCGGAGCACCCGCGCCGGACGATCTTCACGGTGGTCCGTGCGGCCGGGTCCTCGTCGCCGGCGGTCCGCGCCCTGCGCGAGGCCCTGGAACGGGCGGCCGCGACGGTCGGCGACTGACCGTCGCGGCCGAAGCGGCCCGCGCTCGGACGCCGTTACCGGATCGAGACGGACCGGGTCGTCAGGATCGTCCCTGGCGCGACACCTCCAGGATGAGGGCACCTCCCGGTGCCCCACACAGCATCCAGGGGGGATCCCATGAAGCAGTCCTGCACCGCCAGAGTCCGACGCGGCGCCGCCATCGGCGCAGCCGTCGCCGTGGTCACCGCATCGTCCGCGTTCGGCATCGGTGCCGCGAGCGCGATGGCCGACGAGGCTCCGACACCGGTCACGCCCGCCACCGCCGTCACTACCGGCGCGTCCGACGGCTCGGGAGGCGCGGCGAGCGACCCGACGTCGGCCACCGCCGACGAGACGGGGACGACTCCCCCGGTGGTCACCGGCGACCCCGCAGCCTCGCCGGAGCCGGCCCCGACGTCCGACCCGACGACGGAGCCGACGGCCGGCTCGAGCGCCGACCCGACCGCGCCGCCCGAGCCGTCCGCGCCGA
>NZ_JAUZED010000113.1 GCF_030705415.1 Curtobacterium sp. A7_M15 | reverse complement strand
GGTCGCTGGACGGACGTCGCGGGCCCGGGTCGCGCCTCCTGGACGGGGCTGGCCGGCGGGCACCGCGCCTCTCGGTCCGACGTGGCCGGCCGGCGCCGCGCCTCCCGGTCCGACGTTGCGGGCCGGCGCCGCGCTTCCCGGAGGCACCGACCGGCGGTTCCCGTGGTGTCAGGAACCCGTGTCCGACGAGCCGTTCCCCACCGCCGAGCGGAACGTCGCCCCCGCGTCCGTGAACGCCGTGACGTACCCGCTGGCGTTGACGTTCATCGGTCCGGCCGACGCCGTGCCCACCCCACCCGGGCCCGAGATGTCAGCCGTGAACGTCGCGCGGCCGAAGGACGTCGTCGTGACGAGCCACCCGTTCGACACCCACCCGCCGATCGACACGGTGGGACGGGTGTCCAGCGTCCACTTCTGGTTCGTGTACGTGTACGCGGCGTCCTGCCCGTACGCGTAGAAGCTGCACCCGGGCGGCGCAGCGTCCGTCGAGGCGATGCAGCCGTCCACCCACGCGTCCACCGCTGCCTGCGCCGACCGCTTGCCCGCGGGGGTGAGCTCCGTCGTCATCGAGACCAGGCTCGATGCGGTGCCCCCGAACCCGGTGACCGTCGCCGTCGCGCCCTCGGCCGAGTACCACTCGCCACCGTCCACCGCGACGTCGTACGTCCCGGGGAGTGCCGTGAGGGTCGCCGTGCCGTCCTTCGACGTGGCCACGGACTGCCCGGCTACTGACAGCTTGGTGCCCGCGGGGCCGCGCAGGCTCACGTCGACCGCGCCGAGGCTCGGCGGCTCGAGCTGCCACACCGGGAACACGCCCCAGTCGGTCCCCGCCTTGTCGAGCGTGAAGGTCGACGAGACGTCACGCCCCGCCTGCCGCAGGTACGCCGTGACCGTGGCGGTGTCGCCGTCTTCCCGCGTGGCGGCGATCCGGTAGCCGGTGACGCGGTCCTTCGCCTTCGCGTAGGCAGCCGTGGTGAGGAGCGGGTCGTGCTCGTCACGCTCGATGCCCGCCGTGTCGAGCGCGGCGTTAACCCGCCCCGCCGTGAGGTCGTCGAGGAACGCGCGCACCGGCCGGTCGGCGGCGTGGGTCGAGCTGCCGACCGAGTAGCCGACGACGCCCGCGACGAGGAGGAGCACGACGGCCGCGCCACCCGCGACGATGCCGATGAGCCGGCCGCGACCGAGTCGACGACGAGGCGGGGGTCGCAGTCCGGACGGTCCTGCCGGTGGCGCGTCCTTCGCTCCACGGATGGAGTCCACGGCCGGGACGGATCCCCATCCGTCGGCCTGGTGCTGGTCGGTCATCGGTCCCCCGTCGTCCTGTGGTCCTGCAGGAAGACTACCGGCGGGCACCGTCATCGCCGGGCTCCGGGCGCACCCCCGACGCTCGCGACTGGTGCCGTGCAGCGGCGATCCCTCCGACCACGCACAGGAGTGCCACCACCACCGAACCGACCACGAACGGGCCGAGCGCGTAACCGGCCGGGAACACCAGCAGCTCGGTGAGGTCGCTGCGCACCAGGCTGTAGCCGACCGCCCCGACGCCGAGCATCACGAGGTAGCAGGTCGCAGCGGCGACGAGGCCGGTGACGCCGGGGTTGCCCTCGCGGGAGCCGACAGCCGTCGCGAGGAAGACCACCACGGCACCGCCGAGCACCATGGCGGGGCCGAGGTACGGAGTGGCGTCGGGTTGGGAGATGACCTCGACGTCGGCGAGGAGTGCCTCGAACCCGGTCACGGCGATGACGAGCGCGATGAACAGGATCGACGTCATCGTCGCGATCAACCATCGGGACATGCGGCGATCGTACCGCTGGGGGCTCACACCGAGGTGGCGTCCGCGTGCTCCGGCTCGTCCGGGTGCGTCTGCTGGTCGGCGCGCTCCTCGGCCCGGTCTGCTCGGTCCTGCGCTCGGGCTGCTCGATCCTGCGCTTGGTCTGCTCGATCCTGCGCTGCAGCGACGAGGGCGAGGGCGATCGTCGCCGTGATCACCGGGGTGCTCTCGGTCATCGGCGCGGCGGCGGTCGGAGCGTCGGTTGCCTCGGCCGTGCCGGTCGCGTCTGCCGTGCGGGTGCCGTCGGCGGTCGGGGCCGCGTCGGTCGTCCGGGTCGCGTCGGCGGCCGTGTCCTGGAGGCGCGGCGCGGGTGTCGCGGGCAGCGGCGCCTCCGCCTCGTGGTCGCGCAGCGCCGGCCCGACGATCGGCAGGACCGCCGTGGTCGCCGGGGGTTCGGTGTGGAGGACCGGCGCCTCGGTCGGCGCACCTCGCTTCGCTGCCCGGCGGACCTTCGCCATCTTGACGAGCACGACGACGGCGACGATCGCCCAGATGCCGTTCACGATGGTCGACGGGACGGCGTGGTGCGCCGCGACGTTGATCGCCACGGCGAGCCCGCCGACGAGGTTGAACAGCTGGTAGACCGGGCCGCTCGGCAGCTTGCCCATCGAGAAGAGTAGGTAACCAGCAAGGACAGTTACCGCTCCGAACCAACCGAGGAACTCCACGATTCCAGCCAACACGCGCGACTCCGGGCACGACGAGGAACGGCCGTTTCGAGCGACCGTTCGAGATGAGGACGAGCAGCCGCGATCGCGGGCTCGTGAGCATCGTAGGCACAGCGGGAGGCTGTGCGGAAGAGGGTGCGGCGTGGCGCGGCGGACCCCAGTTGGCGGGGGGCGGATCAGCCGTTGGCGGGGGCGGAAGCGGCGGGGTTCGAGAGGACGAAGATGAGGCCCGAGAGGGTCCAGGTCGGGGTGGCGTCAGCACCGTCGCCGTTCCCGGACCCTCCTCCGGAGGCGATCGAGTTCACCAGGAAGAGGCGCGGGCCGTGCTGCAGCCCTGAGGTGAATGCGAGTGCCTGGTCGTAGGAGCCGGTGACCGCCACCGACATCTGGATCGTGGAGAAGTTCGCCGAGGTGATCTGCGGGTCGGTGACGGCTGCGGGAGCCTGGGGCGTTGCCGGCGACGGGGCGGCACTGGCGGTCCGTGACGGGCTCGACGAGGCGGCTGCCGTGGCCTCGGTGTCCGACGTTGCCGCCGTCGACATCGGGGGCGTGTACGCGATCGGGTCACCGGTAGCGATGTTCGACACCGTGACACCGGTCGTCTTCGCCACCTCGTTCAGCTCACGGATGAAGGCGGCGGTGTCCGCGGTGGACGGAACCGACGCGCGGAGGGCAGCGAGGTCGGACTTGAGCGTGGGGAGCTGCTGCTGCTCCTTCGCCAGCCGTGCGAGCTCGGCGCGGTTGACGTCGTTGGTCTTGTCGATCTGACTGCGCTGCGCGCGGTCAGCAGCGGCCTGGGCAAGCTGCGGGTGCACGCCCAGGAGCAGACCACCCGCGATGATCGCCACTGCCGCGACAGCGGCCAGCACCAGCATGAGCTTGTTGCGGTTCATCACTTCTCCTCGTCGGCGTAACGGCCGTCGTAGGCGTCCTGGTTCACGTGGATCGTCATGTTGACGGTGTACCCGCCTGTTCCGGCCGCGTCGTCCGCCAGGGTCACCGAGGACGCCGATGCGTCCACGTAGCCCCGCAGAGATCGCACCGAGTCCAACCAGTCCGGAACGGACGGGAGCGTGGGACTCGAGGCGACGACCGAGATGGTCGCGACGCGCTGCCCCTGCAACGGGCCGGTCGCCTGCGTGAAGTCGGCGATCGGCGATGACGAGTCGACCGTCACCGAGGTGATGGTCACAGTGCTCGGCAGCGACGCCTGTACCGAGTGCAGGTACGTGGACCAGTCGATCTCGGTGGACCCGCCGACCTTCTGCGCTGCATCCAGGAGCGCGGAATCGGACTCGACACCACGGACCTCCGCGTACTGGCCCTGTTGTCCGAGCAACGCTGTCGTCTCGGCCTCGGCCGAGCGGAGGTCTGCGCCTGCGTGCAGCGCCGTCGCGGTGGCCGCGCCGATGCCGACCGCGACGACCGCCGCCACGCCGACCACCCCCAGCCATGCCCGTCGGACCGCACGACGTTCGCGACGCTCTGCGTGCACCTCCTTCGGGAGGAGGTCCACTCCGGGGACGAGCCCGACGAGCGCGGACCGTGCGGTCGACGCCGCGACTCGGTCGAGACGCGGCTTCCTCCCGCGACCACGGTCCGCGACGGATGTGGCGCTGCCGGTGGTCGATTCGACGGTCGTGGTCATGCTGCCCTGCTCCCCGCCGCGAGCCCGAAGGCGACTGCGATGCTTGCTCCGTTGTCCGCCACACGTTGCGGGTCGACCGCACGGGCGTACTCTGCCGCTGCGAACACGTCCCCGTGCTCGACGGGCACACCGACCGTCGAGACGAGCGCCTCGCGGAGCCCGCCGAGGTAGGACGCTCCGCCGGCGAGGACGACACGGCTCACGGCCTGGCCCGGATGGGTGTTCACGAAGTAGTTGATGGTGTTGCGCACGCTGACGAGGAGCTCGCCGACGGCTTGTTGCGTGATCGAGATGGCACGGCTGTCGTCGACGGTGCGACCACCCCCTGCCATCCCGAGATGCCGTTTGACTGCCTCGGCCTGATCGAACGAGATCTCCAAGGTCGTGGACAGGCTCTTCGTGACGTCCTCACCGCCTGTCGAGATGATGCGCACGAACTGCGGGATGCCGTCCGTGACGATCACGACGCTTGTCGTCTGAGCACCGATGTCGACGACAGCCACCGTCCCCGGCACGCCGGCACGGCTCACGAGCTGGCGAGTCAGCGCGAAGGGGATGAGATCGACGCCGACCGGGTTGAGCCCTGCCAGCTGAGCCGCTTTGACGTTCTGCAGGACAGCGTCCTTGACCGCTGCGACGAGCAGGCCGTTCACGACGGGACCGTTCTCGCCGAGCCCCTCCGACACCGGGTAGAAGTCGAGGATGGCGTCACCGACCGGCACGGGCAGGAGGTCCTGCACCTGGAACGGCAACGACTCTCGGATCTGTTCGATGGGTCCACTCGGCACGGTGAGCTCGCGGGAGAGCACTCGCTGGTTGCCCATCCCCAGGACGACGTTGCGGGAGCGGAACTTGCCGACCGCCCAGAGCTGTCGGAGCGCACTGGCCACGGTGTTCGGCTCGATCACCTCTCCGCGGCTCACCGCACCGGGGGCGACGGGGTGCTCGGCCACCCGGACGATGACGGGCTTCGACGAGCCCGCGTCGGCGACTTCCACTGCTCGCAGTGAGGTCGCACTGATGTCGACGCCGACGAGACTCTTGGCCATTCCAGCTCTCCTTCTTGCGTGCGGGCGGGTCGTGTTCGGTGTGGTCACGCGAAACCGAGGAGACGGAGGTACGCGTCCCAGAGCGGGCCACCGGTCGCGACGCCGATCCACGCGCCGGCGAGCATCCACGGTCCGAACGGGATACCGCTCCCTCGCTGCGCCCTGCGGGTCGCCACCAGGGCGAAGGCGAACGTACCTCCGAGGACGAACGCCCCGAAAGCTCCCACTACGAGTGGTCCCCATCCGAGGTACGCGAGCACGAAGCCGAGGACGCCGGCGAGTTTCACGTCACCGAGCCCCATGCCCCCGGGCACCGCGACCGCGAGCACCAGGTAGGCGGCGCCGAGCAGGATGAGTCCGATCGCTGCTCGACCCAGGGCCGCCCAGTCACCAGCCGCGAGCGCGGCCACGCCGAGCAAGACGATCACGACGACGTAGGCGGGTAGGACGATCCGGTTCGGCAGCGTGTGCGTCTCGAGGTCGATCGCCGCGAGCGCCACGCTGATCGCCATCACGTAGAGCAGCGCGATCAGCACCAGCATCGCCGAACCGAACGGTGCCGCACTGATCGTCGGGAGACCCGGCGACGACACCATCCAGGTCACCAGGGCGAACAGCACGCCGGTGGCCAGCTCCACCGCCGGGTACCGTGCTGAGATGGGTGCACTGCAGTCGCGACACCGTCCGCGGAGGACCAGCCAGGACACGACCGGCACGTTGTCGCGGTTCCGGATCGCGTGACCGCACTCGGGGCAGGCACTCGCCGGAGCGACGACGGAGACCCGCGCGGGTACGCGATGGATGACGACGTTGAGGAACGAGCCGACGGCGAGACCGAGCACGCCCGCGAGGACACAGAGGACGGGGATGAGTGACGGTGCCATCACGAGCAGGCCGTTCCCGACGCAGCACGCACGCATGAACCGTCGCTCCGGAACGCCGGCGGCACCTCGACCACGGTCGTCGGCCCGTAACTGGTCGACACCGGCTGGAGGAACTTCGGCGGAGCGGTGCTGAGGAGCCGGTTGTCGTAGCCGTAGTTCTTCTTGACGCCGGTCACGTGCCCGTCCCCGTAGGAGACGCCGACGGCGCCGCGGTACTCCTGCGCGATCGAGCCGACGACGTTCAAGTTCCCCAGCTGCGCGCCGTACCCGTAGTTCTGGAGCTGGAACGTCCCCTGGTTGCTCGCCACGGCGGCGTTGATCGTGATGCTCGCGCCGGCCGATCGGGCGAGGAGCTGGCTCGATCCGTACGACGTGTCACAGATGTTCGTCGTCGTGGAGCTGCCCCAGCTCGTCCGGACCGTCTGGTACGTGGAGCAGGAGACCGGGTTCCACACCGTCACGGCGGTCTGGCCGACGAGCCCGAGGATGTCAGTCGTCGCGTTGACGTAGGTGATGTCGCCCGTGACGTACAGGTAGTTCGAGGCGCCGACGGTCATCGCGCCGCTGAAGCCCCCCTTGACGAAGGCGTCGCCGGAACGGCACCCGTAGAGGCCGGTGGCTCCGAGGTTGCCCGTGTACTCGTTCGCCCGGGGGTACCCGAGACCGTTGCCGTAGGACGAGGTCGCGACCCACTTCCTCTGCGAACTGCTGTACGCCTGGTTGCACATGGTGTTCGCGGTGATGGTGGTGGGTTGCTCAGTGCTCGCCCACGCGTTCGGGTCGTTGTTGGAGCTCGGCGTCGGGACATCCTGGACGTAGACGAGGTTGCTCGACAGGGTCTTGATCGTCGCCCCGGTCGCACTGCGCAGCTGGTCGAGGGCTCCGCACTGCGACGGCGTCGCCCCCGTCATCTTGCCGTCGCTGCCGATGGCGATCTGCGTCGCCTTCGTCCACGGTGAGACGACGGTCATGTACCCGTTGCCGTTGAAGGTGATGCTCGTCGGCCCGGTGTACAGGCAGCCCGGGCGCGGGACCGTCGAGTCCGTGAGGTCGTACCGCGTCTCCTGCGCCAGGTTCGTGTTCGTCGCGGGCAGATCGATCGTCGGGACGTGTGCCGGCTGCCGCAGGGACGATGAAGCCGCAGCGAACGTCGCGGTGTACCGGCAGCCGCTCGGCACGTTGTAGACCCCGTCAGCGGCACCGCTCTCGACACGCTTGGCGAACGTGGCACCGCAGACGGTGAACTCGTCGTTCGACCGGACGGGGCCGGTCAGGACGTCACCGTTCGCGAACTGCACCGGATCGCACGCAGTCGTCGAGCTGTAGGTGCGCTCCCACATGTGTTGCGGGACACAGAGACGGGTCGTGCTGCCGGACTGGGTCTCCCCGGTGATGCTCGGGTCCGACGACTCGAAGTCCGTGAAGTAGAGGTAGTTGATGAAGCCGTCACCCTTGAGGTCGGCGACGACCGATTTCGTCACCGATCCGGCCCGACCCGTCACACGGAGCTTGATGATCCCCTGGGCGGCGTAGGCCGTGTTGTCGACCTCGTAGGTGTAGTACTCGCCCGTGCTGCCGGGGACGGCGACCCAGCTCGCGGTCGCCAGACCGCCGGAGGTCGTCGGGAACGCCGCGTTGCCCTTCCGGCCAGCGAAGTTGGACGTCGACGTGAAGCCTGAGGTCGTCCCGTACTGGCCGTAGGAGTTGTCCGCCGTGAGACGCGACTGGTAGTCGGCGAGACCGGCGTAGGCGGCGGCGAGCGCGCTGCTCGCGTTCTGGTCGGTGGTTCCCTTCCGCGCCCCGGCTACCGAGACCGTCGCCATCGTCGCCACGAGGATCATGAGCAGCGCGCCCATGCCGATCACCGTCGCGAGGGCGATCCCCCGCTCGTCGTCGCGCGCTCGGAGCGCACGGATGATCCGTCGCATCATGGTGTGCTCGGTGCTCCTTGCCCGACGTTGAGGAGGTAGACCGTGGTCTGGTCGTGGGCATTGCCCGAGGCACCCGCGGACGTCGATCCGACCTCGAGGTTGACCACCACGGAGTTGATCGCTCCGAGGGACGCTGCGGGCACCACGCCCCCCGCCAGATCGATCGACCCGTTCGAGATCGTCTGGAAGGAGAAGAGCGGTCCGTCGGTCGTGGGAGTGGCGATCGGGCCGGTCAAACGGGTCGTCGTCGACGCAGCCCCGGACGGGAACGTGTAGTAACCGGTCGTCGCGTTGTAGCTCGACGGCGTCACCGTCTGCACCAGCCCCTTCGTCGTCGGGTCCTGGTAGAAGCGGACCTTGATCGGCTGTTCGTCCGTCGAGGTCAGGTTCACGTACGTGTAGAAGGTGATGTCCGTGCTCGAAGCGGACACGAACGCTGGGTCGGGGAGGACCCGGCCGGCCACGGGAAGCGTCGTCGCGACGTGGAGGTACCGGGTCATCGACGTCATGGCGGTCGATGCCTCGCGACCGTTCAGGTCGGCGGCCACGTTCACGGCGCTGCCCTTGATCGCTGCCGTCACGAACCCGCCGATCGCGACGAGGATCACCGTTGTCACGCTCATCGCCACCAAGAGCTCCATCAGGGAGATCCCGTGTTCGTCGCGGACCAGGGACCGCAGCCGGCGGCGCATCGCGGTGATCACGATGCCGCCGTCTGTCGCGGATCGAGGGTGACGGTGTTCGCCCAGGTGACGACCCCGACCAGCGATTGCTGGTTGACGGTGCCGCGCGTCACCGGGACGACGTTGGAGGCGTTGGCGGCCACGAGGTTCGTGGTCGTCGCGCCGGACGAGGATCCCGAGTACAGCGACCAGGTCCCGAACGGCAGGCCGATGGCCTGGGTGGATCCCGACACGGCCGGGAACGTCAGCGTCTGTCCGGTCTGACATCCCGGGTCCCCGGGTGCGCTGCTCGCGGTGACCGCGGTGATGTACTGGCCGCTCTTGAGCCCGTTGAGCGTGATGACGCCCAGGGGGAGTGTGACCGGCACGTTCCTGTCCCCCGGGGCGACGGACGACGGGACGACGTCCAGCCCGATCGCACCGTCGGACGCGGGCGTGGTCCACGTGGCTGGGTTGGGATCGACGCAGGTCGCGGACCCTCCACCGGTCGCGTTGACGTAGGAGCCTGCGTAGCCGCGGTACCCGTCCTTGAAGGGGAACGCTGTGACGACCGGCGTCGCGGACGTGTTCGCCGCGGTCACCGCCGGGGTCAGGGCACCGAGCTTGTTCCACAGCGTCTCGGTCAGGTTGGTGGGCAGCACGGCGGTCGGGGCGGTCTGCAGGGTCCGGTACTGCAGCTTGTACGTCGCCGCCGTGTCGTACGTGAAGGTGATCGACGAGTTCGCGCCGGCACCGACGATGACGTTGTCGTTCTTGCCGACGGACGTCTGGGTCTTCGCGTCGACGCCACCGGATCGGGTCACGGTGACGGAGTACGTGCCGGGGGTGACTCGGAGTGCGTAACTGCAGCCCTGCGCGTCCGTCAGCGCGGGTGTCGCGGTGAGCGCGCTCGCACCGGTGCCCGCCACGGGCGTCACCGCGACGGTGAGCCCTGCCGCCCCGTTCCCGCCGGCGTCCGTCGCCGCGACGATGATCGTGCCCTTGGTGTCGTCGTTGATGTTCGCGGTCGGCGCCAGGAGGGTGTCCATGGTCACCGAGCGCGCGTTGCTCTTCGTGTTCCAGCTGACCTTCTCGGAGATGCTCTTGTACGCGAGTGTCCCCGAACCGGTCCCGCACGCGCCGCTGCTCCCGTCGGAGTTCACCCAAGCGACGGTGCGGTCGATCGTGTACTTCTGGCCGCCGACCGTGGCCGACGTGCCGAGCTTCTGCTTGATGCCGAGGATCGCGTCGCCGTTCGCCTGCACCTGCGACCGCAGCTGGTCGATGTCCTGCGACGCGAGGTTGAGCGCCGCCTGTCGGTAGCGCGAGTCCTGCGTGAGCACGAGGGAGTTGGTGATCCCGTAGGCGACGCCGATGGAGATGAGCGCGAAGACCATCATCGCGATCATGACCTCGATGATCGTGAAGCCGGACTCGTCGGCCGCGCGGGCGCGGAGTCGTCGTGCGATGCGAGCGATCATGGGGTCACCTCCGATGCTGGTCGTCGTCGTACGCGGAAGGGGTGAGGGGCCTCGGCCGCCTCACCCCTCATGGCAGTTGTCAGCTGATGGTGCAGGGAGTGGCCGACGTGGACGAGGCAACGCCCTTTGCGTCGGTCGCGAAGAAGATCTTCCCCGTCGTGCTCGTACCGATGATGCAGAAGGCGCCCGTGGTGCCGCTCGGCCCGTACTGCAGCTTCTTGGTGTTCGCTCCGAGCGTCGCACCTGCATCGGCCCACGTTGTGGTGGTGGCCGTCGAAGCCGGTGAGGGGAAGGCGTCCGGAACGGTGCCGTCGAGGCCCGCGGTGGCAAGCTTCGTCGGCAGGGTGCTTCCGTTGCCGGCGGTCTGCAGCGACACGACGGCGGTCTTCAGGTTTGAAACGTCGTTCTGGACGGACGAGTCCTTCGCGTTGTTCTGCACGTTGAGGTACACCGGGATCGCGATCGCGGCGAGGATGCCGATGATGATCACGACCACCAGGAGCTCGATCAGGGTGAAGCCCTTCTCGTTCTCCTCGAGCAGGTTCTGGCGGCGAGCGTTCAGCTTGCCCATGAGGCGGAAGTACATTTCAGTCTCTCTCGTGGTGGTGTGTCATCAGCAGCTGGTGCTGTTGACACCCTTCGTGTCGCTCGCGAAGAAGTTCTTGGTGGTCGAGCTCGTGCCCTGGATGCAGAAGCCGCTGGTGCCGACGAGTGACCACTGCAGGCGGGTCGTGTTCGCACCGAAGGTGGCACCGGCGTCCGACCAGGTCGAGGCGCTGGAGCCGGCCGGAACGGTGGGCGTCGGGAACGTCGAGGTGGTGATGTTGAAGACCGAGGGCATGGTCCCGTTGGCGGCCGTCTGCAGCGACACGATGGCCGTCTTCAGGTTCGTCACGTCGTTCTGCACGGACGAGTCCTTCGCGTTGTTCTGCACGTTGAGGTACACCGGGATCGCGATCGCGGCGAGGATGCCGATGATGATCACGACCACCAGGAGCTCGATCAGGGTGAAGCCCTTCTCGTTCTCCTCGAGCAGGTTCTGGCGGCGAGCGTTCAGCTTGCCCATGAGGCGGAAGTACAT
>NZ_JAUZED010000112.1 GCF_030705415.1 Curtobacterium sp. A7_M15 | reverse complement strand
CCACCGCGGCCGAGCCGGCCTGACGGTCGCCAGCCGCGCCTCCAGGGCTGCGCCGCGCCCACGCGCCACGCGACGGCCGGAGACGCGACAGCGCCCCGCGGCTGGGCCGCGAGGCGCTGTCGATCGGGTGCTGCCGGTTACTTCTTGACCGAGCCCTGGATGGCGCTCTGGTAGACGGGCTTGTTGTCGCCGTCGAACTTGTAGATGCCGATGTAGGCGCTCGACGGGTCGTTGTTGTCGTCGAACGGACCGATGCCCGACGGACCCGTGTAGTGGATGTCCTCACCCTTGTCGAGCAGGGCGACGCAGTCCTTGAACGTCGAGCACTCGGTGCCGCCGTCGGCGCCGGACACCGCGGCCATGTTGGCCTGGATCGTGCCGGAGTCGGTGCCCTTGCCCTTCACCGCAGCGAGGGCGGCGAGCATCGTGGCGTCGTAGGACTCTGCCGCGTACGAGTAGTCGGCGAGGTCCTTGCCCGATGACTTCTTGTAGAAGTCGGAGAGCTGTGCCTTGAACTCGTCCTTCGGCGAGGCGCCGGGGATCGTGCCCTGCGCGCCGGTCAGCGTGCCCTTGTCGAAGTCCTTCGAGTAGTCGGCGGTGTTGCCGTCGGACATGTAGATGCTCGACATCTTCGCGTCCTGCGACTTCAGCTCCGGGATGATCGACTTCGTCTCGTCGAAGGCCAGGACGACGATGGCGTCCGGCTTCGTGGCGAGTGCCGCGGTCACCTCGGAGGAGAAGGTCGTCTGGCCGGGCGGGAACTCCTGGCCCTTGCCCTTGCCGCCGTAGACGACGGAGCCGCCGGAGTCCTCGATCGCCTTCTGTACGGTGTTGCGGAGCCCCGTGCCGTAGGTGTCGTTGAAGACGAGGAACGCGACCTTTGCGTTGCCGTCACCCGTGACGAGCTGGCCGAGCGCCGAACCCTGCACCGAGTCCGGCGGAGCGGTCCGGTAGTAGTACGACGAGTAGCCGGACAGGTCCGAGGCGGTGTTCGCCGGGGAGATCTCCACGATGCAGTTGCTCGTGAGCTGGTCGATGACGTTGAGCGTGACACTCGAGGACTCGGCGCCGATCGCGACCGGGACCTTGGCGTTCACGAGCTTCGTCGCGGCCGAGCTCGACACCGTCATGTCGTTGCTGTCACCGGAGTCGGTGGCGGGGTCGATGGTGACGTCCTTGTCGAGCACACCACCCGCGGCGTTGATGTCCTGCACGGCGAGACCCACACCGGACTCCGCGGGCGGGTTGAGGTACGCGAGCGAGCCGGTGAGCGGCAGGATCGTGCCGATCTTCAGCGCGTCGGTACCGGGGGTGTCGGGGGCCTTGCAGCTCGCGGCGGGGTCCTTCTTCGCGCCTCCCGACGCCGAGGAGGACGGCGAGGTGCCGCCGCTGGTGGTGGAACAGGCGGCGAGGAGGAGCGCCGCCGCTCCTGCCACTGCCAGTGCCGTGGTGGCACGGGTGGTTCTGATCATCCGTGGAGCCCTTTCTCTGCGCGGAACCTCAGGTCCCGCTGGGGATGTGAGAGAACGTAGGGTCACGGTGTTTCAGCCGCGTGACGGGGCGGTACGCAAAGTGTTTCGTTACCCACCCGTGACGCGAAGAGGGCGGAGGGTCGCGGCTCAGGCGTCGAGCTCCGCCTGGGACCGGAGAACGCAGAACTCGTTCCCCTCCGGGTCGGCGAACGTCACCCACCCGCCGGTCGCCGTGCGCCGGTCGGCCAGCTCGAGCGCGCCGATGCCGCGGAGCCGGACGACTTCTTCGTCGCGGGTCCGGTCGGTGGGACGCAGGTCGAAGTGGATGCGGTTCTTCACGGCCTTCGCTTCCGGCACCTCGATGAAGAGCACGTGGTGCGACCCGTCGGGAGCGACGATCATGCACTCCTCGTGCCCGGGCTCGTTCGGGTCGTCGGCGACGTCGACGTACCCGAGGACCTGCTTCCACCACTCGGAGAGCGTGTAGGCGTCTCGGCAGTCGATCGAGGTGTGGGACACGGCGCTGACCATGCGGCGACCCTACTGCTGCCCGACGACGAACGCCCTCGCTCCGTGCGGGAGCGAGGGCGTTCGGGTGGATCGGATCAGCGGCTGTAGTTCGGCGCCTCGACGACCATCTGCACGTCGTGCGGGTGGGACTCCTTGAGCCCGGCCGGGGTGATCCGGACGAACTTGCCGCGGGCCTTGAGCTCCGGGACGGTCCGGCCACCGACGTAGAACATCGACTGCCGCAGGCCGCCGACGAGCTGGTAGACGACGTTCGCCACCGAGCCGCGGTACGGGACCTGACCCTCGATGCCCTCCGGCACGAGCTTGTCGTCCGAGGGGACGTCGGCCTGGAAGTAGCGGTCCTTCGAGTACGAGGTCTTCTTGCCACGGGTCTGCAGGGCGCCGAGGGAGCCCATCCCGCGGTAGGCCTTGAACTGCTTCCCGTTGACGAAGACGAGGTCGCCGGGCGACTCGTCGGTGCCGGCGAGGAGCGACCCGAGCATGACGGTGTCGGCACCGGCGACGAGGGCCTTCGCGATGTCGCCCGAGTACTGCAGGCCACCGTCGGCGATGACCGGCACGCCGGCTTCGCGGGCGGCGAGGGACGCCTCGTACACGGCGGTCACCTGCGGGACGCCGACGCCGGCGACGACGCGGGTGGTGCAGATCGAGCCCGGTCCGACGCCGACCTTGACGGCGTCCACACCCGCGTCGATGAGGGCCTGGGCGCCCTCACGCGTGGCGGCCTGACCGCCGATGACGTCCACCCCGGCGAACTCCGGGTCGGCCTTGAGGCGGCGGACCATGTCGAGCACGCCGGCGCTGTGGCCGTTGGCGGTGTCGACGACGAGGACGTCCACGCCGGCGTCGCGGAGAGCGACCGCGCGCTCCCAGGCGTCGCCGAAGAAGCCGATCGCGGCGCCGACGCGCAGGCGGCCGGCCTCGTCCTTCGTGGCGTCCGGGTACTTCTCGCTCTTGTCGAAGTCCTTGACGGTGATGAGGCCGCGGAGCTTGCCGTCCTCGTCGACGAGGGGAAGCTTCTCGATCTTGTGCTCGGCGAAGATCGCGATGGCGTCGTCGGGGTCGATGCCGACGGGGGCCGTGACGAGCGGCGCCTTCGTCATGACGTCGCGCACGAGCGTGGTCTGCTGCTCGAACGGCGCCACGAAGCGCATGTCGCGGTTGGTGATGATGCCGACGAGGGTGCCGTCACCCTCGACCACCGGCAGACCGGAGACGCGGAACTGTCCGCAGAGCGCGTCGACCTCGGCCACGGTGGCGTCGGGGCTGGTGGTCACCGGGTTGGTGATCATGCCCGACTCGCTGCGCTTCACCTTGTCGACCGCGGCCGCCTGGTCGGCGATCGACATGTTGCGGTGCAGGATGCCGATGCCGCCCTGTCGGGCCATGGCGATCGCCATGCGGGCCTCGGTCACGGTGTCCATCGCCGCGGAGAGCAGCGGGACGTTGACCGTGATGCGCTTGGTGAGCCGGGACGCGGTCGACGCCTCGCTCGGGATGACGTCGGTGTACCCCGGCAGGAGCATGACGTCGTCGTACGTGAGTCCGATGAATCCGAACGGATCCGGCTGGTCCATGGGTCCCCTTCGTGGGCGAGGTGAAGTGGTCGAGACACCGGGAACGCTGCGACGGGTTCCGGATAGACCATGGTAACGCGCGCGCCCTCCTCCGCATTCCGGCCTGTGGACAGCCGCGAGCAGCCGGGAGGCGCGGCTCGGCCCCGCCCCGGACCCTCCGTCCGTCCTTCCTCCACAACGTCACAGTTGCGGCACGAATCACACAGGGAACGTGATGGAAACACGGGTGTCACACAATCCCCCTAGCGTCCTCGTCATCCGAACGAGAGGCTCTTCCGTGGGATCCATCACTCCGCCGGGACCTGCGCTGCTGCGCAGGTTCCGCCTCCGCCCTGGACGAAAGCGACCGGTCATCATGGCCGTCCTCGCGCTCGCGTTCATGGCGACCTTCCTGATCGACTGGGCGGTGACGCTGCCGGCGATCGGTGCCACCTCGACACCGAGCGCGTCGGCGTCGGCGAGCACCGCGCCCGCGAGCACACTGCCGTGCACGGTCAGCCCGACCAACGGCTGCATCCAGGGCACCATCACCGACTCGGACCGCGAACCGGTCCAGGGCGTCGACGTCGACGTCGCCGGGCCGGGCGGCTTCGCGCAGACGGCGACGACGTCCGACACCGGTCGCTGGTCGGTGAGCGTGACCGAGGCGGGCAGCTACACCGTGAGCGTCGACCAGGGCACCCTGCCGAAGGGCCAGTACCTGACGAACGCGGGGGACGCGAAGCGCACCGTGTCCGCGAGCCTCAACGCGAACGTCGGACAGATCTTCCAGCTGTCCGACCAGCAGGGCGTCGTCACGAACGACGACGCCACGAGCGTCACGCCGCAGCGCGCCTGGCAGCAGTTCGCGTCCGGCATCCGGCTCGGGCTCCTCATCGCGCTGGCGTCGGTGGGTCTCTCGCTCATCTACGGCACCACCGGCCTGTCGAGCTTCTCGCACGGTGAGCAGGTCACCCTCGGCGGGCTGCTCGCCTACCTCTTCGCGAACCAGCTCGGGTGGAACATCTGGCTGACGGGGGTGGTGGTCACGCTGCTCTGCGCGGCGACCGGCTACCTGCAGGACGCCGGCATCTGGCGGCCGCTCCGGCGCAAGCGCATCAGCCTCACGCAGCTCATGATCGTGACCATCGGCTTGTCGATCGCCGCGCAGTACGCGTTCCAGTACTTCTTCGGCGCCTCGACCGTGCGCATCCAGCAGGGCAACCCCGAGACGATCCGGTTCGCCGGGGTCACCCTCACCGTGCAGTCGTACGTGGCGATGGGCATCGCGCTCGTCGTCCTCGTCGCGACCGGCCTGTTCCTCGCGAAGACGCGCTTCGGCCGTGCGACCCGCGCGGTGTCCGACAACCCGGCGCTCGCCAGCGCGTCCGGCATCGACGTCGATCGGGTGATCCGGTTCGTCTGGACGCTCGCCGCCGGCCTGGCGGGCCTCTCGGGCGTGATGCTCGGTCTCGTGCTCAACGGCGTGAACTGGCAGACCGGCCTGCAGCTGCTGCTGCTCATGTTCGCCTCGGTCACGCTCGGTGGCCTCGGGACCGCCTACGGCGCACTCGTCGGCTCGATGATCATCGGCGTCGTCGTGGAGCTCACGAACCTCGTGCTGCCCGGTGACTTCAAGTACGCCACCGCCCTCGTGATCCTCATCCTCATCCTGCTGTTCCGCCCGCAGGGCATCTTCGGCCGCGCCGAGCGGATCGGCTAAGGAGCGCCGCCATGGACTACATCCTCAACCTGCTCTCCTCGCTCAGCCAGGAGGCACTCGCCCCGACCACGGCGGCCTTCGCGCTCGCCGCGATCGGCCTGAACGTCCACTTCGGACTCACCGGCCTGGTCAACATGGGCCAGGCGGCGTTCCTGCTGCTCGGCGCCTACGGCTTCGCGATCTCGATCACCAACGGGCTGCCGTTCGTGATGGCGGTCCTCGTCGCCCTGCTCGTCGCGATCGTCTTCGCGATCATCCTCGGCATCCCGACCCTGCGGCTCCGCGGCGACTACCTGGCGATCGTGACGATCTCCGGCGCCGAGATCATCCGCATGGTGGGGCGTTCGAGCCTGCTCACCTCGACGACCGGCGGCTCGAACGGCATCACCGGGTCGAGCTACCGCGACCCGTTCAACGCGCTGAGCCCGCTCCCCGACGGCACCACCACGATCCTGTGGTTCACGTACTCGAACAACGGCGTCAACGGCTGGTGGATCCGGATCGCGGCGTGGGGGCTCGTCGCCCTGTTCACGCTCGTGCTGTTCCTGCTCATGCGCAGCCCCTGGGGCCGCGTCGTGAAGGCCATCCGCGAGGACGAGGACGCCGTCCGCTCCCTCGGCAAGAACGTCTACTCGTACAAGATGCAGGCGCTCGTGTTCGGCGGCGCGCTCGGGGCCCTGGCCGGCATCATCTACGTCCTGCCGAGTTCGGTCCAACCGGACGCGATGGGCCGCTCGATGACGTTCTTCATCTGGACGGCCCTGATCCTCGGCGGTGCAGCGACCGTGTTCGGACCGGTGCTCGGCTCCGTGCTGTTCTTCGTCGTCCGACTCGCGATCCGCACCCTCGCGGGCGACTTCATCCCGAACTCGATCATGAACGCGCAGCAGGCCGAGCAGTTCTCCTACGTGCTCGTCGGCGTCGCGCTCATGCTCCTCATCGTGTTCCGTCCACAGGGCCTCCTGGGCAACAAGAAGGAGTTGACGTTCAGTGTCTGAGTCGTACGCCCACCCCAAGAACGACCCGATCCTGGTCGTCGACGACGTCACCCGCCACTTCGGCGGCATGACCGCGGTCGACGTCGACCACCTCGAGGTCCAGCGTGGCTCCATCACCGCCCTGATCGGCCCGAACGGCGCCGGCAAGACGACGTTCTTCAACCTGCTCACCGGGTTCGACAAGCCGAGCCCCGGCGCGACGACCCGGTTCGACGGGAACACGCTGCAGAAGACCAGCGCCACCCACATCGCGAACAAGGGCATGGTCCGCACGTTCCAGCTCACGAAGGCGCTCAGTCGGCTCACCGTGATGCAGAACATGCTCCTCGGTGCCCGCGACCAGCCCGGCGAGAACTTCTTCGTCGGCCTCGTCCCCGCGCTCTGGCGGAAGCGCGAGCGGGAGATCACGGCGAAGGCCGAGGACCTCCTCGCCCGCTTCAAGCTCGACACGAAGGCGGACGACTACGCCGGCTCGCTGTCCGGCGGGCAGCGCAAGCTCCTCGAGATGGCCCGGGCGCTCATGTCCGACCCGACGATGATCATGCTCGACGAGCCGATGGCCGGTGTGAACCCGGCGCTGACCCAGTCGCTGCTCGGGCACATCCAGTCCCTGCGCGACGACGGCATGACCGTGCTCTTCGTCGAGCACGACATGCACATGGTCCGGCACATCTCGGACTGGGTCGTCGTGATGGCCGAGGGGAAGGTCGTCGCCGAGGGGCCGGCCGACACCGTGATGGACGACCGTGCGGTCATCGACGCGTACCTCGGTGCGCACCACGACACCGACCTCGGTGACGACTCGCTCCTCACCGAGGAGACCTACGAGGAACTCGCCGAGGAAGTAGCGGAAGAAGACGAGCAGGAGGCGACCCGATGACCGACGCAAGCGAGTCCACGAACGCGAGCAGCGCCTCCAGTCCGTCGAACGCGGCCACGCTGGAACGCGAGCCGGTGCTCAGCGCGAAGAACCTCGTCGCCGGCTACCTGCCGGGGGTGAACATCCTGAACGGCTGCGACCTCGACTGCTACCCGGGCGAGCTGATCGGCATCATCGGCCCGAACGGCGCCGGCAAGTCGACGCTCCTCAAGGCGCTGTTCGGTCTCGTGTCCATCCGCGAGGGCTCCGTCACCCTGCAGGGCGAGGACATCACCAACCTCAAGGCGAACAAGCTCGTGCAGGCCGGCGTCGGCTTCGTGCCGCAGACGAACAACGTCTTCCCCTCGCTCTCGATCGAGGAGAACCTGCAGATGGGCCTGTACCTGCGGCCGCGGAAGTTCGCCGAGCGACTCGAGGTCATCTACGACCTGTTCCCGGTGCTCGGGCAGCGCCGTGGACAGCGAGCCGGTTCGCTCTCGGGCGGTGAGCGCCAGTCCGTCGCGATGGCCCGGGCGCTGATGATGGACCCGAAGGTGCTGCTGCTCGACGAACCCTCCGCGGGGTTGTCGCCCGTTCGCCAGGACGAGACGTTCATCCGCACACGCCGGATCAACAAGGCCGGTGTGTCGATCGTCATGGTGGAGCAGAACGCGCGACGCTGTCTGCAGATCTGCGATCGTGGGTACGTGCTCGACCAGGGGAGGAACGCGTACTCGGGCACCGGGAAGGAGCTCGCCGACGACCCGAAGGTGATCGAGCTGTACCTGGGGACGCTCGCCAAGGACGTCGACTCCGCACGCTGAGCGGGCGGTGTCGACCGTGGGTGCCGCTGTGGGGGCGGTACCCGCACCGAGTGGGGTCGTGCGTGGACGCTCAGCGCCGCACGGCCCCGCTCCTCACGCGGAACGGTGCGTGGCTCACCTCGCCCTGACGGCGCGTCCCCGGCCAGGAGGAGCATCTCGGCCCCGCGTGGTCGCTATCGTCGGTCGCGTGCGGACTCCCGGCCCCCTCGTGCTCGACGCCCTCGTGTGGCTGGTGTTCGCCGTGCTCTTCGTCGGGGCGGCGTTGCTCGTGAAGGTCGCCGCCGCGCTGGTCGGCGTGCTGGTGGTGCTCGCGCTGCTGCTCGGGCTCGTGCTGCGGACGCTCCGGAAGCGCCGCGCACGCCGGATTCGCTGACGTCCGCCGCGCGCGCTGCCCGCCGGGCCCGTGTCACCCGGGGGACACGACCGCTAGGCTTGCCGGGTGAGTGAAGTCGAGATCGGTGCTGGCAAGCGCGGACGTCGGGCGTACGCGTTCGACGACATCGCGGTGGTCCCCTCCCGCCGGACGCGTGACCCGCAGGACGTCAGCGTGCAGTGGTCGATCGACGCGTTCACGTTCGAGTCGCCGATCCTGTCGGCACCGATGGACTCCGTCGCTTCGCCCGCGACGGTCATCCAGATGGGGCGGCTCGGCATGCTCGGCGTCCTCGACCTCGAGGGGCTCTGGACCCGCTACGAGGACCCGACGCCCTACTACGACGAGATCAAGGCGCTCACCGACGGCAACGTCACGAAGCGCATGCAGGAGATCTACTCCGAGCCGGTCAAGGCCGAGCTGATCACCGCACGTCTCGCCGAGATCCGCGCCGCGGGCGTCCCGGTCGCCGGGTCGTTGAGCCCCCAGCGCACGCAGGAGTTCTCGCAGACGGTCGTCGACGCCGGTGTCGACCTGTTCGTCATCCGCGGCACGACGGTCTCGGCAGAGCACGTCTCGCAGAACACCGAGCCCCTCAACCTCAAGAAGTTCATCTACGAGCTCGACGTCCCGGTCATCGTGGGCGGCGCGTCGACGTACACGGCGGCCCTGCACCTCATGCGCACCGGCGCGGCCGGCGTGCTCGTCGGTTTCGGCGGCGGAGCGGCGTCGACCACCCGCGCCGCGCTCGGCATCCACGCACCGATGGCGACCGCGGTGGCGGACATCGCCGGTGCCCGCCGTGACTACATGGACGAGTCCGGCGGCCGGTACGTGCACGTCATCGCCGACGGTGGGCTCGACACCGCCGGTGACGTCGTCAAGGCGATCGCCATGGGCGCGGACGCCGTCATGCTCGGCACGGCGCTGGCCCGCGCGGCCGAGGCTCCCGGCGGCGGCTTCCACTGGGGCGCCGAGGCGCACCACCCCGAGCTGCCCCGCGGCCGCCGGGTCGAGGTCGGCACGATCGCCCCGCTCGAGAACGTCCTGAACGGCCCGACCCCGACCTGGGACGGCCGCGCGAACATCGTCGGCGCCCTGCGTCGATCGATGGCCACGACCGGATACTCCGACGTCAAGGAGTTCCAGCGAGTAGAAGTGGTCGTGGCGCCGTACCACCGGAACTGACGGTGGCACCCGCACTCCGGCGCGGGTGACGCCCCGGCGTCACCGTGACACGGAGGCGACGATGGCGAAGACCAGCACGAGCACGTCCAGCGCGACCCGGCCCGCCCGGGCCGAGACCGCCGCACCGGGGGTGGGGTTCGACCCGTCGGCGAAGCTCGGCCCCGACGAACGCGCCGCCGCCATCGAGACGCTGAAGACCAAGGAGCTCGACGTCCTCGTCGTCGGCGGCGGCATCGTCGGCGCCGGCAGCGCGCTCGACGCGGTCACCCGTGGCCTGAGCGTCGGCATCGTCGAGGCCCGCGACTGGGGCTCGGGGACGTCGAGCCGCTCGTCGAAGCTCGTGCACGGCGGCATCCGCTACCTCGAGCAGCTCAACTTCGCGCTGGTCCGCGAAGCCCTGATCGAACGCGGCCTGCTGCTGCAGCGCATCGCCCCGCACCTGGTGAAGCCCGTGCGCTTCCTCTACCCCCTCAACCACCGCGTGTGGGAGCGGTTCTACATCGGCATCGGGATGGCGATGTACGACGTCTTCAGCTGGTCCGGCGGTCGTCCGCCGGGTGTCCCGCACCACCGGCACCTCAGCCGGGGACAGGTGCTCAAGAACATGCCCGGCCTCCGCAAGGACGCCTTCGTCGGCGGCATGACCTACTACGACGCCCAGGTCGACGACGCCCGCTACGTCGCCTCGCTCGTGCGCACCGCGGCGTCCTACGGCGCCCACGCCGCGAGCCGCGTCCGGATCGAGGGCTTCATCAAGGTGGGGGAGCGGGTCGTCGGGGCGCACGCGCACGACATCCAGACCGGCGAGCGGTTCGACATCCGGGCGAAGCAGGTCGTGAACGCGACGGGTGTCTGGACCGACGACACCCAGGCGATGGTCGGCACCCGCGGGCAGTTCAAGGTGCGGGCGTCGAAGGGCGTACACCTGGTGATCCCGCGCGACCGGTTCCAGTCGAACACCGGCATGATCCTCCGCACCGAGAAGAGCGTGCTGTTCGTGATCCCGTGGGGTCGGCACTGGCTCGTCGGCACGACGGACACCGACTGGTACCTCGACAAGGCGCACCCGGCGGCGACCGCGGCGGACATCGACTACATCCTCGAGCACGTCAACAAGGTGCTGGCGGTCCCGCTCACCCGCGAGGACGTCGAGGGCGTGTACGCCGGACTCCGGCCGCTGCTCGCGGGGGAGTCCGACCAGACGTCGAAGCTCAGCCGCGAGCACGTCGTCGCGCACACCGTCCCCGGGCTCGTGGTCGTGGCGGGTGGCAAGTGGACGACGTACCGCGTGATGGGCAAGGACGCCATCGACGAGGCCGTCGCGGCGATGGACGGCAAGATCCCCGCATCGACGACCGAGGACATCCCGCTGCTCGGCGCCGAGGGCTACCCCGCCGCGTGGAACCGCCGTGGTCGCACCGCGCGGAGCTTCGGCGTGCACAAGGTCCGCATCGAGCACCTGCTCAACCGCTACGGCACGCTCGCGACCGAGGTGCTCCGGCTCGTGAAGCAGGACCCGTCCCTCGCCGAGCCGCTCCCCGGTGCCGACGACTACATCGGCGCCGAGGTCGTGTACGCGGCGTCGCACGAGGGCGCCCTGCACCTCGAGGACGTCCTCGCCCGCCGAACCCGTATCTCGATCGAGGCGTGGGACCGCGGCGAGTCGGCGGCCCCCGTCGCGGCGAAGCTGATGGCGGACGTGCTCGGCTGGGACCAGGAGACCACCGAGAACGAGGTCTCGAACTACCTCAAGCGGGTCGCCGCCGAACGCGAGTCGCAGCTGCAGCCCGACGACGCGTCGGCGGACCGCGTCCGCCTCGAGGCGCCGGACATCGCGTTCGGGTTCGACGAGGACGACGTGGTGGTCGGTGGTGGCCGGTCCAGCGGTGCCGAGGGTGCCAAGGCGTCCGACGAGCAGGTGGTCGGCGAGAAGACGAGCGAACCCGAGTAGGACGCGGGCCGCGTCGACGAGGCGGGTCGCGCCTCCTGGGCCGACA
>NZ_JAUZED010000111.1 GCF_030705415.1 Curtobacterium sp. A7_M15 | reverse complement strand
GGCGCACGCCCGAGGCGGGCTCGGGAGGCGCGGTGCCGGTCCGCCCCGCGGCCAGCGTGACCGCCTGACGGGCGGAGGTCGCCGGGACCGGCCGCACCGCGCCTCCTGGATCGCAGCCCCGTCACGCGACGCCCCGTTACGTCCGCAGAACCGGCGCAACGTGTCCGTCACCTGGGTGGGGTATCGTTCCCGGTACGCAAGCGCTCCGGGGTCGGTGCAAGTCCGAACCGGTGGTGACAGTCCACGAACTGATGACGGGTGCGAACCCGGCAGAGGTTGACTCGGTGAAACTCCGGGACCGACGGTGAAAGTCCGGATGGGAGGCGCGCTGGCGGACGAGACGCTCCACGACCCGTGGGCGCGACCCGTCCGTCGATGCCGACGATCGTCGAACACCCCGGAGTCCCGTTGAGAGGACACCAGTGTTCACCGGCATCATCGAGGAACTCGGCACCGTCACCGCCGTCGAGCAGCACGGCGACTCCGTCGCGCTCACCGTCCGCGGACCCGTCGTCGTGCAGGACGCCCGGCACGGCGACTCCATCGCGACGAGCGGCGTCTGCCTGACCGTCGTCGAGCAGACCCCCGAGACCTTCACGGCCTTCGTCATGAAGCAGACGCTCGACATGAGCGCACACGGGTCGCTCGCCGTCGGCGACCGGCTCAACCTCGAGCGCGCGGCCTCGGTGGGGGACCGGCTCGGTGGGCACATCGTCCAGGGCCACGTCGACGGCACCGCCACCGTGCTCGAGACCGCGGACGGCGACGGTTGGCGGCGCGTGCGGTTCTCGCTCGCGCCGGACCTCAGCCCGCTGGTCGTCGACAAGGGCTCGATCGCGATCGACGGCGTGTCGCTGACGGTCAGTGCGGTCTCGTCCGAGGACGCCCCGGCGGAGGACGCCTGGTTCGAGGTGAACCTCATCCCCGAGACGCTCGAGGCCACCACGCTCGGCGCCCGCGTGCCGGGGGACCGGGTGAACATCGAGACCGACGTCCTGGCCCGGCACGTCCGACGGATGCTGCGGCTGGACGCCGCGGCACGGCCGCTCGAGGGCGCCGCGCAGCCGCTCGACGGTGCCGCGCTCGGCCGGGGGGCGCGGTGATGGTCGCCGAGGCACGTCCCCGGGACGTCCCCGGCGTCCTCGGGCTGTCGACCGTCGACGAGGCGATCGCCGCCGTCGCGGCCGGGCGCCCCGTGATCGTCGCCGACGACGAGGACCGCGAGAACGAGGGCGACGTCATCCTCTCCGCTGAACTCGCGACCCCGGAGTGGATCGCCTGGACCGTGGCCCACTCGTCGGGGTTCATCTGCGCACCCGTGAGCGTCGAGATCGCCGACGCGCTCGACCTCCCGCCGATGGTCGCGCACAACGAGGACGTCCGCGGGACGGCCTACACCGTGACCGTCGACGCCGCCGTCGGTGTCACCACGGGCATCAGCGCCCACGACCGTGCACACACGCTCCGGGTCCTCGCCGACCCCGCCTCCGTGCGCCACGACCTGCACCGGCCCGGACACGTCGTGCCCCTGCGCGCCCGGCCGGGCGGGGTCCGCGAACGTGCGGGTCACACCGAAGCCGCGATCGACCTGGTCACCGCCGCAGGGCTCCGGCCCGCCGCGGCGATCTGCGAGATCGTCGACGAGGACGGCAGCATGATGCGTCTGCCGGGACTCCTCGGACTCGGGGCACGCGCCGGCGTGCCCGTCATCACCATCGCCGCGCTCGCCGAGTGGCTCGACGCGGCAGACCGGGCAGCGGCGGAGTCCGCACCCACGGAAGGAACGGCACGATGAGCGGAGCAGGCGCGGCGGAGCGCGACCACGTCGACGGCAGCGGCATCCGGGTGGCGATCGTCGCCGGGCAGTGGCACGAGGAGATCGCCGGTGGGCTCCTCGCCGGGGCGCAGCGCGAGGTCGAGCGGCTCGGCGCCACCGCCGAGGTCATCCCAGTCCCCGGGAGCTTCGAGCTGCCCGTGGTCGCCAAGACGGCGCTCGAGGCCGGGTTCGACGCGGCGGTCGCCCTCGGCGTGATCATCCGCGGAGGGACCCCGCACTTCGAGTACGTCTCGGACGCGGCGACGAGCGGTCTCACCCAGGTGGCGATCGATGCCGGCAAGCCCGTCGGTTTCGGGGTGCTGACCCTGGACGACGAGCAGCAGGGCCTCGACCGTGCCGGGCTCCCCGGTTCGAAGGAGGACAAGGGCGCCGAGGCCGTGCACGCGGCCGTGTCGACCGCGGTGACGCTGCGCCGGCTGCGCGTGCTGGCGTAGGCGGCTGGCGGACGCGGGCGCTGGCGCTGCCGAGCGCGCTCGTCGGCGGATCGCGCCCGCCCACGGTCATCGCGCCCCGACTCATCGGGGCGCGATGACCGTGGCGGGGCGCGGTCGCTAGCCGTGTGCTCGTCGCGCGGCACCGGAACAGGAACGACGACGGCCCCGCACCTCGAGAGGTACGGGGCCGTCGTGTGCGGCGGTGGTGACTACCGCTTGCCGAACACGTGGATCGGCAGGAAGAAGGCGAGGCACATGAGCACGAGACCGCCCATGAAGATGAACGCCTGACCCGAGCTCACCTGGAACGCGAAGCCGAACAGGTACATCGAAACCAGCAGCAGCAGGATCGAGAAAACAGCGGCGATGACGCGGCCCACAGTGGTACCTCCGGAATCAGGCGGGTGGATCGAACCCAGTCTATCCCCAGGAGCGACGAACTCGGTTCACGCTCCGGGGCGGGTGGCGATGAGCCGGTCGACCACGGCGAGGAGGGGCTCCATGTCGACCGAGGCACGATCGGGCCGCACCTCGCTCGCGGCGCCGAGCGACGCGGCGTGGTACAGCCCGTCGCCCATGAGCTTGATCGCCTGCGCCGTGGGTACGTCCCCGAGCGAGTCGACGAGGGTCGCCAACCACGCGTTCTCGGTGTCGTCGAGGGTGCGGCCGGCCTCCTCGTAGCCGGCCTGCTGCAGTCGGCTCGCGGCGAGGAGCGCGAGGTCGAGCTCGCTGCCCACGAACTGGCAGTTCCGGACGAAGTAGCGGGCGGCGCCGTCCTCGGCGTCACGCATGCGTTCGACGTCGATGGCCGACAGGTCGGACAGACGCTCGCAGAGGCCCTCGACCAGGGCGGCCTTCGACCCGAAGTGGTAGAGCAGTCCGCCCTTGGACACTCCCGCTCGAGCGGCCACGGCGTCGAGGGTCGCCGGACGCTCTCCTTCCTCGCACACGATGGCGACGAAGCTGTCCAGGACACGATCGCGGGCGCTTGCCATGCCGGAAGTCTGCCATGCAGCGCAGGCGCCGTGGGCCATCCTCCACGGCGCCTGCGGGTCGTGTCAGCCCTTCAACGCCCCCGCCGCGATGTTCGCGATGAAGTGCCTCGAACCGATGATGAACACCCCGATGAGCGGGAACACGCTGATCACCGCGCCGGCCATCACGGATCCGAGGTCGGTCGCGTTCACCGAGCTGAGCGAGGCGAGTGCCACCTGGAGCGTCTGCCCCTTCGGGTCGATCAGCACGATCAACGGCCACACGTAGTCGTTCCACGCGGTGATGAAGGTGAAGATGCCGAGGAACGCCAGTCCGCCGCGGAGCATCGGCACGGCGATCGACCACCACGTCCGGAAGAACCCGGCGCCGTCCACGCGGGCGGAGTCGATGACCTCGTTCGGGATGGACCCCGTCGCGAACTGCCGCAGGAGGAAGATGCCGAACGCGTTCGCCGCTCCCGGGACGATGAGCGCCTGGAGTCCGCCGATCCACCCGAGGTGCGCCATGAGCACGAAGCTCGGCACGAGGGACAGGCTCCCGGGCACGAGGAACGTGGCCAGCGAGTCGAACAGCATCACCAGGACCGCGGTGCCGCCGGCGACGATGACGGTGTTGCCGAGCGCCCGCAGCATGTCGACGCTGCTGAACACCGTGGCGAGGTTCTGCACGGTGTGGTCGCTGAACCACAGCGACGGCGGGTAGCCGAAGATCTGCGCGTTCGACGACGTCGACATGACGAGGAGCCAGTAGAAGGGGAAGATCGACAGCACGACGCCGACGACGAGGCAGAGGTGCGTGACGAGTCGTCCGACCCAGCCGTGGCGGAACCCTCGCCGGTGGTCGTCCGGTCGCTCCGCCGCGGCGTTCGGCCGCCCGAGGGCCGCTGCGGTGTTCGTGGTGCTCGGTGCAGTGTCGGCGCTCATGCGCGGACCCCCTTCGTGGTGCGCAGTCGTCGGGGGGTCTTCAGGCCGTCACGCTCGCTGAGCAGTCGCCAGTTGATGACCGCGAAGACCACGGAGAAGAAGAACAGCACCCACGCGATCGCCGAGCCGTACCCGAAGTCGAACTGGTTGAACGCCTGGTCGTACTGGTAGAGCACGATCGTCATGCCGGCCTCGTCGGGGCCGCCGACCGCCTGCCCGTTGAACAGGATCTGCGGCTCGGTGAAGAGCCCGAGGCCGCCGATCGTCGATGTGATGACCGTGAACAGGATCACCGGCCGCAGCATCGGGATCGTGATCCGGGTGAAGATCTGCCAGGTGTTCGCGCCGTCGACCTTCGCGGCGTCGTACAGCTCGGTCGAGATCGACTGCAGGCCGGCGAGGTAGATGATCGCGTTGTACCCGGTCCAACGCCAGATGACCATCACCGCGATGGTCACCTTGATGCCCCAGTACGACGAGAGCCAGCCGACCGGGTCGGCACCGACGGCACGGAGGGCGGCGTTGACGAGGCCGAACCCGTCGGAGAACACCGAGCCGAACACGATCGCCATCGCGACCATGCTCGTCACGTTCGGGATGAAGAACGCGACGCGGTAGAAGCCCTTCGCGCGGATGTTGCCGTGCAGCAGGAACGCGAGCACGAGGGCGAGGAACAGCATCGGGACGGTCGAGATGATCCAGATGATGAAGGTGTTCGAGACGGCGTTCCAGAACCGCGGGTCGGTCAGCAGGTACTGCTACTGCGCGAGGCCGACGAAGGCGGGGGAGCCGACGCCGTCCCAGTCGGTGAAGGACAGCACGATCGAGAAGACGATCGGGAACAGCCCGAACACGAGGAAGAGCACGTAGAACGGCGCGATCGCCACGTACTGCGGCCAGAACCGGCGCAGGCTGAAGCGGTGCCCCGTCGCCGCGGTGGAGATCGAGGCGGTGGGGGTGCCTCCGACGACGGGGTTCGCGGTGGTGGCGGTCTTCTCGCGGATCGGGGCGCTCATGCCGACACCCCGCGCTTCGCCAGGACCCGGTCGGTCTGGTCGAGGGCGTCCTGCCATGCCCGCTCGGGGTCCTTGCCGGCCGACTCCACGTTCGTGATCTCGGTCGCGAAGGCGCCGATGAACCGCTCCGAGTTCGAGATGTACGTCACGGGGACCTCCGGCGCGGCCTTGCTGAAGAAGTCGAGCGGGTTCTGGTCCCCGAAGAAGTCGCCGGGGTTGCGCATGATGCCGTTCTCGAACGACGCCGGGGTCGACGGGAAGAGCTGGATGTCGTTGTAGGTGTGGGACTGCACGTCCGCGCCGGTGATCCACTTGGCGAACGCCACCGCGGCTTCGGGGTCCTTCGACGTCCTGGGCACGGCGAGGAATGATCCACCGCTGTTGCCCGGGCGCTCCGGTTGCCGGGCGATCCGCCACTTCCCGGACAGGTCCGGGGCCGTGTCGTGGATGATCTGCGTCCACCACGCGCCTTCGATCTGCCCGGCGACCCGACCCGCGACCCAGCCGGCGTTCTGGTCGGTCCCGGACTGCAGGTTGCCCGTGATGCCGGCGTGGATCGACTCGACCGCGTTCTCCCAGGCCTTCCGGATCGAGCTGTCGTCGTCGTGGTAGAGCGGTTGGTCGTCCCGGTCGAAGTACCGCGTGGGACTCGCGGAGACGAACTGGTTGAAGAGCTGCGTCGCGGTGATGATCGTCGCGGCTCCGGTCTTCTGCTTGATCTGCTTGCCGAAGGTCCGGAAGTCCGCCCAGGACTGGATGGCCGCGCTCACCTCGTCCGGATCGGTCGGGAGGTCGGCCTTCCGCAGGACGTCCTGGTTGTAGAAGAAGCCGGTGGGTCCGGTGTCGACCGGCCAGAAGCACTGCCGCCCGGACGGCGTCCGACCGAGCGAGAGCTTCCAGTCGTAGTAGGCGGACTTCTCGGTGGCCGAGGGGTCGAAGTCGGTGAAGAGCTCCTCATCGGGGAAGTAGAGCCAGCAGTTCGAGTTCACCATGAGGACGTCGGGGATGAACGCGTTGCCGGCGAGGGCGGTCCGGAACTTGGTGTCGTACGACGCCCCGCCGATGAGGTCCGGCCGCAACCGCATCGGTTCGTGGCCGCTGATGCCCCCTGCCGCCTGCTTCAGGAACTTCGGGTCGAGGGACCGGTTCCAGTACCAGAGGACGAGTTCGTCCGGGTCCTTCGAGATCGCGGTGCCGGTGGAACACCCGGCGACCAGGACCGTGGTGGCGAGTGCGCCGAGGGCGCCTGCGCCGGCGAGGAACCCCCGCCGACTGAGACTGTGCGTTGCTGCTGTCACTGGAGTGCCTGCTCTCGTCGTTGAGATGCTTCGACCGTGGAGCGCTCGACCGTGAACGCTCACGAAGTGGTCAGAGCATGCTCCTGCCGACACGCCGTGTCAAGCGTCTGCATCGTTGCAGGTGCCGCGCGCGACGGGTACGTTCGTCGGGACCGTGAAGGTTCACGACACGATAGGGATCCGCATGTCAGCGCAGACCGCGACCACCGCCAGCAGCACCTCCACGACCGGACACGACACCCCCGGCTGGGCGGTCCTCGGGCCCGGCGGGATCGCCCGCCGCTTCCTCTCCCAGCTGCCCTCGAGCGAGGTCGGGGCCACCCTCGTCGCCGCCGGCAGTTCGTCGCCGGAGCGGGCGGGGGCGTTCGCGTCCGAAGCCGCCGAGCACGGGTTCGCCGACGTCACCGCGGCGACCTACGACGAGGTGCTCGCCGACCCGCGCGTCGATGCCGTCTACGTCTCGACGGTGCACACCGGTCACGCGGCGCTCGTCCTCGCGGCTCTTGCCGCCGGCAAGGCGGTCCTGTGCGAGAAGCCCCTCTCACCGAACCACGGCACCTCGATGGCACTCGCTGACGCTGCACGCCAGGCCGGCCTGCCCCTCGTCGAGGCGTACATGTACCGCTTCCACCCGCAGACCGCAGCGCTCCTCGAGCTCGTCCGGCAGGGGGCCGTCGGGACCGTCACGCACGTCGACGCCTCGTTCGCGTTCCGGGCGGGGGACCGGTCCGGGCGCCTCTTCGACGTCGACACGGCAGGTGGGGGGATCCTCGACGTCGGCGGCTACCCGGTGACCATGACGGCCGCGATCGTGCAGGCAGCGACCGGCGTCGCCGTCGCGGAGCCCACGGAGCTCACCGCGACGGGGAGCCTCGGCCCGACCGGCGTCGACGAGTGGACGGTGGCCCAGCTGACCTACGGCGGCGGCATCACGGCGAACCTCCGCACGGGCGTCCGGGTGCAGGACGACAACGCCGTGGTCGTGCACGGCACCACCGGGAAGATCACGCTCACCGACCCGTGGACCCTCGGTGACGACCCCACGATCGAGATCCGCACGATCGACGAGGACCCGCGCACCCTGTCCTTCGCCGGCGCACACCCGTACGCGCTCGAGGCCGACGCCACCACCGCGGCCCTCGCTGCCGGGCGGGTCGACGCTCCCCAGTTCACCCTCGACGAGTCGCTCGCCACCGCGCGGACCCTCGACAAGTGGCGTGCCGCGATCGGCCTCCGCTTCCCGTTCGAGGCCGAGACCGCGGACATCCCGACCGTCAGCGGTCGACCCCTCACGGTCGCCGCGCACGAGCCGGACCGCGCCGACAACCCGATGCGCTACGGCGACGTCGCCGGCGTCGGCAAGCGCATGTCGCGTCTGGTCATGGGCGTCGACAACCAGCCCGACCTGGCGCACGCGAGCGCGATCTTCGACCTGTTCGTGGAGCAGGGCGGCAACGTGTTCGACACCGGGTACATCTACGGCGGGGGCGTGCTCGAGGGCCGGCTCGGCAAGTGGATCCAGAACCGGGGCGTCCGCGAGGACGTGGTCGTCATCACCAAGGGCGCACACACGCCCCACTGCGACCCGGAGTCCCTCACCCGGCAGCTGCTCGAGAGCCTCGAGCGCCAGGGCACCGACTACGCGGACATCTACATGATGCACCGTGACAACGAGGACATCCCGGTGGGGGAGTTCGTCGACGTCCTCGACGAGCACCGCCGCGCCGGCCGCATCCGTGTCTACGGCGGATCGAACTGGACGCCTGCGCGCTTCGACGAGGCGAACGCCTACGCCCGCGCGAACGGCAAGCACGAGTTCGAGGTCCTGAGCAACCACTTCGGTCTGGCCGAGGCGTACGACGTGCCGTGGGCCGGCTGCCGCCACGCGACCGACGCCGCGTCGAAGCAGTGGCTCGAGGAGCGCCAGGTCCCGCTGCTGCCCTGGTCGTCGCAGGCGCGCGGCTTCTTCACCGGCCGGGCCAAGCCGGAGGACACGAGCGACGCCGAACTCGTGCGCTGCTACTACAGCGACGACAACTTCGAGCGACTCCGCCGAGCGTCGGAGCTCGGCGAGCGGTTCGGCGTCCCCGCGACGGCGATCGCCCTGGCCTACGTGCTGCACCAGCCGTTCCCGACGTTCCCGCTCTTCGGACCGCGTACGATCGCGGAAGCCCGGTCGTCCATGACCGGCCTCTCCGTCGACCTCACTCCGGAACAGGTGGCATGGCTGGACCTCCGCGACTGACACCGCAGCACCCGGACCCGCTCCCCGCGGGCAGCACCACCGGCGGCCGCGCGACGATCATCGACGTCGCCGCGGCCGCCGGTGTGTCCCGGCAGACCGTCACGCGCGCGATGAACGGCATGTCCGGCATCAGCGCGGCGACCAAGGAGCGCGTCCTCGCCGCGGCGGAGCGGCTCGACTACCGCCCGTCGCGCTTCGGCCGCGGGCTCGTCACGGGCGGCGACCACCAGCTCGGGCTCGTCGTGAACGACCTGCGCAACCCCTACACGCCGCAGCTCGCCTCGGCCGTCTTCCGGCTCGCCGCCGAGCAGGGGTGGAACGTCATGCTCGCCGACGTCGACCTGGCGAGCGACGCCGACCGCATGGTCCAGGCGCTCGGGTCGCAGACGGACGTCGTCATCGGGTACCTCGGCTCCCGCCGGGACCGGTGGCGCGAACTCCTCGGCACCGTCCCCATGGTCGAGCTCGATCCGTACTCCGAGCCGCCGACCGCGGCCGTCTGGATCGACCCCGCCGACGCGGTCGAGGTCCTCGCCGACCACCTCGTCGCCACCGGCGTCCGGCACCCGGTGGTGCTCGACAACTCCTCCCCGGAGCACACGAGCGTCCGCGGGATCCTCATGATGGACGCCCTCCAGCGGCGGGGCTACCTGCCCGAGCTCGTGCACGCCGAGCACGGCACGGCGGAGTGCGGCGCGGAGGAGACGACACGGATCCTCGAGCGACGCCGACGGCAGGACGCGATCCTCGCCTTCAACGACGTGATGGCGCTCGGGGTGCTGCAGGCGTGTCGACGGGCGGGCGTCGACGTCCCGCGGGATGTCCGCGTCGTCGGCGTCGACGGCCTGCCGCTGGGCTCGCTCGTCTCGCCGACGCTCTCCACGCTGGCGGTGGACCTCGACGAGGTCGCGCGCGAGGCCCTCGACCTCGCCCTCGGCATGCTCGCCGGCGAGCTGCCGCGGCAGGGCGACGCGGTGCAGCGCACCGTGCGGCACCGCCTGCTCCTGCGCGAGTCGGCCTGACGAGGCGGCCCACGGGGAGAGCGCGACCAGGAGACGGACGGGAGGCGCGGTTCGGCCCCGCACCGCGCCTCCAGGCCGCCATCGGTTGCATTTGCAACCAATACCGTCCAGACGGTACACTAACGGAGTCCTGGCGAGACGCGTGCACACCCCGCGTCCGGTCAGGCCCGTTCGTCAGTTCCGCCGTCGACCTGGTCCGGCTCGAAGTTCCTGGAGTCACCGTGTCCGCCCTGCTCACCAGCCCGGTCCCCACCACTGCCGTCGGCAGCCGAGCCCGTCGGTTCGCCGCCCTCGCTGTCTTGATGCTGCCCGTCCTCCTCATCTCGGTGGACAACACCGTCCTGAGCTTCGCGCTGCCGTCGATCTCGCGCGCGCTGAACCCGGACGCGACCACGCAGCTCTGGATCGTCGACGCGTACCCGCTCGTCCTCGCCGGACTGCTCGTCGTGATGGGCAGCATCGGCGACCGCATCGGGCGCCGTCGGATCCTCGTCATCGGTGCCAGCGGCTTCGCGCTCTTCTCCGTCGCCGCTGCCTTCGCGACCGACGCGTGGATGCTCGTCGCCGCTCGCATCGTCATGGGCGTGTTCGGTGCGATGCTCATGCCGGCGACCCTGTCGATCATCCGCAACGTCTTCGTCGACGCAGGGGAGCGGCGGATGGCGCTCGCCGTCTGGTCCACCATGTTCGCCGCGGGCAACGCCCTCGGGCCGCTCGTCGGCGGCGTGCTGCTCGCGCACTTCCACTGGGGTGCGGTGTTCCTCGTCGCGGTGCCGATCCTCGTCGTGATGCTCGTGGCCGTGCCCTTCTGCGTCCCGGAGTCCCGCGACCCGCACCCGGGGCCGGTCGACGTGCCGAGCATGTTCCTGTCGCTCGGCGCCCTCGCCCCGACCGCGTGGGCGATCAAGTCGGTCGTCCATCCCGAGGAGCGAGGTTTCGCCATCGCGATGCTCGCGGTCGGCGTCCTGTGCGGCATCGCGTTCGTCCGTCGACAGCTGCGCTCGCGGACTCCGATGCTGGACCTCCGGCTCTTCCGGAGCACGGCGTTCACCGGCAGCGTGCTCATGAACATGGCGGCGATGTTCTCGTTGACCGGGTTCCTCTTCTTCATCGCGCAGCACCTGCAGCTCGTCGCGGGTCTCGACCCCTTCGCGTCCGGCCTGGTGCTGGTGCCGGGGTCGGTGCTCACGATCGTGGCGGGACTCGTCGTCGTGCCGATAGTGGCTCGGGTCGCCCCGCGCTGGGTCGTCGCCGTGTCGCTGCTCTTCTCGGCCGCCGCCTACGCGATGGTCGCGGTCCTCGGGCACCACGCCTCGATCGTGGCGCTCGCGTTCGCGTTCGTGCTGCTCGGTATCGGGATCGGCGCCTCCGAGACGGTCACGAACGACCTCATCATCTCGACGGCCCCCGCGGACAAGGCGGGCGCGGCGTCGGCGATGTCCGAGACGGCGTACGAGATCGGTGCGGTGCTGGGGACTGCTGTGCTCGGGACGATCCTGGCGACGGCGTACCGGGCGCACGTCGTGGTGCCGGGCGGACTGTCGTCGTCGGCGCACACCGCTGCGTCGGAGACGCTCGGTGGTGCGGTCTCGGCGGCGGCGTCCCTCGGCGGGTCGGCGGGACAGGCGCTCCTCGAGTCGGCTCGGGCGGCGTTCGACTCCGGCGTCACGGTGACGGCGGGGGTGGCGGCGCTCCTGATGGTCGTCGCGGCCGCCGGCGCCGTCGTGATGCTCAAGCGCCGCTAGGGCGCCCCGCCCCGCCGGCCCCGCCCCGCCG
>NZ_JAUZED010000110.1 GCF_030705415.1 Curtobacterium sp. A7_M15 | reverse complement strand
CGGAGGCCGCGCCGCGCCGCGGCGCGGCTGGTGCCGCACGGGGTGAGCCGTGGGGCGCCGTGGAGGTGACCTGTGGTGGACGCGGGGCGGCGGGGCGGCGCGACCCGTTCCTCCTGGGCCGACCGTCCGCCGGGCGAGCGCTACGCGCGGGGCTTCTTCTCCTGTTCCGGGAGGCGACCAGCGGCTGCCTCGGCGGCGAACCAGGCCTGCGCCTCGTCCTGCCGGGCCTGTTCGGCACCGAGGGCGATCGGGGCGCGGACGTGGCCGGGCTCGTACCCGAACGACTCGAGCAGCTGCGGGACGACCGGACGGACGCGGGCCACGAGACGGTCGATGTACGCCGAGACCGCCCGTGCGCGCTGCGCCGTGATGCGCCCGTGCATGAGGTACCAGTCGAGGTGCTGCTCGAGCAGGCCGAGGGCGAACAGGTCGCGGAGCCAGACGAGCACGCGGCGCGTGTCTCCCGGCGGGACCTCGTCGATGGCGTCGGTGAAGGCCTCCCACTGCATGAGCTCGGCGTGGGCCTTGGCTGCCTCGATGAGCTCGTGCTGCGAGCGGTTGAGCAGTCGAGCGGCCCGAGCACGGTCCTTGCCGGCCGAGGCGAGGCGCAGGCCGATCTCGGTGACCATCGTGTCGACGCGACCGGCGAGCAGGTCGCGCTGGGTCCCGGCGTCCTGCAGGTCCGTGACCGACGCGGCGAGCGAACCGCGGTCGGTCACGGTCTGCGCGAGGCGCCGGAGCCCCGTCGCGTCGGCGAGCTTCGTCGCCGCCTGGGCCGCGACGAACTTCGCGGTGGCGGCCGGGTCCTTCGGCGCCTTCGCGCGGAAGTCCATGAGCAGGCGCTTGCCGACCAGCTGGAGCAGCACGGTGTTGTCGCCCTCGAACGTCACGTAGACGTCGAGGTCGGCGCGGAGTCCGGTCAGGCGGTTCTCGGCGAGGAAGCCGGCGCCGCCGCAGGCCTCGCGGCACTCCTGCAGCGTGTCGAGGGCCGACCACGTGGACATCGACTTGAAGGCGGCGGCCTGGGTCTCGAGGTCCTCGCGGCGTTGCGGCGTGTCCTCGCGCCCGCTGAACACGTCGTCGAAGGTGCGCAGGAGCTTCTCGTGGGCGAACGACTGCGCGAACACCGTCGCGAGGCGCGGGATGAGCCGCCGCTGGTGCCGGCCGTAGTCGAGCAGGACGCCCTCGGTCCCGTTGCCCGTCGGGAACTGGCGGCGCTGTGCCGCGTAGGTCAGCGCGATCTGCAGCCCGATCTTCTGGGCCACGACCGCAGCGCCGTCGAGCGACACCCGTCCCTGCACGAGCGTGCCGAGCATGGTGAAGAATCGGCGTCCGGGGGACGCGATCGGCGACGAGTACGTGCCGTCCTCGGCGACGTCGCCGTAGCGGTTCAGCAGGTTGGTCCGGGGGACACGGACGTGGTCGAAGTGCAGCCGCCCGTTGTCGATGCCGTTCAGGCCGCCCTTGTAGCCGTCGTCCTCGCCGCCGACCCCCGGCAGGAACGCGCCCTCGGCGTCGCGGAGCGGCACGTAGAACGCGTGCACGCCGTGGTCGACGCCCTGCGTCACGAGCTTGGCGAAGACGACCGCGGCCTTGCCGTGCAGGGCCGCGTTGCCGATGTAGTCCTTCCACGCACCGCGGAACGGCGTGTGGATCTCGAACTCCTGGGTCGCCGGGTCGTAGGTGGCCCGCGTGGCGATGCTCTGGACGTCCGATCCGTGCCCCGTCTCGGTCATCGCGAAGCAGCCGGGGACCTCGAACGAGACGATCCCGGGCAGGAACTCGCGGTGGTTCCGTTCGGTGCCGAGGTGGTGCACGGCGGAGCCGAACAGTCCCCACTGCACACCGGCCTTGATCTGCATCGAGGGGTCGGCGGTGGTGAGTTCCTCGAAGGCCGCGAGGTTCCCGCCGTGGTTCGACTGTCCGCCGAACTCCTCGGGGTAGGGGCGCTGGATCGCGCCCGCGTCGACGAGGATGCGGAGCTGGTCGAGCGTGCGGGCGCGGGCGTCGGCGTAGGGCATGCCCTCGACCTTGTGCATCGCCGGGTCGAGCGCGAGGCGGCGCGAGATCCGACGGTCCTCCGCCCAGCGGCCGAGCAGGTGCTCGGCCAGCAGGTCGACGTCGATCCGGACGTCGGTGTCCGTCCCGCCGGTGGGCGTAGCCGAGGCGGGGTCGCCCGTGGCGTCGGCCTTGGGCGTGCTGGTGCTGGTGCTGTGGACGGGTGCGGTGTCGACCATGGTCGGAGCCCTCCTGAACTGCTCTGTCCGGTGTTGCAGAATCCACGCTATTGATCGGACCCGCGAGTCGCGTGAACGCCGTCCGGGGCGGACAACCACCGCGGCCCGTGGGTGCGCCGCGGTGGTGGGAACCCTCCAAACCGGGCGCCCGTGAATTCTTGAGCAGGGCTAGACGATTGTGCGTGAGCGGACCGGCGAGGGCAGACTGTCCGGCATGTCAGGTACCACCACGCCCGAACGCGGGCGGACCTTCTTCGGGCAGCCGTTCGAGTTGTCGACGCCGTTCGCCGTCGAGCTCTGGGAGCGGTTCTCGTTCTACGGGATGCAGGGCATCGTCCTCATCTACATGTACTACACGCTCTCGCAGGGCGGACTGGGCATCGACAAGGGCGTCGCCACCGGAATCATGGGTGCCTACGGCGGCGCCGTGTACCTCTTCACGATCATCGGCGCGTGGATCGCCGACCGGCTGCTCGGTGCGGACCGCACGCTGTTCGGCAGCGCCATCGTGGTGATGCTCGGGCACATCGGCCTCGCGCTCGTCCCCGGTGTCGCGGGCGTCGGCGTCGGTCTCGTGCTCATCGCGCTCGGCTCCGGCGGGCTCAAGGCCACGGCGACGACGATCGTCGGCGGGCTCTACAGCCGCGACGACCCCCGACGCGACGCCGGGTTCTCGCTCTACTACCTCGGCGTGAACCTCGGCGCGTTCTTCGGTCCGCTCCTGACCGGCCTGCTGCAGAGTTCGCTCGGCTTCCACTACGCTTTCGGCCTGGCCGCCGTCGGCATGGCGGCCGGGCTGGTGCAGTACGCGATCCGGCGTCGCAAGCTGCCGGACACGGTGCGGCACGTCACGAACCCCGTCGACCGCCGCCGCCTCCCGCTCATCGGTGTGCTGGTCCTCGTGGCGCTCGCCATCATCGTCGTCGCTGTCCTGACCGGGCTCCTGAACGTCGACAACCTGCCGACCGTGGTCGTCGCGATCGTCATCCTCGCCACGATCGGGTACTTCGTGGTGATCCTCTCCAGCGGCATCACGAGGCAGGAGCGGTCGCGGGTGCTCGCCTTCATCCCGCTGTTCATCGGCAGCGCGGTGTTCTGGTCGCTCTACCAGCAGCAGTTCACCGTCGTCACCGTCTACTCCGACGAGCGCCTCGACCGGTCGCTGTTCGGCTGGGAGATGCCGGTCTCGTGGGTGCAGTCGATCAACCCGGTCTTCATCATCGTGCTCTCGGGCGTGTTCGCGGCGATCTGGACGAAGCTCGGCGATCGCCAACCGTCCACCCCGACGAAGTTCGCCCTCGGCACCGGCATCATGGGTGTCGCGTTCCTGCTCTTCCTGCCCTTCGTCGGTACCGGGCAGAACGGCACGCCGCTGCTCGCCCTCGTCGGCATCCTGCTCGTCTTCACCATCGCCGAGCTGCTGCTGTCCCCGGTCGGCCAATCGGTCGCCACGAAGCTCGCCCCGCCGAAGTTCCAGACGCAGATGGTCGCGCTGTTCTTCCTGTCGGTGTCGCTCGGCACCGCCGTGACGGGTCTGCTCTCGCAGTACTACGACCCTTCGAACGAGGCGCCGTACTTCGCGGTCCTCGGGCTCGTCGCCGTCGCCGTCGGGGTCGTCCTGCTCCTGCTCGCCAAGCCGGTGCTCACGCTCATGCGCGGCATCCGCTAGGGCATCCGGTAGCCTGGGACCAGCCACGACGGCCCCGGAACCAAGGAGTCACCAATGCTCGAACTCATCGCAGGCGTCATCATCGGCATCGGCGTGCTCGGTGGCGTGGGGGTCTGCATGGCCTTCGCCGCCATGATGAAGAGCGGCAACGAGGAGTACTAGCCCTCGGTGTCCGGTGCCGGCTCGACCGGCACCAGCTGACGACTCAGGACGGTCGCGCGCTCGAAGGGGCCGCGGCCGTCCTTCGTGTACACGGGCTCCTCGAACGCGACCGTCCAGGTGCGCTGCGTGCCGCCGAGCTGGCTGCCGCCGGGTGCCACGATCACGCCGATCGGCTCGTCGGCCCACTGCTCGCCGCCGTGGTCGGTGTCGACGACCTGCACGAGGGCGCCGATGCCGAGGCCGGGCCGGTCGTCGGGGCGAGGGCTGGGGGAGCGGCGTCCGAACACGGGCCCACCGTACCGTGCCCGTCGGACCACCCGCTCCGAGCCGACGGGCGCGTCCGGGCGGTCGCGGACGGCGACGTGCCGGCGTGACCCTGCGGTCGCGGACGGCGACGTGCCGGCGTGACCCTGCGGTCGCGGACGGCGACGTGCGGCGTGACCCTGCGGTCGCGGACGGCGACGTGCCGGCGTGACTCTGCGGTCGCGGACGGCGATGTGCCGGTGCGACCCGGCCGTCGCGGACGGCGGAGTGCCGGCCCGACCGGGTCAGTCCCAGATGGCGACCCAGTCGACGGACACGTGGCCCGAGGCGTCCGCCGGAACGGAGGTGTGGTCGGTCCACGTCTCGCCCTGCAGGGTGACACGCATCGGCTTCGTCGGCACCGCCGCGGTCGTCGAGGAGACGAGCTCCCCGTCCCAGTAGAAGCGGACGATCCCCTTGTCCCACTCGGTGGTGGCGACGTGGTACTGGGTGGTGTCGGTGTCCGCGTGGACCTGCACCGAACGGTCGTACCGCATGTGACGGTTCACCATCGTCCCCGGGATCGCCGACGCGGGGCGCGGCTTCGCCCCGAGCGTGAGCGATTCGGGCCAGTCGATCTCGCCGTCGTTCCAGTCGTTGGAGGACGGCCACAGCATGCCGACGAACTTGTAGCCGTCGGTGACCGTGGTCTTGTACCGGATGCTGACGCGCGCGGTCGTGTGCGGCGCGTAACCGTCCGGCAGCACGGCGGCGACGAGCGGCCGGCCGTTCTCGGAGTGGAAGTGGAAGTCGAGGTTGCCGTCGGCGACGGACAGCACCTTGTCCGGGGCGTAGGTGCCGAGCCCGCTGGTGTCGGCGAAGCCGTCGTAGAAGCTCATCCCGGGGTAGACGGCAGCGACCGTGCCGAGTGGGGCGGGGGTGGAGAAGTCCTGCGCGAGGGTCTGCCGCCAGACGCGCCCGTTCGAGTCGACGTCACCGACCGGCATCGCGGTCGAGACCGGCGTCGGCGTCGGCGTCGGAGTGGGGGTCGGCGTCGGTGTCGGTGTGGGGGTCGGCGTGACCGGCGGCGTCGCCGTGGAGGTCGTCGACCCTACTGTCGATCCGGGGACCGCAGACGACAGGGCACACGCAGCCAGCGCTCCGACGATCACGAGGCACGTGACGATCGCTCCGGTGGTGCGTGTGCGAGTGGTCAAGGTGGGATCCCTATGTCGGTGCAGCTCCAGGCGATCGTAGTCAACGGGCGCCCACCGGCCTGCTGTCGACGGCACCCCAGTCCGGGGGTGAAGCCCTGCCGTCAAGGTCGCAGGACACGCCGCACGTCTGCCGTCGAGGTCGCGCGAAGTGCCGCTGGCACCGCGGTCGAGCAGCAGTTCGAGCGACCTCAGCGACCTGCGACCTCAGCGACCTGCGACCTCAGCGACCCCGACCTCAGCTGCCTGCGACCTCGGCGACCGACCGCCTCGCGCGCCCCCCTACGCTCCCACCGCCACCCGCGCGATCTCGGTGATCGACGAGTGCCCCGTGTCCGGGTGCTTCCGCATCGACAGCAGCCGCTCCATCGAGGGCTCCAGCGCCGTGACCTTGTCGAGCGGCGCACTCACGACGAGCTGGAACCCCAGCCGGAGCCACGCCGTCACCGCACGCCCCGCGAACTCCGAGTCGGCCTTGATGAACGCCTCGTCGAGGAACACCGGCGCGAACCGCGGCCGCGGCCGGGTCTCGTCACCGAGCTGGTACCGGAGTGCGGCGCCGACGATGAACGCCACGAGCTCCTGCGTCTCACCGCCCGACTTGTCGCCGAGGGACGAGTACACACCGAGGTCGTTGCCCTCGGTGTCGTACCGCACGGCCGTGATCTCCATGTGCCGCCGGACGTCGAGCACGGCGTCCCGCTGGGTGGTCCGGCCGCCGCGCGGGACCGACGGGTCGGGGCGGATGACGGCCATGAAGCGTCGGAGCCGGCGGAACCGGGTCTCGAGCACGTCGTCGGTCAGCTCGGTGTCGACCGAGGCGGAGAGTGCCCGGAGTTCGCGGCGGAAGGCGGTGACCTCCTCGCGCGTGACCCGGCGGATCTGGATCTTCAGCCGGTCGCGGTTCGCGCCGAAGGGCAGCTCGCGGAGGATCTCGTTGACCGGCTCGAGCCGCTCCTCGATCTCGCCGACGGCCCGGTCGAACGCGCCGGCGAGCGGGACGAGGTCTTCGCCGCTCCACTGCGACAGCCGACGACGCCACTCGCTGCGGCGGGAGTGCAGGCCCGTCGCGACGATCTGGTCGAGGATGGCGCGGTAGTCGGGGTAGGACGCGACGCCCGTCCCGAGGTTCGGGTCCGGCCAGGCGTCCTGGTAGCGCTGGAAGGTCAGGGTCAGCGCGGTCGAGGCCGTGGCCGCGCCGTCGAGTGCCTGCGACAGCCGCTCCTCGAGCCGACGCTTCAGTCGGCGGGTGGCGTCGTCGAACCCGTCGATGCCGTCCGGGGCGCCGACCTCCTCGAACGTCTCGGACAGGAGCTGCGCCTGTCGGTCGTCCGGCAAGGCGTCGGGGGTGTCGTCGAACCGCGCCAGGATCTCGGCTGCGGCGTCCTGACCGTCCACGAGCACGGCGTGCCGCTCCTCGAGCCGTGCGACCGACTGCCGGACCGCGGCTCGTCGGTCCGACGCCTCGTCGAGCGCCGCACGGAGTCGAGTGACCGCGGCACGGAGCGTCCGCAGCCCGTCGTCGGCGGCGAGCAGGGCCTGCCGTTCCTCGTCGAGGCGCGCGAGCGAGGACTCGAGTCCGTCGACGTCGATCGCGTCCCACGTGACGTCGACCACGTGCTGGTGTGCGGCGCGGAGGACGTCGAGCGCGGCGATGTCCTGCGCGACGTCGGTGCGCCGGGCCTCGAGCGTCGCGAGGTCCTCGGCGATCGCGGCGAGCTCCTGCTCGACGGAGGCGATGCGCGCCTCGTTCGTGAAGCCGATGACGTTCGCCTGCCGTCGGTCGCCGTGTGCGCCGCGTCGACCGTCGCGGAGCTGTCCGGACTCGGTGACCCGCCGACCCCCACCGCCGAGTTCGGCGGCGGACGTGACACACCGCGCGTCGGTGCGGTCCGACTCGATGCGTTCGCGCACCCAGGTGCTGAACGGCGACGACTTGATCGCGAGCTTGCCGGAGACCATCGACGGGTCGCCGTCGACGTCGATGTGCGGCCCCGTGGGAACGCCCTCGAACTGCACGCGCACCGGCAGGCGGAGCGCGTCGATCGCCTCGCTGAAGTCGGCGAGGCGGTCCTGGTCGACCAGGAGCGTGCGGGCGACCGGCGCCAGGACCGACTCGATGGCGGTGCGCCAGCGCTCTTCGCCGGGCAGCACGTCGAGGAGTTCGGCGACGAAGGGCAGCTCCGACGGGTCGATGCCGGCGGCACGGGCCATCGCGAGCCGGGCCTCGTGCATCGGCAGCGGCATGGCGCCCTGCCGGTGCTCGAGCGACTGGCGCTCCTGGCGGAGGGACCGCTCACGGTCGAGGAGCGGGTACTCCTCACGGGTCAGGCCGTCGCGGCGCTCGTCCAGCGCCGAGCGGGCGGCCGCGTACGTGCCGAGGAAGTCGTGGGACGCGCGCTGCGCGCTGGTGAAGTCCGGCTCGGACGACAGCGACGCCGACAGCCCGAGCACCGCGGTCCGTTCGTCGAACGTCGCGCGGGTCCGCACGACGGCGTCGCGCTCCCGGGTCCGGCGGTCGATGCGGTCCTCGAGCTGGGCGAGGGCGTTCCCGCCCTGGTCGCGCAGACGGGCCTCGGCGTCGCGGAGTTCGATCTCCACGGCTGCGTGCCGGGCCTCCGCAGCGGCGACCTCGGCGCGCGACGCCGTGCGCTCCCGGCTGTTGCGGTCCACCTCGGCGTCGAGCAGCGCACGCTTCCGGGACGCCGTCCAGTGCGCGAACGGCGACACCTCGGCGCCGGTCGCGATGCCGTCGAGGGCGTCGGCGGCCGCACGGGCGCGTGCGATCTCGGCGTGCAGTTCGGTGATGGGGGAGAGGATGCGGACCTTGCGCTCCTCGGTGTCCATCGCCTCGTACGCTTCGTCGAGGGCCGAGAAGTGCGCGAGTGCACGGTCGGCCGCCTCGTACGTGCCCGGGGTCTCGAGCACGAGCGACTTGTAGAGCGCGTCGACGGTCGGCAGGTGCTGGCCGGCCTGGATGCGGGCGAGCAGGCGCATCGCCCGGTTGCCGCCGCCGGAGTCGCCGATCCCGAGGCGGGTCTGCAGCGTGTACGCGAGCTCCTGGTAGGTGTCGCGGATGACGAGCCCCGGCACGCGGCCGGTGAGCTCGAGGTGGTGGAACCGCGACGGCACGAACTCCTCGAGCCGGCGCAGGTCGAACGTGTCGTCCACCGTCGCCATGGTCATCTGGATGTCGCCGACGCCCCGTGCACGCTTCGGGACGATGTAGGCACGGAGCACCGTGAACCGGCGCTCGTCGTCGTTCCGGAACGTCACCGCGACGGCGCCCCAGGTGGTCTGGTCGTCGCCGCGCAGGTTCACGTCGCGCAGGGCGCCGGACTCGGGGTCGCGGCGGGTGTCCACCTTGCCGCGCAGGTACGTCAGCAGGTTCCGCTGGTCCGCGCTGCGCGCCCGACCCGTCGTCGCGTCGTTCGAGGCGCCGTTGAACGGCACGTCGGACGGCATCATGACGGCCAGGTAGGCGTCCATCAGCGTCGACTTGCCGGTGCCGGACGCGCCCGAGATGAGCGTCGCCGTGCCGGACAGCTCGACCTGTCGGTGGCCGTGGAAGCCACCCCAGTTGACGACCTGCATCGACTCGGCGCGCCACTGCGCGACGGTGTCGAACAGGGCCGGGATCTCGAAGGTGTCGGTCACGCTTCCGTCTCGCCTTCGTCGTCGGTGTCGGTCTCGTCGGCCAGGAGGGACGGCTCGTCCCCGTCGATCGGCGCACCGTCCGGCGTGGTCGCGTCCACCGCCGTGGTCGCGTCGTCCGGGGCGGTGGCGGTCCGGAGCCAGGCGTCCAGCTCGACCAGGCGCTCCAGCGGGAGCAGCACCTCGACGACGCTCGCGATCCGGAACCGGTCCGGGTCGCTGGTCTTCAGCAGGATCCGGGCCGTCACGAGACGCTCGATGGCCTTCGCCACGCGCCCTTCGTCACGCGTCCGGTCCGTGGCCGTCGCGGGGCGGAACCCGGCGACGTGCCCGAGGACCTCGGAGCGGTCGACGACCACCTGGTCCGGACCCGGGCGGGTGTCGGCGCGGAGTCGCATGCGCAGGTAGACGAGGACGATCGTCTCCTCGCGCGTGTACGGGACGTCGCGCAGCAGGGTGGGGAAGCCACGACGCTGGCTCTCGGAGCGGGCCTGGCGCTTCCACGCCACCTCGCGGTCGGGGTCCACGTGCAGTTCGAGGAACAGGTCGTTCAGGCGCGAGCGGAGCTGGTGCTCCGCGTCGAGCACGGCACGCCACTCGTCGGCGTGCGTCCGCGCGCTCACGTAGGGGTTGCGGAGCAGGGCCACCAGGGCGCGGCGCTGCCGGTCGTCCAGGCGGCCCTCGTCGCCCTCGAAGAGGGCGAAGCTCGTCTCGTCGCGCTCGTCGTCCTGCGGGACGGTGGCGGGGTCGTCGTAGGGGACCGTGTCGTCGACCGGTGCCGGCGTCGTGTCGCTCACCGTGCCTCCTGTGCGTGTTCGTCGTTCGTCGTGTCGGACGTGCGGTGCTCGTCGGTGAGCGCTGCCGTCGGCATGTGGAAGGTGACGGTGCTGCCGTCGGGCCGGACCGTGCGGTGCGCGGCGAGGCGCGCTGCGGACTCGAAGTCCTCGCGGCCGGTGAGGAGGTGCGCCAGGCCGAAGAGCTCGACGGGGCGGCGCTGCTCCGGCGGCAGACCGTGGAACGCGTCCACGCTGGAGTCGGCCTCGGCCGAGCGCAGTGCGGCGCGGAGCTCGGTCAGGAGCGGTCCACCGTGTCGACGGAGCGTTTCGACGTCGAGCTCCTCGAAGACGTCGTCGTCCGGTTCCTCGATCGCGGGCGGCACGGACTCGGCGTCGGGGTCGTAGAACCGTTCCCGCAGCGTCCCGACCTCGGCCGTCGCCGGCAGGAGGCCGAGCGGCAGGCGGTCCCGCGCCGATCCGTGTTCCATCCAGGTCGCGAGGCCGCGCTCGATCGACCGGATGACGGCGTCGAGCTCGCGGTCGCGGGCGACGTCGTGCGCGACGATCTGGTCGCGCAGGGTCGCGGTGAGCTGCCGCCGCTGGGCGAGGACGTCCTCGATGCCCTGCCGGAGGATGACGACCGTGTTCCGGAAGGCCCGGCGCTCGGCGGCACCGAGGGAGTCGGCGAACGGGTGCGCCAGGATTGTCGCGATGTCGTCTCGCAGTCGCAGCAACAGGGCGTCGTCGCGGAGCAGCTCGAACGCGCCCTCGAAGGCACGACCCTCGGGGGTGGCCTGCATGAGGTTGTCCGTGCGGGCGAGGTAGTCGTCGAGGATCTCGCCGATCGGGCGGACCTCTTGCCGGAAGTCCTCCACGATCGAGCGGTGCATCGTCGCCACGGCTTCCTCGACGCGCTTGAAGTCGCTCGGGAGCTGGCGGATGAGGTCCGAGATGTTCGTGTACCCGTCGCGCATCCGGGCGTCGTCCACGGTGTCCACGTCGCCGCGTCCGAGTCGTTCCCGCTCGGCCTGCAGCTCGGCGATCTGCGCGTCGATGCGGCGGATCTGCACGTCGGGGTCCGGCTCGGCGCGGGCGGCCCAGCGGTGCACGGCGTCGACGATCATCGCGAGGCGGCTCTCGCTGATCAGGGCACGGTCGGCGCTCAGTGCGTCCACCAGGCTCAGCGCCTCGAGGGCGTGGCTCGTCAGGGAGTACTGCTCGTCGCCGTCGGGGGAGTTCGAGCGGACGAGCCACTGTGCGGCGACCCACTCGCGGCAGAGGGCGCGGCCGTTCGGTCGGGCGTCCTGCTCGGGCTGCTCCGCCTGCTCGCTCGCGGGGGTGCGCGCGCCGGCGGCCTGCAGTCGCGCGACGTGCTCCTCGACCTGCAGGTGCATGCGGTCCGCGGGGACGTACTGGACGTCGCGGTCGAACACCGTGCGGAACACCGCGAGGACGACGGCGCTCGTCGGCCGGGACATCAGCCGGAGGGTCGGACGGTCGAGGACTGCTCGGACCCGGGCGAACTCGAGGTCGACGTCGGTCATGCGCCCCTTCGTCCGATCGTGCTGGTGACTGTCTCAACAGATGCGAAGAGCCCGACGCTGTTGCGCCGGGCTCTTGCAGGTGGGTGGGCGATACCAGACTCGAACTGATGACCTCTTCGGTGTGAACGAAGCGCGCTACCAACTGCGCCAATCGCCCCTGCACTGTGCGTGCCAGTCGATAGTAGCGGATGCCGGGGCCGGTGCCGAACACGGCGCGCGGCCCGGGTGTGGCGCGCGCGGGGTGCCGCGGCGCTGCGGGC
>NZ_JAUZED010000011.1 GCF_030705415.1 Curtobacterium sp. A7_M15 | reverse complement strand
TGCGCGCGGTCCACCGCGCGCAGACGTCGCCAGGCTGCGCACACGGACCGAACGCAGGGCGCGTGGCCGTCACACGGTCGCGCGCGCAGCCGCCTTCGCAGCCGCCGGCAGCGCCTCGAGCACCCGGCCGACGGCCCGGTCGTCGTGCGCCGCCGTGACGAACCACGCCTCGAACACGCTCGGCGGCAGGGTCACCCCGGCGTCGAGCATGGCGTGGAAGAACGGGGCGTACCGGAACGCCTCCTGTGCTCGGACGTCGTCGTAGTCCCGCGGAGCCGTCTCGGCGAAGGCGAACGAGAACAGGTTGCCGGCGTGCTGCACGGTGTGGGCGACGCCCTCGGCGGACAGCGCGTCGCTCGTGGCCGTCGCGATGGTCGCCGCGGTCCGGTCGAGGTGCGCGTAGACCTCCGGCGTCGCCGCGCGCAGTGTCGCGATGCCCGCGGCGACGGCGAGCGGGTTCCCGGAGAGCGTGCCCGCCTGGTACACGGGGCCGAGCGGAGCGAGGTGGTCCATGACCTCGCGCCGACCGCCGAGCGCGGCGAGGGGCATGCCACCGCCGATGACCTTGCCGAACGTGACGAGGTCGGGCTTCCAGCCGGCGCCGTCCGGTACGACCTTCGACGCCTCGAGGCCCCACCACCCGGCCGGGCCGACCCGGAAGCCCGTGAGGACCTCGTCGACGATGAGCAGCGCACCGTGCGCCTGCACGATCTGCGCCAGGGCACGGTTGAACCCGCGCTCGGGCGCGAGGACGCCCATGTTCGCAGCGGCCGCCTCGACGATCACGCCGGCGATGCGCTCGGAGTGCTCGTCGAACGCACGACGGACGGCGTCGAGGTCGTTGTAGGGCAGCACGAGGGTCTGCGCCGCGGTCTCGGCGGTGATGCCGGCACTGCCAGGGAGCGCGAGCGTGGCCACCCCCGAACCGGCTTCGGCCAGCAGCGAGTCCGAGTGCCCGTGGTAGTGGCCGGCGAACTTCACGAGCAGGTCGCGACCGGTGTACCCGCGGGCGAGCCGGATCGCGGTCATGGTGGCCTCGGTACCCGTGGACACCATGCGGAGCTTCTCGATCGGGCCGTCGCCGTCCACCGACACCCGCTGCTTCACGAGCTCGGCGAGTTCGGTCTCCCCCGGGGTCGACGCCCCGAAGCTCAGCCCGCGCGACGCCGCCTGCTGCACGGCCTCGACCGTCGCCGGGTGGGCGTGCCCGAGGATCGCCGGACCCCAGGACGCGACGAGGTCGACGTACTCGCGACCCTCGGCGTCGGTGACGTACGCCCCCTTCGCGCTCGTCAGGAAGCGCGGTGTCCCGCCGACGGAGCCGTAGGCCCGGACCGGGGAGTTGACCCCGCCGGGGATGCTGTTCTTGGCGCGGCCGAAGAGCTGGTCGTTCGTGGTCATTCTGGGGCCTTCCCGGTCGAGGCGATGCCGTCCACGGCTGCGGTGCTGCCGGCGGTGCGGAGGCCCGCCTCCTCGTTGAGCTTCCGAGCGACGTCGACGGCGAAGTAGGTCAGGATCGCGTCGGCACCGGCGCGCTTGATGCCGACGAGTGCCTCCATCGCGGCTGCGTCACGGTCGATCCAGCCGTTCTGGGCGGCTGCCGTGATCATCGCGTACTCCCCGGAGATCTGGTACGCCCAGACCGGCACCGGCGAGGTACGCGCGGTCTCTGCGAGGACGTCGAGGTAGCTCATGGCCGGCTTCACCATGACGATGTCGGCGCCCTCGGCGATGTCCTGCTCGACCTCGCGGAGGCCCTGCCGACCGTTCGCGGCGTCGATCTGGTACGTGCGACGGTCACCGACGAGCGAGGAGTCCACGGCCTCGCGGAACGGCCCGTAGAACGCGCTCGCGTACTTCGCCGCGTACGCCAGCAGTGCCGTGCCGCTGTGCCCGGCCGTGTCGAGCGCGTCCCGTGCGGCGGCGATCTGGCCGTCCATCATTCCGCTCATGCAGACCAGCTCGGCACCGGCCTCGGCCTGCACGACCGCCATGTCCCGGTACCGCTCCAGCGTCGCGTCGTTGTCGACCGAGCCGTCGGTGGCCAGGACGCCGCAGTGCCCGTGGTCGGTGAACTCGTCGAGGCACAGGTCGGACTGCACGACGAGGGCGTCGCCGACCTCTTCACGAGCGACGCGGATCGCGACGTTGAGGATGCCGTCCGGGTCGGTCGCACCGGACCCCTGCGCATCCTTCGTCGTCGGCACGCCGAACAGGTTCACGCCCCCGATCCCGACCTCCGCCGCCGACACCAGGGCACGTCGGAACGAGTCGAGCGAGTGCTGCTGGACGCCCGGCATGCTCGTGATGTCGATCGCCTCGGACGCCCCCTCGCGGATGAACATCGGCAGCACGAGCTCGGCGGGGTGGAGCCGGGTCTCGGCGACGAGCCGACGCATCGCGGGCGTGGCGCGGAGTCGACGGGGGCGGACCTGGGGGAAACGGCCGGTCACGGTGTGCCTTCCTGTTCGGGGGCGGTGGGGGTGAGGGTCTCGACGACGGCGTCGAGCAGGGCTTCTGCGGATCGGCTCCGTGCGACCGCGTGCACGGACAGTCCGGCAGCACGGGCTTCGGCAGCGGTCCCGGGGCCGATGCACACGACCGCGGTGCGGGGATCGAGCGGGCTCAGGCGCCCGGCGATCTCGCGAGCGACGCTGCCGCTCGTCACGAGCACGGCGGCGGGCGGGGAGTCGAGGACGACCGGCTCGTCGCCGGTCCCCACGGTACGGTACGCGACCACGTCGTCCACGTCGATCCCCCGGGCGCGCAGGGCGTCGACGACGGTCGGGGCCGCGAGGTCCGAGCGCGGGAACAGGACGGTCCCGGAGGTGTCCGGGAGCTCGCGGGCGAGCGCGGCACCCGAGGACTCCGACGGCACGAGGTCGACGACCCAGCCCGCAGCACGCGCGGCACGGGCGGTCGGCTCACCGACCGCAGCGACACGCAGGTCGGACGGGAGGCACGCCACCCGTTCCGCGACCACGCTCACGGCCGTCGCACTGGTCACCACCATCCAGGCGTACCCGGACGCGTCGGTCACGTCGGTCCGGTGGGTGACGGGTCCCGTCGGGTGGGTTGCGGCCACCTTGTCCGTCGCGGGTCCCGAGCGGGCACGATCCTGCCCGCTCGGTGACGACGGCGACGGTGACGGCGACGACTGCCGACGGGACCCGTCCGGCGGAGGTGCGTCGCGCCTCCTGGACCCGCCGGACGCGACCAACCGGTCGACCGCAGCCTCGAGGGCTGACTGGTCATCGGGTGCCGCAGCCGCGATCAGCGGGACGACGACCGGGTCGAGACCACGCTCGCGAGCAGCCGCGGAGACCCGCTCGCCCCACGCACCGCCGCGCGGGACGAGCACGACCGGGAGTCGTGCCGCGCCCGCGGGGTCGACGTCGGGGTGCGTGGCGACCGCCTACTCCGCCGGGGTCGCGAGGCCCGGGCCAGCGGTGTGCGGACCGTCCGTGGTGTCCTCGGCGACCGAGGTCGCGAGGTCCGCCAGGTCGGCCGCGCCGTTCTCGAGCAGCTCGGCGGCGACCCGGCCACCGAGCTCGAGGGCCTCGGTGAGGCGGTCCTGTGCGGACCCGTCGAGCACGGCGGCGTGCGACGCCGTGCGGTACTCGGACCCGTCGGGCCGGTACACCGTGGCCGAGACGAGCAGCATCTCGGCGTCGACGATCGCGGTGGCACCGATCGGAGCGGAGCACCCGGCCTCGAGCTCGGCGAGGACCTCGCGCTCGGCCGAGACCGTCAGGCGGGTCGGCGCGTGCTCGATCTTCCGCAGGGCTGCGAGGAGGTTCCGGTCGGTCTCGTCCGCACGGATCTCGATCGCGAGCGCTCCCTGGCCCGGGGCGCTCGGCCAGAAGCCGAGGTCGAGCAGTTCGGTCGCGGCGTCGAGCCGATCGATGCGCGTCAGGCCGGCGGCCGCGAGGACCACCGCGTCGAGGTCGTCGTCCACGCGCCCGAGGCGGGTGTCGATGTTGCCGCGGATGTCCACCACGTCGAGGTCCGGCCGCTTGGCCTTGAGCTGCGCGACGCGGCGGGGCGAACCCGTGCCGACCTTCGCGCCCTCGGGGAGGGTCTCGACGGTCGCGGCGTTCCGGGCGACGAGGACGTCACGGGCATCGGCGCGCTTCGGCACCGCCGCGATCGTGAGCCCGGGGTACGGCGCCGTGGGCAGGTCCTTGAGGGAGTGCACGAGGACATCGACCTCGCCCGCGACGAGCGCTTCGCGCAGTGCGCTGGCGAAGACGCCCGTACCGCCGAGGCTCGCCAGGGAGGCGCGGTTCGTGTCGCCCTCGCTCGTCACCGTGACGAGCTCGACCGGTCGGCCGGACGCCTTCGCCAACCGGTCGGCGACGTCCTGCGACTGGGCGACCGCGAGCCGGCTGGCTCGGGTGCCGAGCCGGATCGGGGCAGGGCCGTCGGGGCTGCCGGTGGGGGCGGACGCGTCGGTCACGGGGCGAGCCCGGCCGCGGCCGGCTTGAACCCGGCGCGCACGTTCTCGCAGCACCCCGGACGGCAGACGTCGTACCAGGGGCCGAGGTCGGTCAGGTGGGGCCGCTCGCTCGTCGGGGTGCCGTTGACACGCTCGAGCACGAGGTCCACCAGGCCCGACACGTAGGCCGGGTCGACGCCCGGGGTCTGCGTGCGCACCGACCAGAATCCGAGCTCCTGGGCGGTCTCGGTGGCCTCTTCGTCGAGGTCCCACATGACCTCCATGTGGTCGCTCACGAAGCCGAGCGGGACGATGAGCACGGCGCGGGTCGGGCCGCCCTTGAGCTCCTCGTTCATGTAGTCGTTGATGTCGGGCTCGAGCCACGGCTGGGTCGGGGGGCCCGAGCGCGACTGGTAGACGAGCTTCCACGGCGGCGTGCTGGTGCCGCGGAGCGAGGCGTGCTCGGGCTGCTCGAGCAGCTCGGCCCACGCCTGGTCGAGGACGACCTGCGCCACGGCGAGGTGCTGGGCCTCGTACGCGCCGTGCTCGTCGAAGCCGCCGTAGTCGGGGCCGGACTTCGCGGCGTCGGTCGAGGGGATCGAGTGCGTCGAGAACAGCACGTGCAGCTCGGTCGCGACGTCGAGCCCGTCGTTCTCGGCGATCGCACGGGCCATGCCGTCACGGACGCCGTCGACGAAGGGGCGGACGAAGCCCGGGTGGTCGAAGAACTGGCGGACCTTGTCGACCTGGATGGTGTCGATCAGTCCGGTCTCGGTCAGGACGCGGGCGTAGTCCTCGCGGTACTGGCGGCAGCTGGAGAACGATGAGTAGGCGCTCGTGGCGATCGCGATGAGCTTGGTGTAGCCGTTGTCGGCTGCCTCGGTGAAGGCCTCTTCGAGGTACGGCTCCCAGTTGCGGTTGCCCCAGAGCACCGGCATGTCGATGCCGCGCGAGGCCAGCTCGGCCTCGAGCGCGGCCTTGAGCGCGCGGTTCTGCGCGTTGATCGGGCTGACGCCACCGAAGTGCCGGTAGTGGTGCGCGACCTCTTCGAGGCGTTCGTCCGGGATCCCACGGCCCCGGGTGACGTTGCGCAGGAACGGGATGACGTCGTCCTGGCCCTCGGGTCCGCCGAAGCCCGCGAGCAGGATCGCGTCGTACGCGACCGGGACCTCGACGTGCTCGGGACCGTCGGCCGCCGCGGGGGTCGCGGCGAGGACGGCCTGTCCGTTGGTGATCATGCTGGTGTCGGTCACGACAGCACCTCCGGCAGCTCGGTGGTCGTCACGCGACGACCGGTGAAGAAGGGCACCTCTTCCCGCACGTGCATGCGGGCCTCGGTGTAGCGCAGGTCGCGCATGAGGTCGACCAGGTCGACGAGGTCGGGGCTCTCGAGCGGCAGGATCCACTCGTAGTCGCTCAGCGCGAACGTGGCGATCGTGTTCGTCAGCACGCGACGGTACTTCGCGCCGGCGATGCCGTGGTCGCGCAGCATCGTCGAGCGCTCTTCCTCGGGCAGGAGGTACCACTCGTAGGACCGGACGAACGGGTAGACCGTGATCCAGGCCTCGGGTTCCTTGCCGCGCAGGAAGGCGGGCGTGTGGCGCTTGTTGAACTCGGCTTCGCGGTGCATCGCCATCGCGTGCCACACCGGCTCGGCGTCCTGGAAGAGCGCCGTGCGGCGGATCTCGCGCAGCACCGCCTGGATCGCCTGCGCGTCGTCGCCGTGCAGCCAGATCATCACGTCGGCGTCGGCGCGGAAGCCGGACACGTCGTAGAAGCCACGGACCGTCACGCCGCGCTCGGCGGCTGCGGCGACGACGGCGTCGAGCTCGGCCACCGCGTCGTCGCCGACCGTGTGGATCGGGCCGAGCGGACGGCGGAACACGGCCCACAGGGCGTACGCCGTCAGCAGGTTGGGGTCGATGCCGTCGGGGGAGGTCTCGTGTGCGTCGTGCGTGGGCACGGTGGAACTCATGTGTCCATTGTCCTATCGGTCACAAAGGTGACGCCGCTCCCCTTTCGACGGCGAGCGCTACCGCCGTCGGAGCACCGCTACGACGATACCCCCGACCACTGCCACGCCCGCTGCGAGCCCGGCCAGGTACGGCACCGGCTTCTCGTCGATCCCGCGCTTGACCTTCGACGCGGCGATCCCGATCTGCTTCGGGACGTTGAGCTTGTCCTCGATCGCGTCGAGGGTGTCGAACAGCTGGGCGCGGGTCGCCGCGACGCGGTCGGCCAGGTCGTCGTGCTGATCGGTCACGTGGGTCCTCCGGGGTGTGGGGGTGGTGGACGGGGCGGTGCGTCGCTAGAAGCGGCCGCCGACGTCGGGCTTGCGGGTGCCGTACTGCGTCGGCGGGGTCGGCTTCTTGCCGAGGCCCTTCACCGCGTTGACGTCGTTCTTCACGCTGTCGATGGTGCGCTTCGGCGTGATCGGGAGCCCCTTCTTCAGGCGCTTCCAGCCGAGCAGGCCGAGGATGCCGGCGACGATGAGCATCACGACGGCGATGACGAGGGCTGCGAGCCACGCCGGCATCACGGTCGCGAGACCCATGACGGCCGCGGTCAGCAGGACGCCGATCGCGTAGAGGACGATCACGAGCGCACCCACGAGCAGACCCGCTGCGAGGCCGAAGATCTTCGCCTTCGTCAGCATCTCGGCCTTGAGCAGGTTCAGCTCACCCGTCACCAGCTCCTTGACGAGCTTGGGGACGTCGCCGACCAGGCCGAACAGCGAACGCGGCTTGCGGTCGCGGGTGTCGGTCATGAGGTCTGGCTGTCCTTCTTCTGCCCGACCTTGCGGACGACCTTCTTCGTCTGCTCACCGACGAACTCGGCGACGTCCGGGGTCTTGTCGGCGATGAAGTCCTCGGCGACGTGGACGCCCTTCTGGACGCCGTTGCTGTTCCAGATCTTGCCGCTGACGGTCTTGATCTGCTCGTACCGCGCCCGTCCGGCTCGCGATCCCAGGACGTACCCGAGAGCGGCGCCGGCGACGAACAGGAGCTTGCCTCGCATGTGCGAATCCTCCGTTGGGTCAGTGTGCGTGGTCATGCGCCGAACGGAATACATCCGGCGTTCACCGCAACAGTAGCCCTCCGACCGTGTGCGGTCCGCTCAGGAACCCAGGATGCGCTCAGCGGCGGTCCGTGCGGCCCCGACGATCCCGGCGAGTCCCCGGCCGGTGGACGCCTCGCCGATCCCGACCACACCGTCGGCGAGGCCGGCCGCGGTCGTGTCCGGTCCGTGCCACCGGACACGCGCGGCACCGACCACGGCGGACGCCGGGACCGGCACCCCGAGCAGCGCGGCGGCGTCCTGGGCGGCGCGGGTCCCGACGGCGTCGTCCGGGTCGACCGGGAGGCTCCTCCCGGTCTCGACGGCTCCGGCTGCGGTCCCCGAGGCGGTCGCGTCCACCGCCGCGGTCGCGTCCGACGTCGCGGTCGCGTCCGACGTCGCGATGGCACCCCACGTCGCAGCCGCGTCCGACGTCGCGTAGCTCAACCGCAGGACGTGTCGTCCGCCCGCGGCCTCGGCCAGCCACGGCCACTTCACCGTCGCGTGCGTGATCGCCTTCGCCCGGACACCGGGTGCGTCGGGGTGCACGAGCATCCCGGTGCCGCGCGGTGCCGCGTCGAGCTCGTGCTGGTCGACGACGAGCGTCACGAGCTCGATGCCCGTGCGGACGGGTCGGGCCGTGCGCGCGGGGTCGGCCGTCGACGCGAGCACGTGCTCGGCCACCAGCCGCTCCGTCTCGCCGTCGTCGGTGCGGACGTCCACCGCGTGCTCCTCGATCGCGGTGGCCCGGGTGTGCAGTCGCACGTCGACCCGGTAGGTCTCCATGTCTGCCACGAGCTCGTCCACGAGCCGCACGATCCCACCGCGGATGCCCTGCACGGCGGACCCGGCCGTCGCACGGGCGCGGAGGGCGAGGACCGCCCGGGCCAAGGAGCCCTCACGCAGGAGCGCCGCCCGCAGTCCGGGCGCGACCCGCTCCGGGTCGAGGTCGTCCGGGTGCGTCGAGTGCACACCGGCGACGATCGGGACCACGAGGTCGTCGAGGACCTGCTCGCCCATGCGCTTCCGGACCAGCTCGCCGAGCGACGGTGCCCTCGACCCGACCAGGGACGGCAGCAGCGAGTCCATCTGCGCCCGGAGCGCAGCCTTCTGCCCGACCACCGCGAGCACGTCGGCCGCCATCGGGCTCCCCGGGATCCCGAGCAGGCCGGTCTGCGGGATCGGGGCCGTCCGGCCGTCCCTGGTCATCAGCCACGCACCGCGCGGGTCCGGCGTGGTGATCTCGTTGCCCAGGCCGAGTTCGATCGCCAGCCGGCCGACGGCGTCGTTGCGGGTCGCGAACGAGTCCGCCGCCATGTCGAGGTCGAGTCCCGCGACGGTGTGCCGCCGGACCATCCCGCCGAGCACGCCGGAGCCCTCGACGAGGACGACGTGGGCACCGCCCTTCGCCAGGTCCCGCGCGGCGACGAGGCCGGCGACCCCGCCGCCGACCACGACGACGTCGGTCACGCGTGCGCTCCGGTCGACACGTCCGTCCCGTCCCCGAGCTCGTGGACGAGGGAGACGATGCGGGTGAGCACGGTCGGGTCGGTCTCCGGCGGGACACCGTGCCCGAGGTTGACGACGTGCGCCCGAGCGGCACCACCACGGCGGACGACGTCGCGGACGTGGGCCTCGAGCACGTCCCACGGGGCCGCGAGCATCGCCGGGTCGATGTTGCCCTGCACGGTGACCTCGGTGCCGACCCGGCGCACGGCCTCGTCGAGCGGCAGCCGCCAGTCCACGCCGACGGCGTCGACGCCGACCCGGTCGGTGCCGAAGGTCGTCATGTCGCGCAGGACCTCGCCGCTGCCGACACCGAAGTGGATGCGCGGGACGCCGAGGTCGGTCACGTGGTCGAGTGCCGCGGCCGAGTGCGGTGCCACGCGGGAGACGTAGTCCTCGCGGGAGAGCGAGCCGACCCACGAGTCGAAGAGCTGTGCGGCGGAGGCTCCCGCGAGCACCTGGGCCCGGAGGAACGCCCCCGAGACCCCGGCCGCCCAGGCGAGCAGCCGCGACCACGTCTCCGGGTCGGAGTGCATGAGCGTCCGGGCGCGGATGTGGTCCTTCGACGGTCCGCCCTCGACCAGGTACGCGGCGAGCGTGAAGGGTGCGCCGGCGAACCCGATGAGCGGGGTGTCGCCGAGCTGCTCGACCGTGCGCGCCACGGCCTCGGTGATCGGGGCGAGGGCACTCGGCTCGAGCGCTCCCAGAGCGTCGACGTCGGCCGCCGTGCGGACCGGGGACGCCAGGACCGGACCACGGCCCGGGACGATCTCGACGTCCACACCCGCGAGCTTGATCGGCACGACGATGTCGCTGAAGAAGATGCCCGCGCCGACCCCGTGCCGACGGACCGGCTGCAGCGTGATCTCCGACGCCATCGCCGGGTCGAGGCAGGCGTCGAGCATGGCCGTGCCGACCCGCAGTTCGCGGTACTCCGGCAGCGACCGACCGGCCTGGCGCATGAACCACACCGGCAGGGTCTCCGGCCGGTCGCCGCGGAGCGCCCGGACGAGGGACGAGCCCGCCGTCCGCCCGGAGACGAGCGGGTGCGAGGCGGGCAGAGCGGTCGTGGATGCGTCGGTCACCGGACGATTCTCCCATCGGCGAACGGGGTGTATCCCGAGCACGCAGGACCCGAACGGGAGCCGGGCGCAACGCGAGTTACCATGGATGACGTGCTCATCTGTCTCACGGCGTCGCATCGCAACGCCAGCTTCGATCTCCTGGAGCGACTGAGCATCGGCGCACCGACCGCCGCGAGCCGTCTCGTGACGGACTCCGACGTGCTCGACGGGGCCGTCGTCCTCGCCACCTGCAACCGCTTCGAGGCCTACCTCGACATCGCGGGGGACGACCGCGACTCCGCCGTCTCGGCCACCGTCGACGCCGTCGCCACCGCGAGCGACCTCGACCCCGCCGAGGTCCTCGAGTCCGTGAACGTGCTCGGTGGCAAGGACGTCGTGCAGCACCTCTTCGCCGTCTCGAGCGGCCTCGAGTCCGTCGTGGTCGGCGAGACCGAGATCTCCGGGCAGGTCCGCCGCTCGCTCGAGGACGCCCGCTCGAACGGCACCACCACCTCGGACCTCGAGCGCCTCTTCCAGGAAGCCGCGCACACCTCCCGCGGCGTCAAGACCCGCACCCGCATCGGCGCCGCCGGTCGTTCGCTCGTGCGACTCGGCCTCGAGCTCGCGTCGTCACGTGTCACCGACTGGGGCCGGACCCGCGTGCTGCTGGTCGGCACCGGCAGCTACGCGGCCACGACCATCGCCGCCCTGCGCGATCGCGGCGCCACGAACATCCAGGTGTTCTCGCCGTCGGGGCGGGCGCCGTGGTTCGCCGCCAAGCACGACCTCGTCGCCGCCCGCGACCTGCGCCAGGCCATCGGCGAGAGCGACGTCGTGATCACCTGCACCTCGAGCGAGGTCCCGGTCGTCGAGCCGGCCGACCTCGACGACGGCGTCCGACGCATCGTCATCGACCTCGGGCTCCCCCGCAACGTCGACCCCGACGCGGCCGGTGTCGAGGGTGTCGAGCTGCTCGACCTCGAGACGATCAGCATCCACGCCCCGATCGCCGAGCTGAACGCCGAGTCCGAGGCCCGCGCGATGGTCGACGACGCCGTGTCCCGCTTCCGCGCCCAGGCCCTCGAACAGTCGACGACGCCGGCGCTCGTGGCCTTCCGCAAGCACGTCTTCGACATCCTCGACGACGAGATCGACCGCGCGAAGCGCCGCGCGGACGGCGACGACGCCTCGGCCGAGCAGACCGAGCGCGCCCTCCGGCACCTCGTCGGCGTCCTGCTCCACCGTCCCTCGGTGCGTGCCCGTGAGCTCGGTCGCGCCGGCCGCGGCGAGGAGTTCGTCGGGGCGCTCGACGCCCTCTTCGGCGTCCGTCCCGTGCCCGAGGCGGAGCTGCCCTCGCCGGTGGTGCCGCTCGCGGAGCGCACCGCGCCCGAGCGGATCGAGCACGACCGCACCGACGAGGCGGACGCGAGCTGAGCCTCCAGGGCCACCCCGCGACCCTGCGCGTCAGTGCGCTGCTGCTGGTGCGCGACCGCCGCCTCCTGATGGTGCGCGCGCGGATGCGCGACGTCCTCTACCTCCCCGGCGGCAAGGCGGAACCGCACGAGACCGACGTCGAGGCGGTCCTGCGTGAGGCCCTCGAGGAGACCGGCCTGCGGCTGACCGTCGACGACGTCGAGGCCTTCGGCACCGTCACCGAGCCAGCGCACGGCCAGGCCCCCGGCACGATGGTCGCGATGGCACTGTTCCTCGTCCGTCCAGGAGGCGCGCTCGACACCGCCACGCCGGTCGCCTCAGCCGAGGTGGACGAGGTCGAGTGGGTCACCTCTGCGGACGCAGACCGGTGCCCGCCGGCGGGCGTGGAGACGCTCCGCCGCCTCGTGGCGGCGGGTCTGATCGACTAGGTCAGGCCTGGTCGCGGTCGACGTAGTGACCGACCTCGCCGTCCGGGGTGGGCTCGGCCTCGCCGGGGATGTCCGACTCGACGTACTCGCCCTCGCCGTCGCCGCCCTCTGGACGGGTCTCGCCGGGGATGTCACTCGAGACGAACTCGCCCGCCGGCTCGTTCGACACCACCGGGGTCTCGCCCGGTATCTCGCTGTCGGTGAAGGCCCCGGCGCGGGGCTCGACACCGTCCGAACGACCCTCGTCGCCGCGTGCCTGTTCGTGCTTCCCTGCCATGTCGACCTCCGTTGCTCGTGCGCTGGCGCGTGTCCTGGAGTGTGCTCGGGGTGGCTGAGCGCCACCCGAGACGTGTACCCCGGGACGGTGGTTCCGTTGGCTCATGCAACGTCGCGCAGGTTCCCCGCTCCTCGTCGCCGTCGGCATCGTCGCCGTCGGTCTGCTCGCCGGCTGCTCCTCGGGCGGCACCACGACCCCGTCGGCCACGACGACGGAGACCGTCACGGCGACCCCGTCGTCGGCGGCCTCGTCCGCGCCGTCCGGCTCCGCGTCGACGCCGAGCCCGTCCGACGGTGCGACGGGCGGATCGACGGGCGGATCGACGGGCGGGTCCTCGGGCGGGTCCTCGGCCGCCGGGTCCTCGGCCTGCGCGACGTCCTCGCTCGCCGGCAGCATCGAGGCCGGCAGCGGCGGCGCCGCCGGGAGCACGATCGTGCACCTCGTCCTGCGCAACACCGGCTCGTCGACCTGCACGCTGCAGGGCTGGCCCGGGGTCTCCTTCGTCGGCGACACGAACGGCACGCAGATCGGCAACGCCGCGACGCTGGACCGGGCGGCCCCGCACCCGACCGTCACGCTGGCGTCCGGCGAGGAGGCCGTGGCACCGCTCGAGGTCACCAACTCGGAGAACTACCCGGAGTCGACGTGCGACCCCACCTCGCCCGACGGCTTCCGGGTGTACCCGCCCGGGTCGAAGCAGTCCCTCTTCATCGCCTACACCGAGTTCGCCGCGTGCCGGTCGACGAAGGTGACGGAGCTGGACGTGCAGGCCTTCGTCCCCGCGGGGCAGGCCGCCGACTGAGTCTGCCACGATGGGACCGTGGTGGTGATCGCGGAGGAACGACCCGGCGGGGACGAACTCCTCGCGCTGTACCGCGATGTCGGCTGGACCGCGTACACGCGGGAGCCGGAGACCCTCGTCGCCGCGGTCCTCGGTTCACACCTCGTGCTGACCGCCCGGGACGCGCAGGGGTCGCTCGTCGGGCTGGTCCGGACCGTGTCGGACGGCGCGACGATCGTGTACGTGCAGGACGTGCTCGTCGCGCCGGACCACCACCGGTCCGGCATCGGCGGCGCGCTGCTCGACGCCGTCCTCGAGCGGTACGCGTACGTCCGCCAGACCGTGCTGACGACCGACACCGAGCCGGTGCAGCGCGCGTTCTACGAGTCGCGGGGCTTCGTCGAGGTGCACGACGTCCGACCGGCCCCGCTCCGGTCGTTCGTCCTGCTCCGCTGACCGGGGCCGCTCCCCGCGGTCCGCAGGTCGGTCCGCTCATCGCGTCGCGGGTTCGTGCACCGCCTCGAGGACCTCGGTCCCCATCGTCCGCAGCGCGTCGATCACCGCCAGGCGGCGCTGGAGCGACGCGTCGTCGAAGGTCACCGTCACGGCGTAGCTCACCGACGACCCGGGCCCGCGCAGGATCCCGGCCTCGGCGCGTACCCCCGTGCTCGACCCGGTCACCGAGACGACCTGCAACCCGTGGTCCAGCGCCCGGTGCGCGAGCGGGTCCAGCCCGAAGGACCCCGCGACGAGGCTGAGGTCGGACGCGAGGGACAGCCACCCGAGCACCCGGTTCGACACCGCCTCGTCCACGACCTCGCCGAGCGCCAGGCCACGCATGAGCCAGGCGAGCTCGCCGGTCGGCGCGACCGAGGCGTCCGGTGCGTCGTCCGGGCCACGGCGGTCCCGGACCCGGTCGATGAGGGCGGTGCGTTCGATCCCGAGCGACTCGGCTCGCTCGCGGACGGCGTCGATCCCGACGGTGGAGAGCAGGGCGTTCATCGCCCAGGCGTCCGCACCGGCCCCGACGAGGGTCGCCAGGTCGGACACCTGCATGGTCGGCTCCTGCAGGAACTGCCAGAGCCCGGCCCCGGTCGCGGTGTCGCGCGCCATCCGCTGCAGCCGGTCGCCGTGCAGCCCGCCGTCCTCGAGCCGGGCGGCGACCTCGACGAGGAGCAAGACGCGGCCGAGGCTGGCCACCGGCTGGACGAGCGTGTCGTCCACCGCCAGCAGGGCCTTCCCCGTCGAGGTGTCGATCACCGAGGCGCTGACGGACGCGCCGTCGCGGGCGAGGGATCCGAGCGCCTGCAGCGTCGCCGCGAACCGCTCGTCGGCACCACCACGGTGCCGCCCGCGCGCACGCCCGTCGGGTCCGCCGGCGTGCTGTCGTCGACGCGACCGACGAGCCGCTCCGGGCTCCGGCGACCCAGCCGCGTCCGGCTCGGCCATCACCAGATCGAGACGCGCTCGGCCGGGTCGAGGTACATCGCGTCCCGCTCGGTCACGCCGAAGGTGTCGTAGTAGACGTCGATGTTGCGGACCACCTGGTTGCAGCGGAACTCCGTCGGCGAGTGCGGGTCGATGCTCAGCAGACGAGCTGCTTCCTCCGGACGGATCGCCATCCGCCAGGCCTGCGCCCAGCTGAGGAAGAAGCGCTCGGCACCGGTGAGGCCGTCGATGACGGGCGGCTCCTGGCCGTCGAGGGAGAGCAGGTACGCCTTCCACGCGATCGACAGACCGCCGAGGTCGCCGATGTTCTCGCCGATCGTCAGGGCGCCGTTCACGTGGCCGTCCGGGACCTCGGTCGGGACGAGCGCGTCGTACTGGGCGATGAGGGCCTTCGTGCGCTCCTCGAACGCGGTGCGGTCGGCCTCGGTCCACCAGTTCTCGAGCCGGCCGTCGCCGTCGTACTGGGAGCCCTGGTCGTCGAAACCGTGCCCGATCTCGTGCCCGATGACGGCGCCGATCGCGCCGTAGTTCGCGCTCGCGTCACGGGCGGCGTCGAAGAACGGGAACTGCAGGATGGCCGCCGGGAAGACGATCTCGTTGAAGCCCGGGTTGTAGTAGGCGTTGATCGTCTGCGGCGTCATGAACCACTCGTCGCGGTCGATCGGCTTGCCGATCTTGCCGAGCTCGCGGTCGACCTGGAAGCTCGCGACGGCGCGGACGTTGCCGATGAGGTCGTCGGCGGACACCGGCAGCGCGGAGTAGTCGCGCCACTTCACCGGGTACCCGATCTTCGGCGTGAACTTGTCGAGCTTGTCGAGCGCCCGCGCACGGGTCTCGTCGGTCATCCAGTCGAGGGCGGTGATGCTCTGCCGGTAGGCTTCGACCAGGTTGGCGACGAGCTCGTCCATCGTCGCCTTCGAGGTCTCGTCGAAGTGCTCCTGCACGTAGATGCGGCCGACGGCCTCACCCATGGCGCCCTCGACCAGCGAGACGCCGCGCTTCCAGCGCTCGCGCTGCTTCGGCGCACCGGTGAGCGCGGTGCCGTAGAACGAGAAGTTGGTCGCCGAGAAGGCGCTCGTCAGGTAGGCCGCGGAGGCGCGGATCACCTGCCAGCGGAGCCAGTCCTTCCAGACGTCCAGCGGCTGGCCGCGGAGCAGTTCCGCCAGACCGGTCACGTACGACGGTTCGCGGACGACGACGGTCTCGAAGGCGCCGGCCGGTGCGTCGATCGCTTCCCACCAGAGGCGGAGGTCGATGCCGTCCGCGAGCGCCTGGACCTCGGCCCAGGGCAGCTTGTTGTAGGTCTTCTGGCTGTCGCGGGTGGTGACGTTGTCCCAGTGCTTCGACGCCAGTGCGGTCTCGAGGGCGATGACGTGCTCGGTACGGTCGCCGCCGTCCTCGAACCCGGCGAGCGGGAACATCGCTGCGACGAACTCGCGGTACTTCGTCCGGATGTCGGCGAAGCGGTCTTCGCGGTAGTAGGACTCGTCGGGCAGCCCGAGGCCGGACTGCTCGAGGAAGACGACGTAGGACTCGGGGTCCCCCGGGTCGTTGTCGACGAACAGCTGCAGGAAGCTCGGCAGCCCGAGGCGCTCGAAGCGGCCGACCGTGCGGATGACGTCGTCGACCGAGTCGAGTGCGGCGATCTCGGCCAGCAGCGGTTCGATCGGTGCGGTGCCGAGCGCCTCGAGCCGCTCTTCGTCGGTGAAGGAGGCGTACAGGTCGCCGACCTTGCGCTCCTCGGTGCCCGGAGCGGCCTGCTGGGAACGCTCGATGATGTCCCGCACGGCGATCTCGGCAGCCTCGGCCAGCACCGTGAACGAGCCGTACCGCGCCTTGTCGTCGGGGATCGGCGTCGATGCGATCCACGACCCGTTCACGTGGCGGTACAGGTCGTCCTGCGGGCGGACCGTGGCGTCCAGCTCGTCGGTGTGGATCCCGGAGGTGCTTGCGACGTCGGTCATGCGGTCCACGATAGCCACCGTCACCCTGATCGAGCAGGACGGGTGCCGTCACCTGTGGACCGCTGCCGGTACGGTCGTCGCATGGGACTTCCGTGGAAGCTGCACGGAGACGGCGCGACCGTCTCCGCGACGACGATCGTCGCGCCGGACGAGCGCCTCACCTGGGGTCGGACGATCGGCCTCGGCGTGCAGCACGTGGTGGCGATGTTCGGTGCGACCTTCCTCGTGCCCCTGCTCACCGGCTTCCCACCGGCGACGACGCTGCTCTTCAGCGGCATCGGCACGATCCTGTTCCTGCTCATCACGGGCAACCGGCTGCCGAGCTACCTCGGGTCGTCCTTCGCGTTCATCGCCCCGATCGGCGCCGCGACGAAGATCGGCGGCATCCCGCTGGCCCTGTCCGGGATCATCGTGGTCGGGGTGCTCCTCGCGGTCGTCGGCGCCGTGGTGCACCTGGCCGGGTCCGGTTGGATCGACCGGCTCATGCCACCCGTCGTGTCCGGCGCGATCGTGGCGCTCATCGGGTTCAACCTCGCCCCGTCGGCCCGCAAGAACTTCACCGAGGCGCCGGTCGTGGCGCTCGTCACCCTCGCCGTCATCATCCTCGTCACCGTGCTCTTCAAGGGGCTCATCGGACGCCTGTCGATCGTCATCGGGGTCGTCGTCGGCTACGTGGCGGCCCTGGTCGCCGGCGAGGTCTCGTTCGACGCCGTCGGCAAGGCCGCCTGGGTCGGGCTGCCGGAGTTCACCGCGCCCGCCTTCGACCCGTCGCAGCTCGCGATCTACCTCGCGTTCGTGCCGGTCGTCCTCGCGCTCGTCGCCGAGAACGTCGGCCACGTGAAGGGCGTCGGACAGCTCACCGGTCGTGACCTCACACCGCTCACCGGACGAGCACTCTTCGCCGACGGCGTCTCGACCGTCCTCGCGGGCATCGGCGGCGGCTCGGCGACGACCACCTACGGCGAGAACATCGGCGTGATGGCCGCGACCCGGGTCTTCTCCACCGCGGCGTACTGGGTGGCCGCGATCGTGGCCGTCCTGCTCGGCCTCTCCCCCAAGGTGGGTGCCGTCATCTCGTCCGTCCCGCCGGGGGTCCTCGGCGGAGCGACCACCGCGCTCTACGGGCTCATCGGCGTCATCGGCATCCGCATCTGGGTCGAGAACCGCGTGGACTTCGCGAAGCCGAAGAACCAGTTGACCGCGGGCATCGCCCTCATCATCGGCATCGCGGACTTCACGTTCGCGTTCGGGCAGGCGAGCTTCGGTGGCATCATCCTCGGCACCGTCGCGGCGATCGTGGTCTACCACGTGATGGACCTCGTGGGCCGTGCCCGCGGGACCGACGATGCGACGCCCGAGGTGCCGGACGCGGCCCACGCGGCCACCGGCGGCGTCCCCGCCGAACCGCGCACCGACTGACGCGTGTACCTCCTGACAGGAGGCGCGGGTCGACGCCGACCCGCGCCTCCCGTCCGACCCGTCACCGATCCGGCCGTGCGCGCACGACGCGTGGTCCGCATCGCCGCCAGAATGGTCCGGTGCCCGGACCGACGCGACCCGCAGTGACCGCCGAGCGGCGTGCGGTCGACCGTGACATCGTCCGCCTCGCGGTCCCCGCGCTCGGTGCGCTCGTCGTCGAGCCGCTGTTCCTGCTCACCGACACCGCGCTCGTCGGCCACCTCGGTGCGACGCCGCTCGCCGCCGTCGGCCTGGCGGGGGCCGTACTGCAGACCGTCACCGGGCTACTCGTCTTCCTCGCGTACTCGACGACCCCCGCCGTGGCCCGTGCGCTCGGCGGCGGCGATCGACGCGGTGCCGTGCACGCCGGCATCGACGGGATGTGGCTCGCGCTGGTGCTGGGGGTGGTCCTCGCGCTCGTCGGGTGGCCGCTCGCGGGTCCGCTCGTCGACCTGTTCGGGGCCTCGGCCGAGGTGTCCGCGGCAGCGACCGCCTACCTGACGGTGTCGCTCATCGGGTTGCCCGGGATCCTGGTCGTGACCGCCTCGACCGGGCTGCTCCGCGGACTGCAGGACACGAGGACGCCGCTCGTCGTCGCCACCGTCGGGTTCGTCGCGAACGGACTGCTGAACGCCGTCCTCATCTACGGCGCGGGGTGGGGCGTCGAGGGGTCGGCGGCCGGCACCGTCATCGTGCAGTGGGCGATGGCGATCGTGTACGTCCGCATCGCCGTGCGCGCCGCCCGCGCCTCGGGTGCACCGTTGCGTCCGGGCGCCTCGGGGGTCGCTCGCGCGCTCCGGTCCGGAGCCTGGCTCTTCCTGCGGACGGCGTCGCTGCGCGTGGCGATGCTCGCGACCGTCGCCACCGCCGCGGGGCTCGGGACGACCGGGCTCGCGACCACCCAGGTCGGGCTGACGGTGTTCTCGACCCTGGCGTTCGCGCTCGACGCCCTCGCGATCGCCGGACAGGCGCTCGTCGGACACGGACTGGGTGCGCGCGACCCGGAGCGGGTGCGGCTGGTGACGCGGCGGCTCGTCGTGCTCGGGATCGCGGGCGGAGTGCTGCTCGGGGTGCTGACGCTCGCCGCGAGCGGGGTGCTCGGGCCGGTGTTCTCCGACTCGTCCGCCGTGCGGGGTGCGCTCCCGGTCGTGCTCGTGCTCATCGCGGTGGGGATGCCCGTCGCGGGGTACGTGTTCGTGCTCGACGGGGTGTTGATCGGCGCCGGGGACGCCCGGTACCTGGCGATCGCGGGCGGGGTGAACCTCGTCGTGTACCTGCCGCTGCTGTGGTGGGCGGGTGGGACCCTCGCGGGACTCTGGGCCGCCTTCGCGCTCGGCTACATCGGGGTGCGCGCCGTGACGCTCGGGGTGCGGGCGCACCGGCGTGGGTGGGTCGAGCAGGCCCTGGCGCGCTGAGCCAGCGTCACGGTGGCCTTCCCCACCCGAAGGGAAAGGCCACCGCTTCCGCGCCGGCGCAGGACACCGGCCGGTTCGACGGTACGCAGCACGCGCACCGGCCACCATCCGCTGGGCGCGGGGGCGCCGTCGCGCAACGCGGATCTGCGCGACGGCCGGAACGAGCGAGGCCGGTAGAGTCGCGCCGTGACCGGGGCCACTGCGGAGATGTTCGGGGCGCACCCGGTCGCCACCAGCACGAACGCCGACGAAGCGGCCGCGGTGCTCAGCGAGGTGTTCCTCCCGCTGGAGATCTCCACCGCCGACGGTGCTCCCGACGCACACATGCACCTCAACGCCCTCACGCTCGGTCGGACCACGTTCGGGTACATGCGCTTCCGCGAGCCCGTCCGGATCCGCACGGCAGAGCCCGTCGACTACCACCTCGACATCCCGGTGCGCTCCCGGATGACCGCGCGCGCGGCCGGGAGCACGACGGTCCGGGGCACGGCACGGACCGCCGGGGTCTTCATGCCCGGACGGACGGTCGACCTCGACTGCGGCGACCGGTTCGCGCAGGTCTCGGTCATGATCCCGCGCCGCGACGTGCACACCGAGCTCGAGCGGTTGCTGGACGCGCCCGTGTCGGTGCCGGTCGAGTTCGACGCGGCCTTCGACCTCGAGACCCCCGGCGGACGGGCCGTGTCGCAGGCGCTCCGACTCGTGGACGAGGGGTCACGGCAGGCGCACGGCCCGCTCGCCCACCCGCTCGCGGTCCGCAGCCTCGAGCAGGTGTTCCTGCACAGCCTGCTGCTCGGACAGCCGCACAACCACTCGGCGGCGCTGCACTCGCCGCACCGCGGAGCGGGTTCGCGAGCCGTCGCGCGGGCCGTCGAGCTGCTCCGCGAGGATCCGGCGCGGCCGTGGACGGTCGGCGACCTGGCGTCCGCGGTGTTCACGAGTGTCCGCAGCCTCCAGGAGGGCTTCCGACGGAGCCTGGACACCACGCCGACGGCCTACCTGCGCCGGCTCCGACTGGAACGAGCACGCGAGGACCTCCTCGCCGTCGGGCCCGAGCGCGTCCGGGTGACCGAGGTCGCGGCCCGCTGGGGGTTCCTGCACGTCAGCCGGTTCGCCGCCGCGTACGCCGACCGGTTCGGGGAGCTGCCCTCGGAGACGCTCGGGCACACGCGGCGGTCCTGAGCCGCGGTGACGACGACCGCGGTCCGGGGTCAGGCGCCGTCCGCTGTCCGGGGACGGAGTCCGTCCACGACGAGGTCGAGCAGGTACGGCACCCGGTCCGCCGCCGACGGCCCCAGTCGCCAGAGGAACGCGACGAGCGCCAGCAGGTCCGCCGGTCCGACGTCGGGACGCAGGACGCCGGCTCGCGCTCCGGCCTGCAGCAGGACGCCGATCGCATCGGCGATCTCGTCGTACTGTTCATCGTGCAGCTGCTGTCGGGTCGCGGCGTCCAGGACGTCCGCGAGCGCGTGCTTCTGGGAGCCGAAGGCGGCGAGCTCGTCGAGCCACGACCGGAGTGCGCCGTCCTGCGACGGCCGGTCGGCCAGTGCGCGCGCCGACGCGACCAGCCCCTGGAAGTCGGCTCGGTAGACCTCGGCGAGCAGGGCCCCGCGGGTGGGGAAGTGCCGGTACAGCGTCCCCTGGCCGACGCCCGCGAGTCGGGCCAGCGACTGCATGGTCGTCGCGGCGTCGGCCCGCAACGCATCTCGCGCCACGTCGACCAGACGCGCGCGGTTGCGTTCGGCATCCGCGCGGCGGGGCGATTGCGAAACGGACATGTGTCCGTTAGCCTCCTCGATGAATCGGACGAGTGTCCGTTTCAGCGTACAGGAGGCGAGCGGATGGACGGCATCGCAGGGAAGGTCGTGGCGATCACCGGCGCGTCGAGCGGCATCGGCGAAGCGACGGCGCAGCACCTCGCGGCACGGGGCGCGAAGGTCGTCCTGGGGGCGCGACGCGTGGAGCGGCTGGCGGACATCGTCGCACGGATCACGGACGCAGGCGGTGAGGCGATCGCGGTCGAGACCGACGTACGCAGCCGGGAGGCGCTGCACACGTTGGTCGCGTCGGCCCGGTCACGCTTCGGTCGCCTCGACGTCCTGCACCAGAACGCCGGCAGCATGGCCGTGTCGCCGTTCGACGCCCTCGACGTCGACGGCTGGCAGCAGATGGTCGACGTGAACCTGGTCGGCGTCCTCAACGGGATCGCCGCCGCCCTGCCGGTGTTCCGCGAGCAGGGGTCCGGACACTTCGTGCACACGGCATCGACGTCGGCGCACCGCATCGTCCCCGCCCAGGGCGTCTACGCGGCGACGAAGACTGCGGTGCGGGTGCTCAGCGAGGCGCTGCGGCAGGAGGCCGGTCCCGGGCTGCGCGTCACCGTCGTCTCCCCGGGCTTCACCGCGACGGAAGGCGTGACGAAGACCGACGACCCCGAGCAGCGCGCGGCGCTGGAAGCTCGTCGCGACGCGATCGCCATGCCCGCCGACGCCGTCGCCGCAGCCGTGGCGTACGCGATCGCGCAGCCGGCGGGGGTGGACGTCGGCGAGGTCGTCATCCGACCGACGGCGCAGGACTGACGGCTCGCGCGCCGTCAGTCCCGGTCCGGCGGGGGAACACCGACACACCGTTGTCGCGCAGCGGTCCGAGGGTGGACGCATGACCGACAACGACACCCGTACGGACCAGGCCCGCACCGCCCTCGACCAGTGGCTGGTGATGTGGAACGCCGACGGCGACCTCGCCCGACACCTCTGCGCCGACGACTTCCGCATCCGGTTCGCCGTCACCGAGCCCGACGGTTCGACCCCGGCGGACGACATCCGCACCGCCGACGACTTCGCCGCGTACCTCGACTGGTGGCACGGGCAGCACCCTGACGCGGTCTTCACCGCCGTCAGTGACGCGCTCGACGGCGACCACGGTCGGCTGATCTGGGACATGGACGCCGGGGACGTCCACGTGGGCGGCGTCGACGTGTTCGACTTCGACGAGGCAGGACGTGTCCGGCGCGTCTGGTCGGCGGGCGGACAGCGGAGCATGCGGAGCTGAGCCGACCGATCGACACCGGCGTCTGTGAGGATCGGACCATGAAGCGAGCCGAGCGGCACTACGCACTCGTCGACCTGCTCCGCGGGGCGCGCCGACCGTGGTCAGCCGCTCGGCTCGCCGCCCACTTCGAGGTGTCGCAACGGACGATCGAGCGCGACGTCGCCGCGCTCCAGGCCGCCGGAGTGCCGGTCTACGCCGACCACGGCGCCGCCGGCGGGTACTCGATCCTCCGCGAGTACTCGCTCCCACCGCTGAACCTGACCGCGGCCGAGTCCCTCGCCGTGCTGGCCGGGCTCGGCCTGCTCGAGTCCTCGCCGTACCAGGCTGCCGCCCTGCGCGCATCGTCGAAGATCCACGCGGTGATGCTCGACGAACACCGCACCCCGGTGCTCGAGGCGCTCGGGATGATCCGCGTGATCGACGCCGTCGCACCATCGGACACGGACACCGTGCCGCTCGGCATCCTGTCCGACGCGATCGCCGCCCGCCGTGTCGTGCGGCTGCGGTACCTCGGCGAGGACGCGGCCGGCCGGCCGGACCCGACCACCAGCACCGTGCGGGACGTCGAGACGATGGGGCTGCTCCGGGCCGGTGACGCGTGGCTGCTGGCCGGGTGGTGTCGGCTCCGCGACGCTGTCCGCGGCTTCCGCATCGAGCGGATCACGGCGCTCGAGATCCTCGACGAGGTGGCTCCGCCCCGGGACCCGGCCGTCTGGGAGGACGACCTCGCGCGGTGGCCCACCCGCCGTCTGGGGTGACGCCGCCCGGTGCCGGCCCGCTACGCCCGCGGGGGTCCGGTCGTGTCCCCGATGCGGAGCTCCGAGCGGAACGCCGCCGGCTGGGGCTCGGCGCCCTCGAGCATCGCCAGGGCGGCACGGGCTGCGGCCTGCCCCTTCTGCACGAACGGCTGCACGAGCGTGGTCAGCTGCCGGATGCGGGTGCGGTGGAAGAGGCTGTCGTCCACGGTGATGCCGTCGAACCCGACGACGCTGACGTCCTCGGGCACGCGGAGCCCGGCGTCGAGCGCGGCCGAGATCACCCCGACGGCGAGGACGTCGCTCTGCGCGACGACCGCGGTCGGCCGGGGTCCGTCGACCGCGAAGAGCGCGGTGCCGGCGATCCGGCCCTCTTCCACGGAGCTGCCGGCCGCCTCGAGCGCGACCGCGTCCGGGAAGACCCCCCGGACCCCGCGCAGCCGCTCGAGGGACGTGAACGCGATCCCCTCGGCCTCGCGCTCGGCGTCGATCGGGCCGCGACGACGCGAGCCGTCGAGGGGCAGCGAGACGATCGTGACGGCCTCGTGCCCGAGGTCGCGCAGGAAGGCGGCCGCGCGACGCGAGGCCTCGCGGTTGTCGAGCTGGATCGGCACCGCACCCTCGATGTCGTCCGCCTCGATCGCGACGACGGGGATCTGCCGCCGCCGGAGCACGGCGACCGCGGGGTCGATCCGCACGTTGCACCCGACGAGGACGACGGCGTCCATCGGGGCGTCGACGAGCGGGACGGCACCCTGTTCGTCGTCGAGCGGACTCCGGACGAGCAGCAGCGAGGCACCGGCGGCACCGGCCACCTCGGCGATGCCGTCGAGCGTCAGGACGTTGACCGGGTCGCGGAACGCGTCGCTCAGCCGCTCGTCCATGACGACCCCGATGACACCGGACCGACCACGGCGCAGGGAACGGGCACGAGGGTCGGGGCCGCCGTACCCGAGCTCGGCAGCGGCCGCGAGCACACGGGCCTTCGCTTCCTCGGAGACCGGGCCGCTGCCGCTGAACGCGAGCGAGGCGGTCGAGGGCGCGACACCGGCAGCACGCGCCACCGCGGACAGGGTGGGGCGACGGGGTCGCACCGGAGTGCGACCGGCCGCGACCGCATCGGCGGCGTCCTCGCGGTGGTGCTCCGTCCGCGACGCGCCGGGTCCTGTTGCCGGTTCGTCCATCGCCCGTTAGCGTAGCCGGAAACGGCGGTCGAATCGATTCGACCGGGCCGCGACACGCACGGCAGCACCGCAGCGAAGCACGATGGGACCACCATGACGACGACGTCCGCCCGCACCACCCCCTCGACACGGGCCTGGGTCACCGCGGTCTTCGTCGTGTTCACCCTGTCCGGCCTCGACATCGCGACCTGGCTCGGCCGGATCCCGAGCGTCCGCGACTCCCTCGGAGCGAGCACCTTCGAGATGGGACTGCTCGTGCTCGGCATGGCGGTCGGCTCGATCGGCGGGCTGACCTTCGCCGGGCACATCGTGGCGAAGCTCGGGGCCCGCCGTGGTGTCCAGGTCGCCGCCGCGTGCCTCGCCGTCGGGATGGTGTTCGCGGGCGTCGCGGTCTCCCTCGGGTGGGGCTTCGCCGCCATCTGGATCGCGCTCATCGCGTTCGGCTTCGGCAACGGCCTGTGCGACGTGTCCATGAACGTGTCCGGCGCCGCGGCCGAGAAGGCCGGCGGCCGGACGATCATGCCGCTGTTCCACGCCGCGTTCAGCCTCGGCACCCTCGCCGGCGCCGGGCTCGGTGCCCTCGCCGAAGCGCTCGGGATCCCCGTCGCGTGGCACTTCGTCGTCCTCGTCGTCGTCACGAGCGCCGCGATGCTCGTCGCCGTGACGCGCTTCCAGGACGAGCACCGCTTCGAGGAGCACGTCGCCACCGACACCAGCCCGGTGCCGACGCCGGTGGGTCGCTGGCAGGTCTGGGCCCAGCCGTCCACCCTGCTCATCGGCGTGATCGTCCTCGGAATGGCACTGGCCGAGGGATCGGCGAACGACTGGCTGCCGCTGGCGATGATCGACGGGCACGGCCTCGACAACGCCGCCGGCGCCGCCGTCCTCACGGTGTTCCTCGCCGCGATGACGGTCGGCCGAGTGGCCGGCAGCCCGCTCATCGACCGGTTCGGGCGGGTGCCCGTCCTCCGCACCAGCGCGGCCGTCGCGGTCGTCGGCCTCGGCATGCTCATCTTCATCGACGACGTGCCGCTCGCGATCGTCGGCGTCGTGCTCTGGGGTCTCGGAGCGAGCCTCGGCTTCCCGATGGGCATGTCCGCCGCGGCGGACGACCCCCGGACCGCCGCCGCCCGGGTCAGCGCCGTCGCGACGATCGGGTACGTGGCGTTCCTCGCGGGACCGCCGCTCATCGGGTTCCTCGGCGAGCACGTGGGGCTGCTCGGCGCGCTCCTGGTGGTCTTCGTGTTCATCATCGCGGCGGGGCTGGCGTCCGGTGCCGCCCGTGAGCGCGGCGCCGCCGCCCGGCCGACCCGTCGGGGTGGTGACGTGGACGGCGGGGGCGAGCCGCGCCTCCAGGGCCAGCAGTCCGGTTAGGCTCTCCGGGTGCGTCTCGTCATCGCCCGCTGCTCCGTCGACTACGCGGGCCGGCTCTCCGCCCACCTGCCGCTCGCGACCCGTCTGCTCATGCTGAAGGCCGACGGATCGCTGCTCGTCCACTCCGACGGCGGCAGCTACAAGCCGCTCAACTGGATGAGCCCGCCGTGCTCGATCGAGATCACCGAGCCGGACGAGGAGCAGAGCCTGGGTGGCATCACCCAGGTCTGGACGGTCACGCAGAAGAAGACCCAGGACCGCCTCATCGTGTCGATCCACGAGGTCATCGCGGACCAGACCCACGACCTCGGCGTCGATCCGGGGCTCGTCAAGGACGGGGTCGAGGCGCACCTGCAACAGCTCCTCGCGGAGCAGATCGAGCTCCTCGGCGACGGCCACACGCTGGTCCGCCGCGAGTACATGACGGCGATCGGACCGGTGGACATCCTCGCCCGCGACGACGCCGGAGCGAGCGTCGCCGTCGAGATGAAGCGGAACGCGAACATCGACGCGGTCGAGCAGCTCACCCGGTACCTCGAGCTCATGAACCGCGATCCGCTGCTCCGTCCGGTGCAGGGCGTGCTCGCGGCGCAGACGGTGGCACCGCAGGCGCGCACCCTCGCCGAGGACCGCGGCATCCGGGTCCTCGTCCTCGACTACGACGCGATGCGGGGCATCGAGGGCGGGCACACCCGCCTCTTCTGAGCGGCCTTCCAGGAGGCGCGGGTCGCGTCCGGCGGGGACCTCGCGCCCGCCGGGTGGTCGCGTCGACCGCCCGACTAGGCTGGGACGGTCATGACGCGCCCGTTCTCCGCCATCCTCTTCGACCTCGACGGCACCATCAGCGACTCCGCTCCCGGCATCCTCGAGAGCATGACGCACACGTTCCGCGTCGTCGGCGTCCCCGTGCCGGACCACGCGACGCTCATGTCGTTCGTCGGTCCGCCGATCCTCGACACCTTCCGCGACGCGATGGGCATGGACGAGGCGCAGGCCGAACACACGCTCGCCGTCTACCGCGAGCACTACCTGTCGCACGGTGCCCTCGACTCGGCGATGTTCCCCGGGATCGACGTCGTCCTGCGCACCCTGCACGACGCCGGGCTGCCGATCTCGACGGCGACGAGCAAGCCCGAGACGCCGGCGACGTACATCCTCGAGCACTACGGCCTCACCGGCGACATCGACGTCATCACGGGCGCGAGCGACGACGAGGTCCGCTCCTCGAAGGCCGACGTGGTCGAGGAAGCGCTGCGCCGCCTCGACGCCCGCGGGTTCGACACCAGCCGACCGGTACTGATCGGGGACCGCCTGCACGACGTCCAGGGGGCGGCCGTGCACGGGGTGCCGGCGATCTTCGCCGAGTGGGGCTACGGCTCCCCCGCCGAGGCCGATGGCACCATCGCCCAGGCTGCGACGCCGCTGGACCTGCTCCCGATCCTGTTGCCGTCCTCGTGACGACCGGGGCGGGCGGGCACGGCCGTGCGGGCGGCCGGACCGCGGCGGGACTGCGTGGTGCCGCCTGGCTGCTGCCGGCGGCCATCGTCCTCATCGCACTGAACTTCCGCGGTCCGATCGTCGCCACGGCGCCGGTCATCGGCGACGTCCGCGCCGACCTCGGCCTGACCGCCACGGTCGCCGGCCTGCTGACGACGATCCCGGTCCTCTGCTTCGCGCTCGCGACGCCGTTCGCCAGCTGGGTCATCGCGAAGGCCGACCCCGAGCGTGCGGTGTCGCTCTCGCTCGTCGTCGTCCTCGTCGGCACCGTCGTTCGCTCGCTGCCCTCGTCCACGGCCCTGCTCGTCGGCACCGCGGTGATCGGCATCGGCATCACGATCGGCAACGTGGTGATCCCGGTCGTGATCCGTCGGGACACCTCGCCCGAGCGGGTCGGTCTGGTCACCGGCGTGTACACGTCCGCGCTCAACGTCGGGTCGATGATCACCTCGCTCGGCACGGCGCCGATCGCCGCGAGCTGGGGCTGGCCGGTCGCGATCGCGATCTGGGCCGTGTTCGCCGTGGTGGCCGGTCTGGCCTGGACGTACGCCGTCGGCCCCCGTGCGGCGTGGCTCCGCCCGGCGGCGTCCGAGCCGGTCGCCGAGACGGGACCGATCGACCAGGTGCTCGGCACGGGTGCGATCCGCACGGTCGACGGCGGTGCGGCACCCGCTCCCGTGCGCCCGGCTCGACGGCTCATCACCTGGGGGCTGACGCTCGCGTTCGGCGGGCAGGCGTTCTCGTACTACGCGCTCACGGCCTGGATCCCGACCCTGCTGCACGACGAGATCGGCTTCTCGAAGGCGTCCTCGGGCGCGAGCTCGTCGGTGTTCCAGATCCTCGCGGTCGTCGGGGCGCTGGGTGTCCCGGTGCTCGCGGCGCGGTGGCGTCCCCGGGCGATCATCGCCCTCGTCGCGTTCCTCTGGCTCGCCATGCCGCTCGGGCTGCTGTTCGCCCCGCAGCTCTGGCTGCTCTGGTCCGTCCTCGGCGGAGCAGCGCAGGGCGGCGGCATCACGGTCATCTTCATCGTCATCGTCCGGATCGTGTCGAGCGACGCCGATGCCCGGCGGATGTCCGCGTTCGTGCAGGGCGGCGGGTACCTGCTCGGTTCCGCCGGACCGCTCGTCGCCGGTTCGTTGCACGGGGTCACCGGCGACTGGACGGCTCCGTTGCTCGTCGTGCTCGTCGCGGTGCTGACCCTCGGGGTCGTGGGGACGTTCGCGGCCCGCCGGGTCGCCTGAACCCGGGCACCGCCCTGAGACCGCGTTCCGGTTCGACCGGGGAACGCCTGGTGACGCCCGGTCGCGCCCGCACGTCGTCTCAGCGCCGCTGGTGACTTCCGAGCGAGCTGGTGGCACGGTCCCGGTCCACCGTCATCCCGGGCGGCCAGGGTCCGGAGGGTGGACACTCGACGACCCGCACGGTGGCGGGACCAGCCCCTCGCCGCACGCTGCGCCCTGCTCCTGATCGCAGCCGGCATGACGGTGCTGCTCGGGTGGAACCTGGCGCGAGGCGGTGACTCCGGCTTCTACGAGGCGTCCGCCCGGTCGATGTCCGAGTCGTGGCCGGCGCTCTTCTCCGGCGCGTTCGACCCCTCCGCGACCGTGACCCTCGACAAGCTCAGCGGGTTCGCCGTCCCCCAGGCGCTCAGCATCCGGTTGTTCGGCGACTCCACCGCGGCACTCGCCCTCCCCCAGGTCGTCGAGGGCCTGGTCACGCTGTGGGCCTGCTCGCTCGTCGGACTGCGGTGGGCCGGGGTCGGGACGGGGCTCGTCGCCGCGGGTGCAGCAGCCACGACGCCGATCTTCGTGTCGATGTTCGCCCACCCGATGGAGGACGGCATGGTCACGGCGGCCCTGGCGGTCGCCCTGCTCTGCTGGCAGCACGCGGCGATCACGGGCCGGTGGTGGCCACTCGTCGCCGCCGGGCTCGCGGTGGGCGTCGGGTTCCAGGCGAAGATGCTCCAGGCGTGGTTCGTGTTGCCGGCGCTGCTGCTCGGCACCCTCGTCGCCACGGCCGGGCGGGACGGTGCCCGGCTCGGCGTCGTTGTCCGGGTCCGTCGCGTCGTCGTCCTCGGTGCGGTGTCGGTGGCAGCGTCGCTCGCGTGGGTGGTCGGGCTGGCACTCACCCCGTCCGGTGCTCGTCCGTGGATCGACGGCTCGACCGACGACAGCCCGTTCGCGATGGTGTTCGGCTACAACGGCATCGACCGGTTCCTCCCGGGAGCGGTACCCGGCTCCGTCAGCACGACCGAGGGTCCCGCTGGCCGCCCGACACGCCTCGGTGGCCCGGGGGGCGTGACGAAGCTCCTCGAGCCGCACCTCGCGTCACAGGTCGCCTGGCTCCTCCCCGCAGCGGTGTTCGCCGTCGTGCTCGCGATCGTCCTGCTCCTCGTCCGCCGGTCCGGTGCACGCGTCGGCAGCGTCACCGGTCGGGCGTTCGACACGCGAGCCGGGTCGGCCACGCTCCTCGTCGTCACGGTGTGGCTCGTCACGGCCGCCGTCGTCCTCTCGGTGGCGAAGGTGCCGCACACCGCCTACGTCGCGGCGGTCGGCGTGCAGCTCGCCGTCCTCGCAGCGCTGGGATGGCGGGGCGCGGTGGGGCTCGTCCGGGCACAGTCGGCGTGGCTGCGCGCGGTGCCCGTGCTCCTCGCAGCCGCACAGCTCGCGTGGTGGGCGTTCCTGGCCCGTGGTGCTGCGATGCCGGCGGTCCTCGCGACGCTGGCCGTCGCCGTCGGTGCCGCAGCCGTGCTCGCGACGGTGGTCGCGCTCCTGTGGCGACCGCGCTGGGAGGGGACGCGCGGGCCGGGCCGGCACCGCGCCTCCCGGACCGCGATCGCCCTCGCGGCCGGACTCGCCCTCGTCGCCGGTCCCGCGGCCTTCTCGCTGCAGGCGCTCGACGCCGCTCGTGACGGGAGCGGGAGCGACGCCTCCGTCGGCTCGTGGATCCCGCGTTGGCGGAGTCCGGACGGTCGGGCCGAGGCCTTCCGCGTCTCACGGCCGGACCCGTGGGGCGGTTCCTCCGCGCCGTACCCGGTCGTGTTCCGGCACCTCGTACGGACGGCACGGCGCCTCGACGGGTACCGCGACTCGGTGCCGCTGTTCCTCACCGACACCTGGCGCATCTCGTCGCCCCTGATCGACGCGACGGGGCTGCCGGTGCTGACCGACGGCGGCTTCTCGGGGACGGTGCCGGTGTTCACGGCGCAGCAGGTGCGGCAGCGGATCGCCGGCGGGCTCCGCGTGCTCGTGGTGCAGGCCGGCGCGCCCCGGACCGATCCGGTGTTGCGTGCGGCGCTGGCGGGCGGGTGCCGGGCAGTCGCCGACGTCGACCCGGGGGCCAGGGTGCCGGCGCATCCGTGGGCGGTGACGGACGTCGGGTGGACGGTGTGGCGGTGCGGGCTGCCGGGCCGGTCCGTGGACCGGCTGGGCGGGCCGGTCGTGCCGCGCCGCCCACGCTTCGGCGACCGCTCCGACGAGCGCTTCAGCGACCGCTCCGACGAGCGCGCTGGCGACCGCTTCGTCGACGGTGGGTGGGTCAGCCGACGAGCAGCACCTCGCGCAGCGACATCGGTGGGCGCCCCGTGACGCGCTCGACGTCGCCCGACACCCGCGCGAGCGCTCCTTCGGCGATCGCCGTGTAGGTGCTCACCCACGCGTCCGCCTGCCACGGCTCGGGGTCCCACTTGGCGCGTGAGGCGTACGCCTCTGCGAGCGTCTCCGGGTGGTACGAGACCTCGCGCCCACGGACCTCGGAGACGGTGGCCGCGGCCTCGGCGAGGGTGATCGCGGACGGTCCGGTCAGCTCGTAGGTGCGGTCGAGGTGTGCCGCCGGGTTCCGCAGGACCTCGGTCGCGACCCGCGCCACGTCGGCCCGGGCGACCGCCGCCATGGCACCGTCGCCCGCCGGTCCCCGGATCACGCCGTCCTCGCCGACCAGGTCCTCGACGAAGTCCAGGTAGAACGAGTCGCGCAGGAACGTGTGTGCCATCGAGGTCGCGCGGATCGCCTCCTCGGTCGCCCAGTGGTCGCGGCCGAGCGTGAAGGTCGCGTCCGCCGCCGCGCCCACGAACGACGTGTAGACCACGTGCCGGACGCCGGCCGTCGCGGCAGCGGAGACGAACGTGCGGTGCTGGGCGAGACGGTCCACCGCCTCGGCGCCGGAGACCATGAGCAGCAGGTCGACGCCCTCGAGCGCCGCGCGACTCGCTTCGGCGTCACCGAACGACGCGACCGCGACCTCGGCTCCGGGGAGTTCCGGCGCCCGGGAGGCGTCCCGCACGATCATCCGGAACGGCACCCCGTCGTCCGCCAGGGCGCGCGCCACGGCGCCGCCGATCTTGCCGGTCGCGCCGGTGAGTGCGATGGTCATGGTCGCTCCTGTCGTGGTCGTCGCCGTGGTCTCGTGGTCAGGTCCGCACGGTCCTGGAGGCGCGGATCACCGTGGGTGCGACCCTCGCCGCGTTCACGCCGTCGACCTCGACCGCCCAGGTGCGGGCCGCCTCGTGGTCGCGACCGTGTCGCATGTGCCGGCCCACCAGACGATCGAGACGCACCGTGTCGTCCACGGCGCAGAACCACGTCTCGGTGAAGAGGTCCGCGAGCGCCGCCCAGGGCTCACCGTCGTCGAGCAGGTAGTTCCCCTCGGACACCACGAGCCGGGTGCGCCGCGGGACGGCGATGCTGCCCGCGACGGGCTCGTCGACGCGTCGGTCGAAGTCCGGTGCCCAGACCACGGTGTCGTCCCCGGCGACCAGCCGTCGGACGAGCGCGACGTAGCCGTCGCCGTCGAACGTGTCGATCGCGCCCTTGCGGTCGTGGCGTCCGAGAGCGTCCAGCGCCGCGTTCGCCAGGTGGAACCCGTCCATCGGGACCTGCACCGCGGTCCCGGTGCCGTGGACCGCGTCCACCTCGGCCACGATCCGACGAGCCAGCGTCGACTTGCCGGCACCGGGGGCACCGGCGATGCCGAGCACGGTGCGCGGGCCGTCCGCGGCGAGCCGGACCGCGCGGTCGACCGCGTCGTCGACGGACATCTCGGGCGGGAGCACGGCTTCATCCTGGCAGAGCGCGCCGACACCGGCCCCCGGTGGTTCACTTGCCGCATGGTCGATGCGACGAAGGCGTTCAGCGGGTTCTCGGTGCGCGACGTGCCCGAGGCGAAGGCGTTCTACGAGGACGTCCTGGGAGTCGAGGTCACCGAGGACCACGGCATGCTCTTCCTGCAGCTCGGCGACGGACACGGCGTGCTCGTCTACCCCAAGGGTCCCGCACACGAGCCGGCGTCCTTCACGGTGCTGAACTTCCCGGTCTCGTCGGTCGACGATGCCGTGGACGAGCTCGCGGCGAAGGGCGTGACCTTCCTGCACTACGAGGGGATGACCGACGAGAAGGGGGTGAACCGCAAGGGCGGTCCGCTCATCGCCTGGTTCACCGACCCGTCGGGCAACGTGATGAGCGTCATCGAGCAGTAGCGGGAATCGGGCGACATTCTGTATGCAGAAAGCTCGCGCGCTTGAGATCGGTCCACCTACGCTCGCTCTCCCGACGAAGGAGAGAGCCGTGGAGATCTGGATCATCGACCGTGACGAACTGCGCGCCGAGCGCGAGGAGCTGTACCGGAAGTGGGAACTGGACGAGCGTGAGTTCGCACCGATCGAGGCCTGGCGCGACCTCGACGAAGACGAGTACTGCGCCCGAGAGGCCCTTGCTGACATCTCGTTCGTGTTGGGCGACCGATGAACCACGAGTTCGTCGATGCGGCGACGCTGCAGATCGATCGCGCTCAGGTACTGCTGGATGCGGCCCTGCCGCATCACGGCGCCGTGCTGAGCGTCATCCACGAGCAACCGAGCAATTCGATCATGCTCGGAACCGGCGCCGAGCGCGGCGCTACGGCACTGCTGTACGCAGGCGGCGAGCACGTTGCGCGGCTCCGAGTATCCGTCAGGTACCGCTGGCAGGCGCACCACGCTGCGCTGGCAGTCGAGGAGAGTCGCTTCACGCTCTTCCTCACGACAGATCGGCAGCCGCTCGTCCGTTTCGAGTTCCAGGACGCCCGCACCAACACGCCCCGTCACACTGGCACCTCCACGCGGAGCGCGGCTCGCTCAGCGCGCTCCTGTCCCGAACCCGCGACCACGGGGCCGGGCGTCGTGATCCGGCACGCCTCTCGTCGCTGCACTTCCCGCTCGGCGACACCCACTTCCGGCCGAGCCTCGCGGACATCGTCGAGTTCGTGGTGACGGAGTGCGGCGTCGACGCTCTCCCACACTGGGAACACGCCGTCCACGAGTACCGGAAGCACTGGCGACGAGACGAAGCCGCCGCCACCGCCCGCCGGTTCTCCGCCGAGACGGCAACCGCCCTCCGCGGGCTCGGGTGGCAGGTCCGGTCTCCGGTCCGCGACGACGTGCCAGCTCCGTTCGTGAGCCTGGTGGCCGGCTGACGGACCGATCCGTTCCCGGGCGAGGACGGGTCAGCGGGGCAGGATGCCGGCCCAGCCGAGGGCGATCGGCACGACGAGCCCGTGCCGACGGTGCGGCAGGTCCGCGATGGGGATCCACGCGGCCTCGTCGGTCGATCCGTCCTCCTCGGAACGGAGCGTACCGCCGGTGATCGACGCCCGGAAGACGACCTGCACGGCCTTCATCGCCCGGCCGTTCGCGTGGATGCGGCGCTCGGCGGGGACGATGTGGTGGCGGACCCCGAGCAGTTCCCCGACGGACGCGTCGTACCCGGTCTCCTCGTGGATCTCCCGCACGACGGCCTGCTCGACGCTCTCGTCGAACTCCACACCGCCGCCGGGGAGCGTCCACGTCCCGGCCTCGGGGATTCGGAGCTTCGCGAGGAGCACCCGGTCACCGTCGGTGATCACGCCGTAGGCGGCGAGCCGCGTGTCGTAGTCCGTGTACTCCATCAGCCGACCATGCCAGGTGCACGCGGCGACCTCGCCCAGCCGCGCCGCTGGGTCTACCGGAAGGACTCCTGACGACCGGGCCGGACCCGCGTCGGGCCGGAGCAGCCCGTAACGGACCGGCGACCGCTCAGACGGTCGCGGCGGCGGACGCCCAGCCGACCCGCATCCGCGCCACCGCACGGTCGAACCCGCCGAGGGGATCGGCGTCGTCGCGCAGGAGCGACTGGAGCTGCAGCCCCTCGTAGAGGGCGACGAGCTGCTCGGCGGCGTGCCGGGGCGAGGTGCCGCGCGGCTCCCGTCCGGCGACGACGTCCCGCACGAGCGCGAGCGTCACGTCCTCGAACGAACGCGTGTACTGCCCGCGGAACCACCCGGCCGCAGGATGGTCGGGGCTCGAGGCAGCGCTGAGCAGGGCGACCCGGAGACGGACCAGCGCGGGGTCGTCCCGGCCGACCTCGAGTCGCGCGCGGAGGTACGCGACCGCGCCGGATCGCTCCGCCACGACCCACAGTGCACGGCGGCTTCCGTTGTTCCACCGGTCCATGACGGCGACGACGAGGAGCTCCCACAGCGGGTACACCCGTCGGACCTCGGCTTCGGGGACCTCGGCGTGGGCGGCGACCTCCGCGGGACCGACGGTGTGGAAGTCGGACGCGCGGTACGCCTCGATCGCGCCCGTGACGATGCGGGCGCGCAGGTCGGCGTCGGACTCGGGCATGCCGTCGATTCTCCGGGCCACCCGGCGCCCCCGCGAGTCGCCAGTTCAGGGGTGGTACCCGGTGCGTGGCCGAACCGCCCGACCCTGCCCTATGACGCGCGATCACGCCCGGCGCGCTGGCACCCGGCGGGCGTCACCCGCGGTCGAACGTCAGCGTCTCGTCGTCGGCCGCGGTGACCCTGCCGGTCCGCGCGAACTCCGCCCAGATCGCCCGGAAGGCCTGCCCGCGACGCTCGACCTCGGGCCAGTCCCGCTCCGGCACGAAGCGTGAGCCGGCCCAGGCTTCCCGACCGCCGAGCAGGAGCGGCAGGTCGCTCATGTGCACGGCCCCGGTCGGCTGCACGGTGACACCACGGTGCAGCCGGTACGAGGTCGCCCGGCCGCCGGCCGCCCGGTGCCGCGCGGCGAACCGCCGGACGTCCCGCCCGTAGATGACCTCGGAGAGCGGACGCACGAGCAGCCAGCGCAGCAGCGGGCGCGCGGCCCGGAGGCGAGCGAGTGATCGCAGTCCGGGGACCAGCGGCACGTACATCGCGGTCTCGTCCGCGCCGGAGCCGATCAGGACGTCGACGTCCGGAGCCACGTCGCTCCACGCCCGCCCGGTGTCACGCTCGGCGGGCAGCGGTGCGAACCCGTACTGCGTGCCGTAGGGCATGCCCCCGGCCAACCCGAAGGGCGCGGCGGCGCGGCTGCCGAGGAGCTGCCGTTCGAGCACCTCGTCGAGCGGGGTGTCCGGGAGAACGGTCCCGACGGCCCGGACCATCGCCCGGTTCATCCGTGCCCGGCCGCGGGACAGCCCGAGCGGGGCGCTCTGGACGATCACCCGCCGGAAGAGGCCGGCCGCTCCGTCGCTGATCATGAGGTGTGCGGCCGCATCACCCCCGGCGGACTGGCCTGCCACGGTGACGAGGTCCGGGTCCCCGCCGAACGCCGCGATGTTCGCCTGCACCCATCGCAGCGCCTCGACGAGGTCGAGCAGCCCGAGGTTCGCCGGCACCGTCTCCCCGTCACCGAGGAACCCGAGCACGCCGAGCCGGAACGTCACGGAGACGAAGACGACCCGCTGCTCCGTGACGAGGTCGCGCGCATCGTAGATCGGCAGGTCACCGCCGCCGATGACGTAGGACCCGCCGTGGATCCAGACGATCACGGGCAGCTGCTCGCCCGGCTCCACGTCGGCCGGCGCCGTGATCGACAGCCGCTGGCAGTGCTCGTCGGCCTCGAGCCCCTCCACCGGGTGCAGCAGCTGGTCGACGAAGGTCGCCTGCGGTTGCGGGGCGACCGGCGACGGAGTGGTCGCCGAGAACGGCTCGCCGAAGGGCGGCATCGGCTCGGGGACGGCGAAGCGCTCGGCGCGTGCGTACGGGATGCCGAGGGCCCGGGCGACGCTCCCGTCCACCGAGCCGGTGATGCGTCCGGCGGGCGGGTCCCAGGTCGGCGAGGCTGCGTCGAACATCCGGCCACGCTATCCAGCGTGACCAGGGGACGGCCTGGAGGTGGGCCCCACCAGCCGGTTCCGGCGCACCGCGCCAGCGGGGTGACGGCCGTGACTGGAGGTGGGCCCCACCAGCCGGTTCCGGCGCACCGCGCCAGCGGGGTGACGGCCGTGACTGGAGGGACGGTGCGGGCCCGACCCGCGCCTCCAGGCCACCGTCAGTCGCGGCCGACCACCGGACGCAGGGATCCCGACGCGGCGAACGCGGCGATGAAGAGCAAGGCCACGAGCCAGAGCGCGCTGAGCGCGCCCACGTGTTCGGCGATCGCACCGATGACGGGCGGCCCCGCGAAGTTCGCGAAGTACCCGATCGAGGCGACGACGCTGACGCGCGCTGCCGGGTTCGGGCCGCTCTGCGCCGCCGCCGACATCCCGAGCGGGAAGCCCATCGACACCCCGACCGCCCAGAGCACGACGCCGATCAGGGTGAGCCACCAGCTCCCGCCGACGATGAAGAGCACGGCGCCGACGATGCCGAGCGCCGTCGTCCACCGCACCGTCCGGACGCGGCCGAGCCGATCCACGACCGGCCCGGCGAACACGCGGGTGGCGGCTTCCGACACCGCGAACACGGTGAAGAACAGCGCACCGACGGCCGCGGTCTGCCCGTGGCCGTCGGTCGTGGCCAGGGCGAGCCAGTTGTTCGCCGATCCCTCGCCGAGTTCGACGCCGAGCATGACGAGCCCGATGAGGAGCAACCGGACGTCCGCCCACCCTCGTGCCCACTGCCGGAGTCGCTGCCAGGGTGTGAGCGTGGTGTCGTGTTCCTCCGCACGGGTCCCGTCCGGGATGCCCCGCAACGCGAGCACACCGACCACGAGGATGACGACGGCCTCACCGAGGAGCTGCGCCGACGGGGTGATGCCGAGCCACGCGCAGAGGGCGGGCGATCCCGGCGCCGAGGGCCGCGCCTCCCGACCAGGCCGCGTGCATCAGCGGGAGCAGCGTGCGGCCGGCGAGCGCCTCGATCGCCGTGCCCTCGACGTTGGCCATCACGTCCAGTGAGCCGATGCCCGCGCCGGCGACCACGAACCCGACCGCTGCCAGCGGGACGGAGTGCACCGCGGCTGCCGTCCCGATCACGGCGATCGCCGCGGGCACCAGCACGACCACCGCGGTGAGCCCGCCGAGCCGACGGAGCAGCGGTGCCGCGCCGAGCAGCCCGCCGATCGAACCGATCGTGACGCCGCCGAGCATGAGCCCGATCGTGCCGATGTCCACGCCGAGCTCGAGCCGGAGCTCGGGGAGCCGCGGACCCCACGCAGCGAGACTCACGCCGCCGATCGCGAAGGCGATGACGACGGCGTTCCGCCACCCGGCGAGCTGTCTGCGGTCCTCGACGACCCCGTGCTGGTGCATCCCGCAATCGAATCGTTCCGACCGGACGGGCGCAAGGGCGCCCGGTTGACACGTGTCGTCGAGTGCGAAAAAGTGATGCTGTATCAATTCACAACTGAAGGGGGACGTCTCGTGTCCAACGAAGGAACGATGACCACCAAGCGTCGAGGGATGGGGTCCACTCGACGGATCGCACTGGTGCTCGGTGCCGCACTGCTCGCGGGGATCGGCATGTCGGCAACCGCGACACCGGCGCACGCCGGGCCGATCGGCCTCATGCCCGACTGCAGCAACCGCAATGCGGTCCAGATCAAGACCACCGGCCTGACCATGAACACCTGGTTCTACAAGAACGACCGGAAGAAGATCTCGTCCGGCAAGTACCGCTGGAGCTACCGCGGCGAGATGTACACGCTGGACGTGGGCCGGCAGCAGTGGATCTCGGCCGGGTCGACGAGCTACACCTGCACCGGCAAGTGACGCGGTGACCGAGCCCGTGACGTCGATGTCGACGTCACGGGCTCGGTCGTTCCGCCAGACGCCGGTGGCGCCGCGCAGCGCGGTGCGCGGGAGTGTGGCGAGGCAAAAACTACACACCGGGTGGTTTTTCGGGTAGCGTCGTCATCGATCTCGCCGTGGAGCATCGCTCCTCGACGGACGGCGACACCCGGTGCTGCGTCACCTGGGTGCCGCGACACCCAGTCAGGACCGAAGGAGCCCTCTGCAATGCCCACCACCTCTGTGCAGCTGTACTCGCTGCGCGACGCCATCGCGGAAGACCTCGACAAGGCGATCGCCCGTGTCGCCGAGATCGGGTACGAGAACGTCGAGCCGTACGCGTTCGTCGAGCGCGCCGCCGACCTCGAGAAGGCCTTCGCCGCCACCGGCCTCACGGCTCCGTCCGGTCACGTCGCCGTGATCGACGCCGAGGACACCGCCCCGATCTGGGACGCCGCGGAACGTCTCGGCATCCGGACCGTCATCGACCCGTTCATCCCGACCGACCGCTGGCAGACCGCCGACGACGTCGCGAAGATCGCCGAGCGCGTCAACGTCCTCACGGCCGAGGCAGCCTCGCGCGGCCTGCAGTTCGGCTACCACAACCACCAGTGGGAGTTCACGAACAAGGTCGACGGCCGCACGGTCTACGACCTCTTCGTCTCGCAGATCAGCCCGGAGACGGTGCTCGAGCTCGACACGTTCTGGGCGACCGTCGGTGGCGCCGACGCCGCCGCCGTCCTGAGGTCGCTCGGCGACCGCGTCGTCGCGATCCACGTCAAGGACGGCAAGGTCGACGGCGACATCCTCACCGCCCTGCCCTCGTCCGAGAGCGCCCTCATCGTCCCCGAGGCGCTGCAGCGCGCCTTCGAGAACCAGACCCCCGCCGGGCAGGGCGACGTCGACGTGGCGGGCATCCTCGCCGCCGCGCCGCAGGCCATCCGCGTCGTCGAGTTCGACGCGTACTCCGGCGACGTCTTCGAGGGCATCACCGAGTCCCTCGCCTGGCTGAAGGACAACGACAAGTGACCCGTGTCGGGATCGGCATCATCGGTGCCGGCAACATCTCCACGCAGTACCTGGAGAACCTGACGAAGTTCGCCGACGTCGAGGTCCGCTTCGTCGCCGACGTGCTGCTCGACCGCGCAGCGGCACAGGCAGCGGAGTACGGGGTCGGCGCGTCGGGATCGGTCGAGGAGCTCCTCGCCCGCGACGACATCAGCATCGTGATCAACCTGACGATCCCGGCCGCCCACGCCGAGGTCGACCAGCAGATCATCGACGCCGGCAAGCACGTCTGGAGCGAGAAGCCGATCGCGACCGACCACGAGTCGGCCGCCGAGGTCCTCGCGTCCGCGAAGGAGAAGGGGCTGCGCGTCGCGACCGCCCCGGACACCGTCCTCGGCGCGGGAATCCAGACGGCGCTGCGTGCCATCGCCCGCGGTGACATCGGCGAGCCGCTGACCGCGACGACGCTGTTCCACGTCCCCGGACCCGAGGCGTGGCACCCGAACCCGGACTTCCTGTTCGCCGAGGGCGCCGGCCCCCTGTTCGACATGGGCCCGTACTACGTGACGACCCTCGTGCACGCGTTCGGCACCGCCAGCCGCGTGCAGGCCGTGTCCTCGAAGTCCCTCGACCGTCGCACGATCGCGTCCGGCCCGCGCGCCGGCGAGACGTTCCCGGTCGAGGTCCCCACGCACCACGCCGCCCTGATCGAGTTCGCCGGTGGGCAGTCCGCCCAGTCGACGTTCTCGTTCCAGCACGCGCTGCCGCGCATGGGCTTCGTCGAGATCAACGGCACGCTCGGCACGATCTCGCTGCCCGACCCGAACACGTTCGAGGGGTCGTCGCAGCTCTGGCGCTACGGCCAGGAAGAGCCCGAGACCCTCGATGCGATCGGCTCCACCTGGGGCCGTGGCACCGGGGTCGTCGAGCTCGCCCGCGCGATCGCCGAGGACCGCCCGGAGCGCGCCTCGGGTGCGGTCGCGCTGCACGTCCTCGACGTGCTGCTCGGCATCCGCGACGCGGCGGCCTCGGGCTCGGCCGTCGACATCACGTCGACGGTGGACCGGGTCCCGCCGCTGCCGGAGGACTTCGATCCGTCGGCTGCGGTGCCCACCGCGTCGCACCTGCCCCCCGCAGGACGGCCGGCTCCGACAGGGGCCGGCCGTCCTGCGTTCTCCGGGCTCCTCGTCAGGCGAGCTGCTCGCTGACCTCCCACAGTCGCCGGGCGTCATCGACGTCGAGCATCGCCGAGTTCGCGTCCGAGGGGATGCTGTCCGCGGTGAGTGGGCGGACCTCGTCGTCGACCACCGCGACGTCGCTGTCCTTCAGGTAGACACCGCCGACGCCGTCCAGCAGCGGGCTCGCGGCTCCGAACACGATCGTCGCCGCCCCCTGCTCGATGGTCTTCTTGCCCGTCGCCGGGTCGATCACGGTGGATCCGTACTCGTCGACCAGTCCCTGCTCGCGGTAGGCGGCGATCCGCGACTCGTCGTGGGGGCCGGGGCCGATGACGACGCCGGGGTGCGCGGCGAACGCGCGGATGCCCTGGTCGGCGGAGCGGCGGTCGAGTTCGACCGTGAACAGCACGTTCGCCCGCTTGGACTGCCCGTAGGCGGCACCGGCATCGTAGCCGTCGGCGAACGCCAGGTCGTCCCACCGGATCTGCCCGACCCGTGCCGCACCGGACGTGACGGTGAGGACCCGCGCACCACGGGCCTCCAGGAGGGCCGGGAGGAGTGCGCGCGTGAGCCGGAAGTGCCCGAGGTGGGCCGTCGAGAACGACAGCTCGTTGCCGCGGGCGTCGAGCCGTCGATCCGGGGTGAAGAGCATCGCAGCGTTGTTCACCAGGGAATGGAGGGGACGGCCCGAGGCGGTCCAGCGTGCCGCGAAGGCGTCGATCGACGCCGGATCGGTCAGGTCGAGCTGCTCGACCCGGGCGCCCGGGACACCGGCGACGGCTGCGTTCGCGCGGTCGGTGTCGCGGGAGGCGACCGTGACGGCGGCGCCTGCGGCGGCGAGCGCGCGGCTGGCCTCGCGGCCGAGGCGGCCGTGTCCGCCGGTGATGACGATGTTCCGGCCGCTCAGGTCGACGCCGTGGAGCACGTCGGCGGCGGTGGACGCCGCGGTGAAGGGGGTCGGGAGCGGATGCTGGTCGGTGATCACGAGTGGTCCTCCTTCGAGTCGATGTGGCCGATGGCGCCGGCGGGGGCAGCGGGTCGGGCGATGCTCTCGGCCACTGCCGACCACGCATCGACGTCGAGACCGAGCGCCGTCCGGAGGAACGCGGTCGTGGTGCGCCGGACCAGGTCCACGCGTTCCGGGCTCTCGTCCGTCGTGGCGGTGGACGCGTAGTCCTGGATGCCGCCGAGCAGGTGCTCGCCCCCGTGCACGGTCACCAGGTGCCGGGCTCCGGGACTGTGGTGGTAGACGTCGGTGAACCAGTCCGGGCCCCGCGTGGAGAGCTGGGACTGGTCGTGGTCACCGGCGACGACGAGGGACGGGGTGCGCAGCTCGCTGAAGTCCGGGCTCATGAACGCGAAGTGCTCCTGGGCGAAGGGCGTCAGGTCCCCGCGGGCGATGCCGGTCGTCGAGAGGAGGACTCCGGCTTGCACGCGGTGGTCGGTGCGGTCCTCGCCCGGTTGCCCGTTCGGCCCGATCACCCGGGCGCCGAGGAGCATGCCGACGGACTGGCCGCCCCACGAGTGCCCGGCGACCGCGAGCTTCGCCGGGTCGACACGTCCGACGAGCCCGGGGACGGCGGCGACGAGGACGTCGAGGTCGTCGATGACCCGCTCGAGATCGTCGACCCGCGTCTGCCAGATCGTCGAGTAGCGCGGGTCGTCGAGCGTCAGGCCGTACTGCGTCGAGTCGAGGAACGTGGGCTGGACGACGACGAACCCGTTGGCGGTCCAGTGGTCGACGAGCGGGTCACCGCCGGTCATCGACTGCCCGAAGCCGTGGGCGAAGACGATCACGGGCAGCTCCGTGCCCGTGATCGGCGCGGTGACCCGGACTTCGAGGTCGTGACCGCGCGACGGTGCAGGGAGGGTGGCGGGGCGCACGCTGATGACCTGCGCGCGTGCTGGCGTTGCTGGCACGGGAGTCCTTCCGGGAGAGATGGCGGCTCGAAACGGAGCACTGTTCCGGAACGATACGGAACGTTGATCCGGATCGCAAGCGAAACGGATCAGCGTTCCGATCCAGGCCAGCCCGTGCGAAGATCGGAGGATGCGCACGCCGACGAACGGAACCGACGCACCCCGGCGCCGACGCGACGTCGAACGGAACGAGCGGACGATCCTCGATGCGGCCGCCGGTGTCTTCGCCGTGTCGGGCGTCGGCGCGCCGGTGCGCGAGGTCGCTGCGGCCGCTGGAGTGGGGGTGGGCACGCTCTACCGGCACTTCCCGACCCGCTCGGACCTGGTGGTCGCCGTGTACCGATCCCAGATCGAGGCCCTCGCAGAGGCCGGCCCCGTGCTGCTCACCTCGGCGCCGACCGCGTTCGACGCGATCCTGCGCTGGGTGCACCAGTTCGTCGACTTCCTCGGCACGAAGCACGGCCTGGCGCGGGTGTGGGAGGGCGACGCCGACGGTTTCACCGCGCTGCACGCGCTGTTCGTCGACGAGCTCGTGCCGGTCCTGAGCCGGATGCTCGACGATGCTCGCGCGTCGGGCGAGGTGGCTGCGTCGGTGTCGGCGTACCAGCTGCTCCGTGCCGTCGGGGACCTGGTCGCGTGGAGCCCGCAGGATCCGGACTACGACGTGAGGACGAGCGTGACGCTGCTCGTCACCGGGTTGCGACAGGCGCAGCCGACGGTCGACTGACGTTCTCGAGCTCCTCCCGACCCGATCAGCGTGCGACGGTCGCGATGATCGCGTCCGCCAGGAGCCCCGGTGCATCGACGGGGACGATGTGCCCGGCGTCCGGCAGGAGAACCGAGTCGAAGTCCGCCGCGACCCGTTCGAGCTGACGGGCCACGGCGTCGCCGACGACCCCTGCCCCCACCGCCGTGACCGGCATGTGGAAGGATCCGTGCTCGGCCCACGCGCGGTTCGCCGCGGCGTTCGTCGGCATCGCCCGGTAGTGCTCGAACGCCGCTCGGAGACGGTCACGCCCGGTGTAGGCAGCGACGATCCGTGCGGCGAGGTCCTCGGGGACGCCGGCTCGTGATCCGATGTCGAGGAAGAACCGGACGTACCGCTCCGCGCTCGCCGCCACGACGTCCTCGGCGAGGCCGCCGGGCGCCTGGTGGAACCCGAACCACCAGGGACCGCCGCTCGCCAGGAACGCCTCGGCACCGGCGAGGCCGTTGACCACCGCTTCGACGATCGTGAGGCTCAGGACGCGGTCGGGGTGTCCCGTGGCCATGGCGAACGCCGGCGCAGCTCCGAAGTCGAACCCGACGACGTGCGCGGCGGGCAGCCCGAGTGCGTCGAGCAGCTGTGTCTGGTCCTCGGCGAGGGTGGCTGCGTCGTACCCGCCGGCAGTGACCCCGGTGGCCCCGACGCCGCGGAGGTCCGGGGCGAGCACCTGGTAGCCCGCCGCGACCAGCACGGGAGTGACGGCCTGCCAGACGTCCTTGGTGTGCGGGAAGCCGTGCAGGAGCAGGATCGGTCGACCGGTGCCCGCTCGCCGGACGCTGACGTCGAGCTCCGCCAGGTGCACGGTCTCGTCGCGCTGCACTGTGGTCGTCATGGCTCCTCCTCGGGTTACCATCGGTGACCAGGCAACGGTAGGAGACCAGTGATGGCGGGACAAGAAGGCACTTCGACGAAACCTGGTCACCCTCTGGTGGGGCCCCGACGCCAGGGAGACCTGTTCGACGCGGCGTGCCCGACTCGGCACCTCCTCGACCGGGTGGGGTCGAAGTGGACGGTGATGGTCGTGCTCCTCCTCGCGGAAGCGGACGAGGTCCGGTTCTCGGTCCTCCGCCGAGGGATGCCCGGGGTGTCGCAGAAGATGCTCTCCCAGACACTCAGGCACCTCGAACACGACGGCCTGGTCGTCCGCCGCGTGGACGCGGTCGCCAGTCCCCCCGCCGTGTACTACGCACTCACGCCGCTGGGCTCCACCCTGGTCCCGACGCTGGCGGAGCTCAAGCGGTGGGCGGAGGAGCACATGGGCGAGGTCGAAGCATCGTCAGCCGGTGCGGCGGCCCTCGACTGAACCACCACTCCCCGAGGCGTTCACCCGGCCTGGCGATCCTGCTCGATGTACTCGAGGACGTTCCCGTCCGGGTGGCGGGCGATCAAGCGTCGCCCGTTCGGTCCGGGCATCGGTCCTTCCACCAGCTCCCCGCCGTCTGCCAACACGAGGGCGACGACGAGCGTGACGTCCCGGACGATGATCGTCGCGGAGCGCGGCGGAACGACACTGTCGGTGCTCTCGAGCAGGAGGAACGGACCGACCCATGCCAGCCGGACGCTCCCGAACGCGAACGCTCGCACCTCGTCCGTCGCCGCCAAGCGCTGGTAGAACGGCAGCGCCGCCTCGATGCTCGCCACCGGGATGCGTGCCAACACGGCGACGATGTTCGATCGGGTCTCCTCCACGCGGGACGCAACACCCACACCGTCGGCTGTGTTCCACCGGTCCGGAGCAACCGGCACTACGGTCAGGACGACGCCGACAGCCGCTGACGGAAGGACCAGCCGTGTTCACGAGAACGCTCACACCCGACGCCGAACTCCGGCCGCTGGAGCTCTGGCGCGACGCCGAGTTCGCCGAGCACCCGGACCGAGCCCGCGAGCACATCAGGCCCTGGGTGGGTCCGAGCTTCGTGACGGACACGGTCGAGGGCGCCCGGGCGACGCTCCACCGCTACGCCCTGGCCGAGGCCGACGACGGCGCCCGGCTGTTCGGCATCTGGCTCCGTGGGCGCCTCGTCGGCGGGGTCATGTTCGTCACGTTCAGCGCACCGGCTGGCCAGTGCGAGATCGGCTGCTGGCTCGAACCGGCGGGTGAGGGGCACGGTCTCGTCACCGCTGCGACGAACGTGCTCATCGAGTACGCCCTCGGGCAACGCGGACTCAACCGCGTCGAGTGGCGGTGCCGTGCCGACAACGTCCGGAGCGCAGCCGTTGCACGCCGGGTCGGTATGCGCCTCGAGGGGACGCTCCGTGGCGCCTGGCTCAACGGCGGTACCTTCCACGACAAGCAGGTCTGGGGCCTGACCCGGGCCGGCCGCTCCATCGGCGCGTGAGGTCGGGCGTGTACGTCGCCGGGCTCCCCCGCAGCTGAGCGCGCCCTCATCGACTCGCAGCTGCTCCCCGCGAAGGGCATGTCCGAACCCTGCCAGGCTGACCCCCGTGGGGAGACGACGGACGGTGCTCGTCGGGGTCCTCGCCGCCGTCCTCGCGGCCGCCGGCGCAGTGACCGCGGTGTCGATGACGCACGCGCACGCCGTGGCCACCCGGCTCCCACCCGCGAGCGCGTCCTCCGAGCAGGTCCTCCGCGTCTACCTCCGCGCCGCGAAGGCGCACGACTGCGGCGTCACGGAAGCGCTCACCACCAAGAACGGAGGACGGGACACCGCCTGGTGTGGCGGCCGGAGCCCGGCGTCGTGGTTCGACGACCACCCCGACCTGCTCGGCTACCGCAACATCGGGACGGTCTCCCGACTGAGCGCGAAGGAGACGGGCAGGTCGCCGGAGGAGTGCATCCCCGTCGACGTCACCGAGACGAACATGTCCGGTGCCGAACCCGGAGCGCTCCCCGGCTGGCAGTTCTGCTTCGTCCACACACCGGCCGGCTGGCGCCTGACCGACGAGGGCTACGGCTGATCGGACCCGGTCGCCGGCGGCACGATCTGCTCGAGCAGGCGCAACACCCGCTCCCCGTCGACCGCCTCCGGGTCGAGCAACCACTGCACCTGCAGCCCGTCCGACGCCGCGATGCTCAACGACGCCAGGTCGACGGGGTCCAGGTCCGCACGGATCCGCCCCGTGGCCTGGTCCGCCTCGATCAGCGCCGACAGGTCCGCCCGCAGTCGGGTGAAGCGCTCCCGCATGAAGTCCCGCGTCGCCGGGTGCCCCTCCTGCACGGCGTCGGCGGCCAGGGTCGTGTAGAGCTGCACCAGCCCGGGCACCGCCCGGTTCCGCGAGGCGCTCTCCCGCATGTCCCCGATCGCCGACTTCATCCGGTCCGGCGCGCCCTGCTCGCGGACCTCGTGCTCGCGGTAGACGGCGAGCAGCAGCTCGTCGCGGCTCGGGAAGTAGTGGCGCAGCGCCGCGTGGGTGATCCCGAGGGCCTCGGCGACGGAGCGCAACGAGGAGGCGTCGACCCCCTGGTCGGCGACCATCCGGATCATCTCGTCGAGGATCTGCGTCCGCCGCTCGGCTCCCTTGCGGTAGCCGCGTCGCGGCGGGACCGCGTCGTCGTCGGCGGGGTGCGTCATGCCCCCAACTTACCGCTGGAAGGTTTTTTCCGGGAGGCGCGGGTCGGCCCCGTCGGGAACCGTCCGGTTCAGCGTCGGTGCAGTTGCGCGTCGACCGTGTACTCGTCGACGGGCGCCGGTGCTCCGCCGACGAGCGCCTCGGTGATCTGGTCGAGGCAGCGGGCGAGGACCTCGTTCTCCTCGGAGGACAGGTGGTCCATCACCTCGACCACGGCCTCGTGGAAGCGTGCGTAGGACGCGTCGATCTTCTCGGCTGCCTGGTCCGTGGGTTCGAGCACCTGCGCCCGACGGTCGGTGGGGTGCGGGGCGCGGAGCAGGTCGCCCGACCCGACGAGTCCGTCGACGATCTTCGTCACCGATGCGTTCGACACGTTGAGCATCACGGCGAGGTCCTTGGGCCCCATCGTCCGGCCGTCGCGGTGCGCCTGGAGCATGTACCGGACCGCGAGGAACTCGTTCTTGGTGAGGCCGCTCTCCGACCGTGCCTGCTCGAGCTGCTGCTCCTCGGCGTGCTGCAGGCGGAGGAGCGAGTCCACCGCCCCCTTCGCGGCCCGCGACCGGGGCTCCCGTGCGTAGAGGTGCATGTGCTCACGGCGGACGACGGTCAACGGCATCTGGTCGGGTGTTCTCTCTGCCTGGTTCGGATCGGTTGAGCGGGATGCTACGCGGCGGGCACCGTGAAGAAGTCGGCGTACGACGGTTCGGAGCGACCCGACAGGAGCGACGGGTCCTGGATGCGCCGCTCGACGTAGGCGTCGATGACGGCGGGGTCGGTCAGGCCGACGCGCGTGTGGGTGCCGCCGAGCCGTGCCTGTCGCGGCATCCCGGTGTACGTGCTGTGCATTGCGATCCCGCCCTTCTGCGTCCTTGCTGTCCCCTGCGGACACCGAAAGTCTTTCACAACGTGAACGATGTGCCAAACGAACAATTCGGTTTCTGTACGGTTCGCGCAGCGAACAGTCAGTCCAGTCGAACTACATGGTTGTCATTCACGGGCGGTTCGGACGAGGGCCGCAGCGCCCGCCGGGAACCACGTCCCCGCTGTCGGGCCGCCGTTGCACGTCCCGTCGCTCTCGCCCGGAAGCTTGACCCAGAGCAGCGCGTCCAACCCGGTGCCGTCCTGCACGATCGTCGGGTCCTGCCCGAGCCCGGCGCGTGTGGCGTTGCACCACTCCCCCGTGGCGCCGCGGCCGTTGCGGGACACGTCGATGACGTAGTGGCCGCCGGCACGCGCGCGCAGCTGTTCGGCGTAGGCCCGCTCGCCGGACGTCGCGTAGTGGTTCGAGACGTTCAGCGAGAAGCCGCGCGCGTCGGCGATCCCGGCGTCGCGGAGCAGTCCCGCCATCGTCGCCGGGGCGATCCAGGCTTCGTGCCCGGCGTCGATGTACACGGCGGCACCCGCGGCGGACAGGTCGTGCACGGCCGTCCGGATGAGCCGCAGTCGAGTGGACCGATCGGCCCCGGGGCAGGAGACGGACTGGGCGAGGGCGTCCGGCTCGACGATCACCGCGGCCCGGTGCCCCGCGAGGGTGTCGGCGAGCACGCGGTTCCAGCTGCCGTAGGCGCTCGGTGTCAGTCCGCCGGCCGAGTAGCTCCCGCAGTCCCGCTCGGGGATCGCGTAGGTCACGAACACCGGGGTGGCCCCCTGCGCCCGAGCGGCAGCGAGGTGGCGGTCGACCGTCGTCCGGAGCGAGGCGGACGAGAGCCAGTCGCCGAGCCAGACGCTGGAGGGCCGTGCCGCGATGGTGCGGGCGACCGAGGCGTCCGATGCGCGGCCGGCAGCGGCGAGCGCCGACGCCTGTCGGGACGCGGTCGTGTCGGCCGGGCGGGCGATCCCGCCGGGGAAGACGTCGGAGTCCTGCGCTCCGGCCGACCCGGTCGGAGCGAGCGCGACGACTCCGAGGGCGACGACGAGGGACGCGGCGAGCGCCAGGGCGCGGTGCTGGGTGCGGAGGTGCTGCACGGTGCGACCTCGGTTCCTGATCCGGTGGGCGAGCGTGGTGAGTGCTGCCCGTCGAGGTTCCCTCCTGCTCGGCGGTCCGCGTCACCGTTTCACAGGCAGGACTCGGGCTTCACAGCATCGCCACCGCCATCACGGCGACGGCGACCCCCATCGCCAGCGTCTCGACGAGTCCGAGCGCGGGAGCCCGGTGCCGCACGCCGTCGCGCAGCATCCGGGCCGTCAGGACCAGGTGACCGACGGCGAGCGCCACCAGCACGAGGTGCCAGGTGGCCGCGACGGCCCCGAGGTGCTGGTGCGTGCCGACCGTCCCGGCACCGTGCCCCGCGGTGTCCCCCATCCCGCCCATTCCCAGCGCGCCCATCGCGAGCAGACCGAGCGCCGCGTGCAGTCGTCCGAACCTGCCGTGCACCGACGCGCGCCGGTCCGCCGGGGTCGAGCCGCGCCTCCCGGCCCCTCCCGACTGGAACCGGTGCACGGCGGCCACCGCGACCGCGAGCAGCGCGAGCACCACGAACCAGACCACGCCGGGGAGGACCCGGGGCCCGAAGGTCCCGTCCAGCATCGCCGCGACCATCGCGACCGCAGCGAGCACGTCGACCGCACGGCCGGGGCGCCAGGCCCCGACCGTGCAGCAGGCTCCGGCCGACGCCGGCACGATGGCGGCGAGGCCGAGCACGTCGGTCACGTCAGTGTCCGTGCCCGTGGGCGTGGTCGTGCTGGTGCTCGGTTGCCTCGTGCGCCGCCTCGACCCCACCGGAGGCGTGGTGCGAGCAGTGCGACGCGGCCGTCGAGCCGATGGCGGCCGGCACGTTCAGGGCAGGGTTGCGCGGGAAGAACCCGTAGGGCTTGAGCGTGAACTTGGCGTAGTCGACCGGCATGACGGGCCAGTCCTCGGGCCGCGGGAAGTGCGTCGGGCCGAAGGTGTGCCAGAGCACGATGTCCTCGCCGTCGAGCGACCGGTCGTCCTGCACGTACCGGGCGACACCGTCGCCCCCGGGGTTCTGGTGCACGAAGTCGCCCGCGGCGAAGCGCTCCGCCGGGTCGTACTGCGTGACGTACAGGTGCTTGCGGGCGAACTCCGCACGGGACGCGACCGAGGACGAGTCGTCGGCGAGCAGCACCGGGGCGTCCTGCGGGTAGAGCACGTAGCCGGTGGGGCGGTCGAGGTGGTTGCGCTCCTCGGTGTTCGAGATGAACCACGTGCGCGCCTTCGAGGCGTCGGCCAGCCGCCCGGACGTCGACTCCGACGCGATCCGGGTGACGGACTTGGTGAACGCGTTGCCGTGCTCGTTGCCCGGCCCGACCGGCACGCGGACCGCGTCGACCTCGTCCACGGCGTTCGACAACCCGTCGACCATCATGTCCAGCCGTGCCGAGAACAGGTGCTGGTGGTACGGGGCACCGAGGCCGGGAGCGACCTCCGACGCGTACGGGTAGTCCGCACCGTCGGCGGAGCGACCCGGGTACGACGACGTGAAGAGCACGCCGGTGAGCTTCGCCTCGCACTCGATCGTGCCGTCGAGGTACAGGTACCAGTAGAAGCCGTAGTCGTAGTTGCCGACGGTGGTGAAGAAGGAGATCACCAGGCGGCGGGATCGACGGACCTCCTGCGAGCCGGTGTAGATGTCACCGTGCTTCCAGAGCGTGCCGAAGTCCTCCTCGTGCATGCAGATGCCGTTGCGGATCGTCTGCGGGTTGCCGAGTTCGTCGGCCAGCACGGCGTCGAAGTACCTGATCTCGCCGACGCAGTCGCAGCCGAGCTCGAGCGAGTTCGTGAACCGTCCGAACAGGTACTCGCCGGTGTCGAAGTAGTTCTGCCAGAACCGCACGGGCGACGGGTCGCCGTACGGCACGAGCATCTCGTCGATCGACGCCCGGTAGACGACGGGCCGCAACCGCTCGCCGTCCTGCCACGACAGCTGGCGCAGGACGAGCCCCTCGCGGGCGTCGAAGCCGACCTGGAACCGCCAGTTCGCCCACTCGACGAACTCGCCGTCGACGCGGAACGACGGCCCCTCGGGCTGGGTGATGACGATCGGCTTGAGGTCGAGCGGTTCGCCCTGCACCGCCGGGTCGTCGAAGTTGCCGGAGGTCGTCGGGACGGGCATGTCCGCCACGTCGACGATCCGCGTCACGGTCCGGTTGGCCGCGTCGACGTAGGCCGACAGCCCGTCGACGGGGTGCGCCCACACGTGGTCGGCCGGGTGGTCCTGCTTGAAGGCGAGGACGCGCAGGATGCGGCGCCCCACCTCCTCCGGGTAGTCGTAGTACCCGGCGGACAGCGGGACGCACTTGACCTCGTCGGCGGACAGGCCGCGCTTCGCCAGGGCGGCGACCCAGCGCTCGTCCGCGTTCGCGATCTCGCCGACCGCGTCGAACTCCTCGATGAGGACGGGCAGCTGCCCACGGGATCCGTCCAGCACGTCGGTGCGCAGGACCGCCCCCGTGGTGATCGACACGACGCGGTCGGTCGAGCGGCCGGTCGCCATGTCGAGGAGCATCACGCGTGCCGTGCGGTCGGGCAGGGGGCCGTCCCCGGCCTGCCACGCCAGGACCTCCTGCTTGTGCGGCTCCTCGAGGCCGACGTAGGCGAAGCGCGTGGTGTCGGTCCAGTCCGGCTGTGCGGTGACGAGGTCGCGGACCGCGGTGAACTCGTCGGCCGTCAGGCTGCCGAGCGGGTGGGCGGTGGTCCGGGTGTCGGTGGTCGGGTCGGTGATGGTCATGTGCGTCGTGCTCCTTGCGCGGTGCGTCGTGCGTGGGTCGGGTCGGTGGGCCTGGAGGCGCGGGTCGGGTCGGTCCGGTCAGCTCTCGGTGGCGAGGCGGTCGAGCATCTGCTCGTAGCGCACGCGGCTGCGGCGGCGCAGCACCACCGCCTGCACCACGCCGATGGCAGGGACCACCACGACGAGGCCGGTGAGGACGATGCTCACCACGCCGAAGACGCTCGCCCCGGAGGCGTCGACGTCACCGACGAGCGTCGGGAAGTTCACCCAGATGAGGACGGCCGAGGCGATGAGTCCGACGAACCCGAGGCTCGGCGCGACCACCGTGTTCCAGATGCGTCGGTCGGCCCGGTTGCGGCGGAAGTACACGATGACCGCCAGGCTCGTCGCGGCCATCAGGACCGCGACACCGAGGGTGGCGACGCCGGCGAACCAGCTGAACACCTGCAGCACCGGGTCGAGTCCGAGCACCGCGAACAGGACCATGAGGACGGCCGCGGTCACGGTCTGCACGACGCTCGAGGTGTGCGGGGACGCGTGCCGTCGGTGCACGTCGCCGAGGCGGCCCGGGAGCAGCGACGCGTTCGCCATCGAGTGCTGGTACCGCGTGATGACGTTGTGGAAGGAGAGGACGCAGGCGAACATGCTCGTCAGCAGCAGCACGTTGAGCACGGCTTCGCCGGCGGTGCCGATGTACCGAGCCGCGGTGGTGAGGATGAGCGATCCCGGGTCCTTCGCGGCCTCGGCGAGGACACCGTCGGGACCCCAGGCCATCACGAGTCCCCAGGACGCGAGCGTGTAGAACACCCCGATGCCGATCACGGCCGTGTAGGTCGCCCGCGGGATCGTGCGCTCCGGGTCCTTCGCCTCGTCGCGGAAGATCGCCGTCGCCTCGAACCCGATGAAGGCCGCGATCGCGAACATCAGGCCGACTCCGGGCGACCCGGACACGATCTGCGTCGGCTCGAAGGGGGCGAGGGAGAGTCCGTCCGCACCACCGCGGACCACCACGGCGGCGACGAGGACGAGCACGATGCCGACCTCGCCGACGAGCAGGACGCCGAGGACCTTGCTCGACAGGTCGATGTGCCGGTAGCCGAGGACCCCGACGAGCGCCACCACGACGAGCGACCAGACGTACCAGGGGATGTCCGGCCCGCCGAGGCCCGTGACCGTCACGCCCAGCAGGTACCCGATGTACCCGTGCACGCTGACCTGGATCGTCGTGTACGTCAGCAGCGCCAAGGTCGCCGCACCGGCACCGGCCGGACGTCCGAGGCCGTGGCCGACGAACGTGAAGAACGCACCCGGCCGTGGCACGTGCCGCGTCATCGCGGCGAGGCCGACCGAGAACAGCAGCAGGACGACGGCCGAGATCGCGTACAGCGACGGGAAGCCCACGCCGTTGCCGAGGAGCATGCCGAGCGGGGCGGCGCCCCCGACGACGGTGAGCGGGGCGGCGGCCGCGACGACCATGAACACGATCGCGGTGACGCCGAGCGAGCCGCGCATCGTCCGCTGCGGCGCGGGGACGGCTCCGAGTGACGCGGGGTCCTTCGTGATGCTGGACATCGTGACCTTCCGGTTCGGGTGGGAGGGGGTGCCGGGTGGCGTGCGACCACCGTCCCGCGCCACCGTTGCGGCCCCGTTCCGCCCGCGTGAAACCCGCTCGCACCCGAATGGGACGACCCTGAGCACGATGTCTCGTTTGCACGAGACGCCCGCGAAACACGGTCGGCACACCGGGGCAACGCCATCGCCGTACGGTTGCCGCATGACCGCGCTCGACCGTGCCATCGCCGACCCGCCACGGGTGCCCGGCGTCGGCACACGTTCCCCCGTCGACGGCCTCTCGCGCCGCAGCGTCGGGCCCGTCGACGTCCTCGCGCAGTCGGTCTCCGCGGTCGCCCCGTCCGCCGCGGCGACCACGATCCCGGTGCTCGTCGCGACCGTCGCCGGACAGGGTGCCACGTGGTCGCTGCTCGCCGCGATGGCGCTGTCGTTCCTCGTCGGCCGCACGGTGAACCAGTTCGTCCGACGCGTCGCCGGCACCGGGTCGCTCTACACGTACGTCTCGCTCGGCCTCGGGCCGGTCGCGGGCGTCGTCGCCGGGGCAGGACTGCTGCTCGGCTACGGGTTCATCGCGATGTTCTCCCTGACGGGGAGCGGCTACTACCTCGACTACCTGCTGTCCCGGTTCGTCCCGTCCGCGGCCGGGAGCGCCCTCGTCACCGTCATCGTCATCGTGGTGACGGGGGCGGCCGTGTTCGCCGTGATCGCCCTCGGCGTCCGGGTGTCGACACGGCTGACCCTGCTCGTCGAGACGTTGTCGGTCGCGGTCATCGTCGTGCTCATCGTGGCGCTGGTCGCCCGGCTGCACCCCGTGGACGCCTCGGCGGTGGCGCTCGGCCCGACCGCGCCGGCGCCGTTCGCCGTGGGGACCGCCCTCGCCGTGACCGCGTTCGTCGGCTTCGAGAGCGCCTCGGTCCTCGGTGTGGAGGCGCGTCGACCCTTCGCCACGATCCCCCGCGCGATCTCGTGGACGGTCCTCGTCGCCGGCGCCCTCTACCTCGCGAGTGCGGCGGCGCAGCAACTCGGGTTCGCTGCGATGGACGCCGACCTCGCCGACAGTGCCTCGCCCGTGAACGAGCTCGCGAACGCCTCCGGCGCGCAGTGGATCGGCTGGGTCCTCGACCTCGGCATCGCCGCCTCGTTCGCCGCCTGCGCGATCGCCTCGACCACCGCACTCGTGCGCGTCCTGTTCGCGATGGGCCGCGAGGGGGTCCTCCCCCGGGTGCTCGGACGGGCGTCCCCGCGCTTCCGGACGCCCTTCGTCGCCGGCGTCCTCGCGTGCACGGTGCTCACCGCGCTCCCGGTCGCCGGGCTCGCGAGCGGGATCCCGACCTGGTCCCTGATGGAGGCCGAGCTCGTCGTCGCCGCACTCGGGTACCTGGCCGCCTACGCCCTGACCTGCTTCGCGGCCCCGGTGTTCCTCCGCCGGATCGGTGAGCTGACCACGGGTGTCGCGATCGTCGCGACGGCCACCGGGGTACTGCTCACCGCTGTCCTGGTCACCTACCTCGGCGTCGAGGCCGCGTCCGCGCACCGTCCCGCCGTCGTCCTCGCGGTCGGGACCGTCGTCGGGGTCGTCGTCGTGTTCCTGGTGGTGACCCGCCGTCGGCCGTGGCGACGGGCCGCGAGCCGTGCCGTGTACGACGTGCCGGTCGAGGCGGACCTGCTCCGCGCCTCCCGACCCGCCGACGGACCCGACCACGGGACGGGGGTGCGGTGAGCGAACCCGGTCTGCGCGCACGGCAGCCGAAGGCGGTCCAGAACGCCCTCGCGGTGCTGGAAGCCGTCGCGCACGCCGGCCCGGGCATCACCGCGCAGCAGCTCTCCGACGTCCTCGGGATGCCGCGGGCGACGACCTACCGGCTCATCACCCTGCTCGTCGAGGACGAGTACCTCGTGCGCCTGCCCGACCTGCGCGGCTTCGCCCTCGGGCACAAGGTCGCCGAGCTGGCCGGGATGACCCGCCAGCCGGCACCCGCTCCGCTGCCCCGCGCCGTGCGGTCGGTGCTCGCCGACGTCCGCTCGGCCGTCCGTGCCGGGGTGCACCTCGCCCGCTACGACGCCTCCGGCATCCGGGACCTCGACGTCGACCCGGACTTCCCCCTGCTGGACGAGGCCGCGCTCCGAGCGACGCCGGGCGCGAGCGCGATGGGGCGCCTGCACGCTGTCGGCGGCCGGGGACCCGTGCACCAGACCGGGGCCTTCGCGAAGGGGTTCGGGTGCCTGGCGCTGCCGGTGCTCGGGGAGGGCGGGCAGCTCGTCGCGGGGCTGACCCTGTCGGCGCCCGTGTCCCGGATCGAGGCGCCCGGCGAGGCGCTGACGCTGCTGCGGGGTGCGGTGGCGCGGCTCGAGCCGCTGCTCGCGTGACCCCGCGGATCCGCAGTTCCGAGCGGACTCCGAGCGTTCTTTTGGCACTCGTCAGGGTTGAGTGCTAGAACATGTCGCAGTTGAGTCGAGGGGACTCAACAGCAGACACGAAGGAGTTGATTCCGATGACGATGAACTTCGACCCGTTCCGCGAGCTGGACCGTCTCGCCGGCTCCCTGCTCGGCACCACGGGGCCGCGCTCGATGCCGATGGACCTGTACCGCACGGGCGACCACTACGTCCTCGACGTCGACCTGCCGGGCATCGACCCGGGCTCGGTCGACATCGACGTTGACGGGTCCGTCCTGACCATCCGCGCCGAGCGGACCCTCGGCGCTCCGGAGGGCTCGCAGTGGCTCACGCGCGAGCGTCAGCCCGGCACGTACGTCCGGCAGCTGACACTCGGCGACGGGCTCGACGCCGAGCGCATCACGGCCGGGTACGACAACGGTGTGCTGAGCGTCACCATCCCGGTCAAGGAGTCGGCGAAGCCCCGCAAGATCGCCGTCACCACGGGCGGTGGGCGCGAGCAGCTGGCGGTCGGGACCGGCGAGTAGGAGCGACAGCGGTGCTCGACCTCGTCAACGCCCTGGCCGCGGTCGCCGCCACGACGATCGCCCTCGCGCTGTCCAGTCTCGATCGACGGACCGCGGTCCTGCTCGGGGCGACGGGCAGCCTCGCGGGGAACTTCCTGACGTGGCTGGCCGTCCCGTCGCTCTGGGACCGGTGGGCGGTGGTGCCGTGGGTCGCCGCGGTGCTCGGGGCGGCCGGGCTCGTCGCCGGGTGGAGCGCCGTCCGCCTGTACGACGGCGTCTTCACCCCGCCCCACGCGGAGCAGCCGGACGACACGGGTGCGGTCTCCACCATCGGTCGGTGACCATGGACGGACGGGAGGCGCGGTGCCAGCCGGCACCGCG